>JAFGRJ010000127.1 GCA_016935235.1 Candidatus Cloacimonadota bacterium
AAATCGATGTCAACAGCTGCTCATTACGATAGATCCTGACAACTGGCTGCGCCCGGGAAATAAGGTTGGGATCAGCCATCATATCCTCATCCGCAAACTTATCCTTGATCCAGAAAGTATAAAAACCCTCCTCTGCATGAATATAGAAAACCTGGTTCGCTTCCCAGGTGCGACCTTCCCCCAGTGATTCCATTTTACCATCCAGGGCGGAAGCAGAGGAAGTACCGCTTAAAAAACCAAAATCATCACCACTTGTGCCACTCAGAAATCCGTTGCACTCACCCTCGAATTCATCCCAGGTCAGGGTGATCTTGTATTCTGCCTGCACTGTAACCAGCAAAAACAACCCTACCACCAGGGTACAAAATTTTTTCATTTATACTCCTGCTGCAAGAAATTGGACTGGGAAATATTACAGTCAAGAAAAATGTTAAAGGAAAGAACAGGCAAAAAAACTGCTTCGCAGGTTATCGTATGTATTAAGTACATTCTCCAGACAGCTGGTCGGAAAAGTTTTCAGCGGGTCAGATTAATCGATATTAGCAGAGAATTATGTCCTTCCCAGGAAGTAATAACCAGATATGCCAGATCTATTTCCAGGGTGGTCTGAGAATCGAACTCAAGCCGGAAGCCGGTGCCGGCAGCAACTTTCCTATTTCCTCCGCTGAAAGTCTCCTGGGAGTATCCTGTCCTCAGAGAGAAAATTCCTGCAAAAAACCTGTATTCGAGACCGATTCTGAATTCATCGGCCAGTTCTCTATGCATTGCTTTATGGTAGTCAAAAGCCAGCAGCACATTATTATAATCCAGGGAATAACCCATTTGTAATGATGAACTCATATTCTCCCGATAATTTCCCAGGGCTGTTCCGGTCTCATTCCTGCTATGCCACCATATTTCACTGAGCAGGTTGCGCCACATAATACCAAGTCTTTGACCTGTAACCGGATGTAGCATCAGCCCCAGATCCATTCCCATACCATGTGCCTGCCCCTTTACCTGGTGATTGTAACCTTCATCATCGATAAAGGCACCATCCGCATTATTACCGAAATAAAAGCCCACATACCTGAAATTGATTCCCATATTGGCAGTCCGCAGAATTTGAAAATCACTGTTGTCAATGGCAGGGATCATCCCCAGATTGCCAGCTACAGTGACATAAGCGCTGTATTCTGCCAGTGCCGCATCACCGGAATAGGTCATTCCCAGAGCATAAGCACTGCGCTTCGCCCTGTGAGCGTAACCCGCATAGTTATAGGAAACCAGGTCCAGAATCATGGCATGGTCGAAGCTTATATTATGGATTCCGGCAAGTGAATTGATACCGGCAGGATTCCATAATTGAACTACCGGAGAAAATGACAAGGAGGTACAGGCAGAACCCAGGGCAGCTGCTCTGGCACCATAACTGTAAAATCCCGGATCAATATAGCTCAATTCTGCTGAAAGAAAGGCCGGGGCATTCCACGTGATGAATAGAAGTAGTGGCATTATAATCTTTCTGCAGAACGAGTAGCGGGTTTTCATTGCCTGTCTCCCCTCATTTAATCAGGATTACTGTCCTGACCAGTTCCTGGCGGTGCTCAATATCCTCTGCTATCAATCTTATAACATACCTGCCATTCCGGGCCATTTTACCTTCACTGGTTCTGCCATCCCAATGCAGAGTTTCCGGTTCGCCAGCCTGGTAATTCCCTTTCAGCATTGGCAGGTCTTTCACAATGGTCCGCACCAGTGTACCATTCACAGTATATATCTGGGCAGTAATACGGGGATAACGAGAGCGGTCAGAGGTAAGTCTGAATTCTATCTGCAAACCCATGTTCTGCCCTATCTGATCGTAAGGAGTAAAGGGATTGGGGCGCAGTTTGAGGTCATATATCCCCAGTTCGCGGGAGGGAGTGATCAGGGCATAATCTGCTGAAAGCAATGGGACATGCTCCAGGACCATTTCCAGGTATTCTCTTCCGAAAACATCACCCCCCAGACGGACCCATTTCAACTGAACATTGTCCCAATAAGCTATATAAAGTTCCTCCTCATCACCAACAGCATCAAAATTCAATCCCGGTAGAACCAGATAGTCATCCTGGGACCGGTTACTGTTCAACTTAAACACATTTCCCAGGACTTCGTTTTCCAGACCAATCTCTTTAAAAGGTGGAACTGCCCGGGAATAATAATAAATACGCGCCTGTTCTGTTTTCAGGGTGTCCAGCATGTTCTCATGAAGCACCAGCCTGCTTCCCCTGCCCGTATCCAGTATTTGCATGAGGTTATTCTTATTGATCTTTTTATATACTGTCATTTTTTTGCTGGCGTTTACTTCATGCCCATAATTGGGATCACTGGCACTGAAAATTAGATCAAACCTGCCAATATAACCTGAATCGGGTATATACTGGATATTCCCAGCCATTTCCGTAATAATCCCGGCATAAGCAGGTATTTCCTGCCAGACTATCGGTAAGGTCATGACCTGATTACTGTCACTCAAGGCCATCACATTATAGATCCCGCCCTGAACATTGCTTACTTCAACCGGACCTTCAACTATCAGCCGGTCGAGTCTCATATCCTTTACCGCTACGGTTTCCTGCAGATTCATGGAAACGCCATCAAGCTCCACTTCCGCCATGATCAGCCCCTGTATATTACCGCCATCAGCAGCAGGGGAGACAAAAAGAACTTTCCTGTTATTATCGGGATGGGAAAATAACTCTCCCAGTGCGACATTACTCAATGACCAGGATACGATCCCTCCAGTTTCCACCTCCTGATTCAGAGAATTTCCCGAATTATCATAGAGATCAACTTCAAATTCTGCCTCTTGATTGAAAACAAAAACAGGCTGATCGGGCAGGATCTGGGAATACAGACTGGAAAGAATGCCTTCGGAGCTTACAGTTATCAGGTAGGGATAACTGAAGCTGGAGAAGCTGATTCCCTGGTCTGTGGAATAGGAAGTGAACCAGAACAGCAGGGTGCCAGAACTTCCCTGCCCGGGCAGGATAACATAGAGTAATTCTTCGTTATCTGCTGTCATCTCGATCTCATGATAGTCCGCCAGTACATCGAAATAATGAAAATAGGCTGCATCTGTATAGGTTGATGATTTCTGCAGGAGAACCATGATCTCATCATGGGCATTATATTCCTGGAGCTGATTTTCATCATACTGCAGAGGCAGGAGTATCATCTCCTGATAATAATCAAGGCTGTCCAGTGACAGGTTATAGCTGAGAGGTTCGATGAATCTTCCCTGATTGCCATAGTTTTTGGAAATATTAACCGTATATTCGTCAGAAGGCAGGATATTATCAGTAGTACAGTAGCCGCTCTCATTCGTATAAATGATAACCTCAAGCTGTGCAGAATGAACTCTGACCTGGGCATTGTCAACTGGTTGATTGTCTCCCTGCATGATCAGGAAATCGATACGACTGAGAATATATACAAAGGTATAGTCCAGTTGAATATTCTGGCCTGTCCAGGGTATATTCTCTATGAAAGCGGAAAATTCTTCATTCTTATAGGTCGTTTCAATCCCAAGTTGGTACTGATCGGACAATAATCCGTTAAAGAAATAAAACCCACTGCTGTTGGTGCAGGTTACATCAACGACTGTAAGCAAAGAATCATAAAGGGTCATCTGCACTCCCGGCAGGGGCAGCAGTTCTTCATCCTGCATGCGGATAAATCCACTCATGTTAACCTGAAGAGGATCATAAGTAAAACTGATATCCAGGTTTAGCGTATCCTGCTGGGCTATGATTATGCCGGGTATGAAACGGAAATAATCCTGCCCGGAATACTCAGCAGTTATCTCGAGGCTGAAGATATCCGGCACAGGCAATTGCTGATATTGGAAGAATGTCTGGGGATAATTCATAAAGATTTCCGAGATCTGCCCCTGTCCATCCTGCAGTGTTATCAGGGCATTATCTGGTGGGTAATATTGTTGGAGATCACTGTCATAGACGGTTATCTCACCCTGCAGGGCAGCGAATTGCTGTTCCGGAAAGAGAACGAAATCAAGATGATAGCTGTTCTCCTCATAATCCAGCAGCACTTCTACCGGAACCGAATTAATATAACCAGCCCTGGAAGTGGATACGGAATACAATCCGGTGGTATCAACGCCGACAGAATACTGCCCGGAAGAGCCGGTAGTATCACTGAATACTATACGACTCAAACCTGAATCCGGCAGCAGAACAGCTTCCACCAGTACTCCCGGTAAAGGTATGCCGATGTGATCCGTTACTGTCCCGTAGACGTTCAATTCAATGTGAACCAGCTGAAAGTTTGCCGTAGGAGGAGTCGACATTCCATTAAGCAACATCATATCTATTGGTTCTGAATCCTGATAAGCCTGATGAAAAGCAGTTATCACATAACAACCATCAGCAAGGTCTGTGAACAGGAACGAACCGTCGGGGCCGGTAAGAACACTATCAATAAGAGTTGTACCATCCCATAGCTGAATTCTTACTCCGGCAATAGCGTCCCGACACTGTGCTTGAAAAACCGTACCGATGATCGAATTCAGGATAAAAGTAAGAGTAAAAGCAGGGAGGTTTACAGTCTCTCCAGCCTGCAGTGAAATCTGTGGCAGATCTTCGTTAACAATGAATCCATTCGCCCCGATATCTATCTGATAATTCCCGGGGGTGATGCCGGTAATGTCGTAAAGTCCATCCAGATCAGTCACATCACTGTATATCCTGCCATTGCCGGTATTAACTGCATAAAGAGTAATTCCCGGTTTTCCTGTACCGTTGTACAAAACGCTACCTGTGATATGGGAGGCTGGCATCAGAGCAAGATGTTCAATTACAAAGCTTTCTTCCTCAACAAAAACGCTGGTGGTATAGCTTACCAGACTGTCACCGAGATTAGCCCAGATATCATAATAACCGTAAACATTGGAAAAATGATAATCCCCGAAAAGATTGCTGGAGGTAGTCTGGATATTCCCCGGCAAACTACGTATCATAACGGAACAACCTGCTGTCTCCATATTCTGGAAGGTCACGGTTCCCAGTATGGTACTGGGATAAGGGTGCATTAGAATATGAACTTCCTGTGAATCCACATAAACAGGTTCGGAATTAGTGAAGATCTGATATCCTCTTTTCTGACTGCTGAGACCGTAGCCAAACAAAGCTGGCAGTCCACCCACAGAAAAACTGCCTCCTGCCCCGGTAGTATCTCTTCCCACCTCAATCTCGTCCTGGTAGATCTTTACAACCGCGTTCCTGATGTTTTGAGATAGAGGATTGGTTACCAATCCCGAGATATTCCCCGCTTCATACTGAATCACCATATCCTGCTGGAGGCTGTCAAAATCAGCCAGGTCGAAGGTCAGGAGAGTATCTTGATATCCAGCGCGGGAAATGTTCATAATATAATTACCCTCATAAAGGTAATAAAAATCAAACAACCCGCTCATACCCGTGATATCCTGGTAGCCGAGGCTGTCAGAGCTCAGGCTTACTTCAACACCAGGAACTGCTTCGTCATCAACATTGGTTATCTTCCCGGTTACGGTTGCCCCATGAACATCAATCACCAGGTTAACCTCCAGATCTTCCGTACCCAGAGAGAAGAAGCACACAGCATTGTCGTACATGAAAGACGGCATGTCAGTACTGAGAATATTATCGGTATAGGGAAGAACCTGGATAAACTCAAACTCACCTGTCGGTCCGGAAGAGGCGAGTTGCTCCTGCTGCTGGTTAACCAATCGGATAACGATCCCTGCCATGGGTCGGTCATCGGTATCGATGACCAATCCCGATACCGTTACCGGGACGCTGTACTGCAGAGTAAAATCATGGTACAGGGTCTGGCGGTGCCCCAGGTTCAGATTAACCATCTGCTGCTGATAGGAATCCTTCTGAACTTTCAGATCATAATTACCCTCGAAAAGATAGTTAAGGCTATAATAACCGTCAGGCTGGGAAAGGGTGGAATAATTCACTCCTGTCCCGTTGTTCAGGGCATTCACCGTTGCACCGGTCACAGGTTCTGCGGTATCGGCGTCCAATATGAAGCCACTGAACCGGGAAATATGTACCTGCACCGTGAGATTGCCAATATCCAGAGACTCTGCCCCCATTTCTGCAGTGATAGTAGTATTATTGTAACCCTGCTGATAGATGAGGGTCGAAACCTGATATGCTTGATAAGGAGCTAAAGCTGTTATGGTAAAATACCCGTAACTGTCCGTAATGGCCAGTCCCGAAGCCAGACTGCTGGAAGCCTGGACCTGTACTCCATTCAGTGCTATTCCCGCCTGGTCGACTATATGACCGGACAGGGAAAGGTCCAGGGGATATAAAGTGAGATCCACAATGACCTGTTCTTCAGCCAGAAACACCATGGTATCGGATAGGGTACAGTAACCCGCCAGTTCCGCTGTAATAAGATATTCGCTGAAGGGGATGAGGTTATTGATGATATAACTGCCATCGGAATTTGATGTACCACTGCCATAGAAGCCATCGGTGCTGGCTGCAATAACCTGGACAGCAGAAAGAGGTGTGCCGTCCGGCTCGGACACGGTACCACTGATACTTCCACTGAGAAGTTCAAGCTGAAAAAATAGTGTGTCCGTCTGTGCCGGCAATAGTGTTACAATGGTATCAGGCGCGAAATAATTCACCTTAACTGCAGTTACCTGCAGGGGAACATTGCTCATCAAACCGTCAATGGAACAGAATCCGTCATCATCCGTAACACCTGAAGTAACTGTACCGTTCCCTGCATTTTCAACATTGATGGTCACATCAGCCAGTTCTCTCATTCTGCTGATTGACACATATACATCCAGCTGTGCCCCAAGAGGTATGAGAGAAGCATCCAATTCGATTACTGTCCCACCCGGAATCACTATATTATCCAGAAGCAAATCCTCATAAGCTGTCCTGGTGACAAGAATGTCGTACATTCCAGGTAGTAATCCATTTATCTGATAGAATCCGTTACTGTCGGTGAATACTGTATTACGGGAGGTAAGATCAGCTGTAATCATGGCAGCGCTGATTGGTTGCTGGGTTGATTCATCGGTGATAATTCCCTGCAAGGAGGCGAAGTTATCCTGGAGCCAGAAATCAATATTCTCGATTTCAGCTCCGGGATTTACCGAAAGCAGTATCGATTCTGGAATATAGCCAAGTTTTACAACTGTCAGAACATATTCTCCGTAGCTTACGTTTATCTCATAATAACCATTCAAAGCTGTCTGCACCTGATAACTGCCATCTGCTGATACTGCTTCCACTGTAGCATTAACCAGTGGCTGCCCTTCAAGGTCCTGGACATTTCCCGATATCGAAGATAAGAGCGGGATCAGAACAAAATTGATCTGGGTGGTGGAATCCTGAGGAAGTATATCCGTAATCTGTTCTTCTTCTGAATAACCGTTCTTCTGAGCGCTGACCCGGTAGGCATGGCCCGGAACCAGGATGAGTGCGTAATTCCCGGCAATGTCGCTGATTGTTGTATACTGCTGGTAGGGAGCATCAAGTCTAAGGGCAGTTATCAGGGCTGAATGCAGGGGCTGTTCCCAGTCATTAAACACTGTACCACCGAGATAACACTCATAAGGTGACAGTTGAATATCCATCCCGGGCAGATTCTGACCAGGTCCAACTGTAATGGTCAGGGTATCTCCGGTGGCACAGATGAACCCATCCTTCTCTGCCCAGAGCAGATACTGACCGGGCAACAGGTTAAGTTCATAATTCCCGTTGTTATCCGATATGGTATTAGGGACAGGATTACCGGTATTTACCTTTATTCCTGTTACCAGTGCTCCCGCAATTCCATTGCCAGCATGTTCTACAATTCCTGTTATAATACTGGCATTGGGATACATGGTAAAATTTATTCCCGCAATGGTCTGTCCGGAATTGACCGCAACTATCTGGGGCGGACTGCTGGAATACCCGGTCCTGGTAGCCTGCACAGTAAAGGTCCCTTCGGCAATGGGAATACTATAGAACCCTATCTGGTCAGTAATTGCATTATTACTTCCCGCCTGAACGGTAACACCCTCAAATCCGCTGCCGTTGAGAAACACATACCCCTCGATCCGACCCGTATTGGGCAGGAGCATGAAATCAATATTATCGGCTGTCTCGCCCACATCCAGACTCAGCTGATAAATATCCTGGGCAGTATAATTTTCCAGGAAAGCCTCTATCCAAAACGTCCCCGATTCCAGGTTGAGTGTGTAATCTCCGTACACATCGGATTCAGTATAGCAGGATTGACCGTAAAGTGGCTGAGCTCTGATCAAAGCTCCTGGCAGAGCGACCACACTGTTGTTGACATTTCCGATAACAAGATTCGCTGGTGGTGTCAGAATAAAGTCCGGCAGTGTAATCAGCGGAGGCGAGTTATTATTGATATTTACCTCAAATGGGGAAGCTTCGATATAGCCCTCTTTATAAGCACTGACTGACCAGGCGCCGAAGTTCAATCCATAAAGACGAAAATAGCCAGAGGAATTAGTAGAAACAGATCTGCATATCTGGTCGTTGTCAGCATTGATTATAGCTCCAGCGACAGGTGTACCTCCAGGTTTAAGGACATGACCCTCAATATCTTTTTCGTTGGGTATCATGATCAGGTCAGGTAATTCCAGGTTCTCCCCTGGCAGAATGTATTCCTCCAGTGCTGCCAGCAGGGTATAACCTGCCGCATCGGCAGAAATGGTCCACATACCCGGGGTAACTCCCAGATAGAAGTAACCTGAAGGAGCATCAGCGGTTCTAAGCTCCCCGGATATATTAATGGCGCCGACAACAGAATTTTCCACAGGAACATTATTATTATCAACGACTTCTCCGTAAAACACAGATGGTGAAAGTTCCAGAAAAACAGTTATAAACGTATCCCCCTCCGGGGAATCGGGGTAGAGGTCCTCGAAAATCGTTATCAGGGTATCCGTGTCCTCGTAGCCCTCTTTGCTGCAGGTAAGTACATATTCTCCAGGTGGCACGACCTTTACTTCATTACCTTCCGCATTAACAGCCAGAGGCACATTATCCTGGGAACCATCAACGGGATCAAGTTCGGCTGTGGCGAACCCGATAGGTGAACCGTAAATATTCTGCACACTCAGGTGCAGTGTACCGATCTCGATTTCATAAAAGAACCCGAAATTCTCACTTACCGAGCTGGTACCATTTTCGTCGGTAGCCATAACCTTCCATACATAGTCAGCATTTATCAGAATCGCTACCGCATCAAAATCGCAGTAAGTATTGGTGGTGATTTGATCCCAGATAAGGTAATTACCAATATTTCCGTTTTCCTCCCTGGTCTCGTAAATATATATCTGGTAGTTATCCGCAACATCCACCTGGGTCCACTGGAAGGTGATCTCTTCTTCGTTCAGGATCACCTGATCCGCAGGATAAATGAGCTCCGGAGAAGGTATACTGCATCCTGAATCATAGAAGAAGGAGAAGGGCGATGGGACCACTTTCGAGGTCAGGAGGGGATCATTGCCGTAATTATTTGCCACTATCCAGTTATATTCAATTCCCTGCACCAGGGGTTGTGCCAGGTTCTCAAAATAACCGGAAGGATCCGGTGAACCATAGAGAGCAGAACTATAAGGGGTAATAATCTGCCAGACTGGCTGGAGACCTACAACAACGGGCTCGCCATTTTCATCTTCTTCAATGGTGAAGGGATTATCGGAAACCACGATGTAGTAATAAGGAACACCCGGATTAGATTCCCAGTTAAAGAGAGGGGCAGCTTCAGTTACTGTACTACCGTTTTCCGGGATAAGCATTTCCACAGCATCCCCGCTCTCAACAATCAGGGTGAATTCTACAGAAACATATCCATAAGTTGCATTAGAAAGAACACAGTAGTAAACTCCAGTTCCCATGCCGATCTGGGCAGGAGTTGCAATCAGATAACCGCTACCCTCCATTCCCGTATCGCCATAGTTTTCAGGATCCTCCCCTCCCGGAGAGGAAGCGATCTGCAGAGAACAGGTTAGCTCTTCCGGTTCCCATTGAATTTCAAATTGCTCGTTCTGTTTATAGAGATCTGAAGGCAATTCTGTAATATAGATATAATTATCGAGTCTGGGATAGAAATACAGATGTGCGGGTAGCCAGATCTGGGGTTCCTCACCACTGGTGTAGTAACCCATACTGTTGGCTTTCCAGGCCAAAGCTTCCCCCTGAGGTTCCTGAACATAATAAACCTCTGCCGGAGTTGTGGCAAGTGTCTGGGATATAGACATTCCCGGACTTCTATTCCAGTAATAAACACTGGTATATGTTTTAATAATAATCTCCAGACCGGAATTTGAGATATCGCCAGCGGTCGCTCCATAACCTTCACCTGATGGTATCTGCAGCTCACCAATCTCTTCTGCAATAATGATATCCGTTGTACTTTGCGGGTATGCCAGGCGGAAAACACGATCAGAGGAAGCAACAGTACGCTTACTTATTACGTATATATCGCCATTCAGAGGATCTATCATAAGAGTCTCAGCATCATATTTCTGCTGCTGGGGATATTGAAAGGTTATGATATCATATTCCCCGATGGACATTTCCTCTGGCGCCTGATCTTCTTCAACATAAGGTTCTGCTACCCTGAATATGAATTTGTTGTCATACTGAAGATTATTATCACCAATATCCCCAAGGTACAGGTAGTCCACCCCGTCAAGGGGACCCGGTCCTATGGCTATATCTTCCCAATCTCTGGCGACAGCTCCTGTGAGAGTGAAAATCCCGAGATGATCTCCACCGGTATTCAAAGCATATATTCTGCTCTCATCACCGGAATCGTTATGAGCCCAGATAACATTGGTGTTTTCCCTGCTGCAGATTATTCCCGATATCTCGGACAACGGTCCATATTCGATAATACCCATATCAACTCTGGGACCGAACTGGACAAACACCGCAGTCAAAAGCACAGGGATCATCAGGAGCAATAAGATGACCGGAAATTTTCTGCTGACCATGAGGAGTTTAAAAATCATATTGCCATGAAATCCTGAAATAAGGGAAAGGAAAGGAAATCAGATTTAAGTTCCAGAGCAGGTTACTGTAAATTGGAATTTCCAGTCCCAGATTCAGTGAGGGTATCAATAAATTTTTCATGGGTTTGATGTTCTCTTTTTCCTTCAGGCTGAAATTATCTATAACCGTATCAACATCGAAGAGTTGAATTCCCAGGACAAGTTTCTGCTGGCTGTCCTTTTTTTTGAATTTCATTCCCAGTTTATAAATGTTTTTAACATATAAACCCAGTTCATAGGTTTTTTCCCAGTTGAAATCATAATTTTCAAATTCACTGCCCACCTTTTCCCGGCCATCTTCATGTACCACAGAAGAAAAGGTCAGCAACCAGGCCCGTAGAGGTTTTTCATAGGAAATGACCACATCCAGATTGGAATTGCTGAATCCTGCAGCCAGGGCAATCTTCCCAGCTGTCTGAAAATTTATCCTCTGGCTGTGATAAGCTGTCCGATTAGTGTAGGTCATACGACTAGGTTCAATCTGTGTCTGGTCCAATAATTCCACTTCCTCATCAGTTAATCCCCGGATATCAACCGCACCCAGACTGTGCTTCACCAAGAGGAAATCACCCTGCAGATCTTTACGGGATGGCAGGCTGAGAACAAAATCCAGCATAATCCTCTGGGATACCAGATAATTTATTCCCAGAGTAGCTGTGATTATCTTCCCCTTGACATCGCACCGCGCTGAATCGTTAAGGGTGTTTCGGAAATTAGCTCCATCAACCGGATCATTGAAAGACTTGGTAATATCGGTATCTTCACCGCATCTTCTGATGGTCCCGTCAATAACCAGCGCCAAATCTCCATTGAAAGTAAAATTCATGATATTAAGAGCCAATCCCCCTGCTATCCGGTCAGAAAATTTCCTGGCGTAAGCGATATCAAGAGTATGACTGCCAGCCTTGAACTTTCCATAGAGTTCACCAGACAACGCAACCCGGGTAGTATCACCATCATCGGTATCATAAAAGGTGCCACTCATGCCATTTCCGATCACATCCAGATCAATGAGAAGGGGAGTATGATAGGAAAAACCGAGATTGTCTCTATCAGATACCGGATAACTAAACGCCATTGTATTAAGTCCACCCACCTGTCCACCCTCAAGGTCAATGAAGGGATAAATAATATCATCCTGCAGGATCTTAATATCATCAATGTGGTCCTTGATGACCGGATTGACATCGTAAATCCCATTCAGATTAAACAAAAAGGGAGGTGTGATCTCCAGGCATAATCTCTTTGCACCAATTCTGGCAAGTGCAGCAGGATTCACTGCAGCCATCACTGGATCAGTGGAAAGAGAAGACACAGAATTCCCGAACTGAGCCAGACCAGCAACAGCACCCGTGAAATAGCTGCAATAGATACTTCCTGTAATACGATGGGATCCGCCCTGGAGACTGGTAATCTGATTATAAGCAGATAACTGCACCGAGATCAACATAGGCAACATCCATAATATTACCGACACTCTACCGTATCTGATGTTGCCTCCGTAATTCATTTTCTGTATCCTTATAACAAAAAATCCCACCTTGCGATGGGATACCGAAGCCAAGATAATTCTGCCAGAACAAGCGCTGCTGTCTTTCCTTTAAATGCCGTCTGCTATTCCTGGCTGAAAGCAAAACGGTGCATTCTGTAGCTTTCAGCATCATCTATCCAGAAGGAAACATTCTCCTTTTCCGGTATATTGATGGCAATTCTTCCCACCTTGGCAGACGATTTAAAAAAAGCACTGGTAAAATCCAGCTTAGCCCAATTTTCGGTCGGAAATATCTTTCTACTGAATGTATTAACTGGATTACCGGCGATATCAAAAGCAAACAGGTAAAGCGTCAGCGGCTGAGTGGACCTGTCATCGGATCTCACGAAACACCGGGAATAATAGATACAGGTGGGATCTATTTCGAAGGCAGCAGAAACCAGGGTGATCTCGGTTTCCGGAGATTTAACCATGATGCTGCTGTTACCGGTATGACAAACGCTGCTGTCCAGAATTATCAGATCATCCCTCTCGGAAAGAATATACCAGCTTGCTGGCAATTTCTGTGCTTCAAAATCTATATTCTCAAAACTTGAATTGGAAATGATATTGTCTTCCTCATCAACAGAGTTACTGGATATATTGAACACTGAGCCAAAGGCGCATCCCAGCACAGAAGCAGACCCGAATAATGTTATCAGCAGCAGGAATCTGATCATCTAGAACCTCCCGGATTTTTTTCTGCTTCTGCAAGTAGCATTTTATATTCCAGATTAATTCCAGCAAGTTTTTTTTCTCAGGATGTTGATAAGATATTAGAAATGTGGAAATTAAAATAGGACAAGCAGAGAATTGTTTTCAGATTCAGAAAACTTAGTAATGGGAATCAGGCAGTTCATGCCCGGATGTTGTGTCAGATTGACCCGGAATTTCCCTTCCTCTGGAGGAGGCAGATATTTCAAGTTTAGCCATTTTTCTGTAGAGTGATTTTCTGTCGATGGAGAGCAGGGCAGCGGTTTTGGTCTTGTTGCCCCTGGTCAACCTAAGTGCTTTGAGGATGAGCTGTCTTTCTACATCGTGCAAAACATTTTCCAGGGATATTCGACCATCGCTAAGTTCCGGTATTTTCATCAATTTTTCAGGATTATCCAGCTCCAGATTGAGAAATTCAGTTCCGATGACTTTTTCAGTGGAAAGCAAAACAGCCTTTTTAACGATATTTTTCAATTCCCGGACATTTCCTGGCCAGTGGTATCGTTTCAGCAATGTCATGGCTTCACTGGTGAAGCCCTCAATCTTCTTATTCATATCGATATTTGCTTCCAGCAGAAAATCTTCTGCCAGGATGGGTATATCGATAACACGTTCCCTCAGTTCCGGCAATTGAATAAGGAATTCATTGATTCTGTGGAAAAGGTCTTCCCGGAAATTTCCCACAGTTACTGCTTTCTGGATATCGGTATTGGTGGTGGCTATTATCCTTACATTAACTGGAATATACTGTTTTCCGCCAACTCTCTGGATCATTTTCTCCTCCAGAGCTCGCAGCAGTTTGACCTGATTTTCCGGAGGAAGGTTGGTAATTTCATCAAGCAACAGGGTCCCACTGTTAGCCTGTTCGAATTTCCCTATTTTACGACTGATGGCCCCTGTGAAAGCACCCTTTTCATAACCGAACAATTCACTTTCCATCAAGGTTGACGGTATGGCACCACAGTCAACCGCCAGCATCGGCTTGTTGCATCTCGCACTTCTGCGGTGAATGAGACTGGCAATCACTTCCTTACCGGTTCCGCTCTTACCCTGAATAACAATACTCAAATCAGTTGGCGCAACCAGTTCCACCTGTTTCAGCACCTTATTTATCTGGGGGCTTTCTCCCATCCTCTTTTCAGTGTCCTTACTTTCATATAACCTGCGCCTCAGGATATTGACTTCCCGGTTAAGATAATTTTCCTGGATGGCTTTTTTTATAATAAGCATCATTTCCTCAAGATGAAGGGGTTTGACCAGATAGTCATAAGCTCCCAGTTTCATGGCTTCCACGGCATTGGTTATACCCTTGGAGCCTGAAATTATTATTACTTCAATACCGGGGAAATCCCTTTTCATGGTTTCCAGGACACGCATGCCATTCAACCCTGGTAGATAGAGATCAAGCAAAACAAGCACCGGTTTGAAATCTCGGCACAGTCTGAGAGCTTCCGGACCATTTTCAGCCTCGATCACTGTATACCCTTCCTCACGCAGGGTTCTGGCCAGTAAGTCCCTGATACCGATTTCGTCTTCAACAATCAGTATTCTTTCCATGGTTTTTTTACAGTTCTACTTCTTCCTCAACATTACCAAATATCGAATCGATATTGATCATCTGGATAAATCCTGTCCCCTTCAAATCCAGATCGATGCCATTCTTTTTCAATAGTTTATTTAGTCTGAGGGCGATCTCCCTATTATCTACATAAGCCAGAATCAGAATGGAATCTTTCGATTTACTTTGGGACATATAACTGAGTCCGGCAAATATAGGCATCTCGTAGGCGAGTTTTCTGGCCATCGACACCGATTCCACTATGGAAGCATTGGTTATACCGGTCTCCACCATTGCAGCCATTACTTCATCGAGCTTTTCCGTCTTATTAAGGGTCAGGATCAGCAAACTCTGTCCACCAGCACCCCCCTCCTCTTCTTCCTCGGCATAGCTCATGAGGACTTTGACTACCTCGTCGGGTGTTTCACAATCGATTAATTTCTCACGGAATTCCTCATCTTTGAGCAACCGGCTTGATTTTGCCAGCATCTGGAGGTATTCCCGGGATTGATCTTCGGTACACCCAAAGAAGAAAATAATATTGACCGGTCCCATCTCGGGATTATCATAATTGATGCCTTTCTTCAGGACAATGATACTCAGAAAGAGCTTTTCAGCCGCCCGGGATCTGGCATGGGGAAAAGCGACACCGGGCATCAATTCAGTATTGGATACTTTTTCTCTTTGAATCAGAGCGGAGAGAAATTCCTTCTGATTGATCACATAATCGCAATTATAGACGTGGTTGACCATAGCCCGGAAGAGATCCTGTTTATCCTTGACCACAGGATTGACAATGATCAGACGTTTATCAATGATATCTTTCCACATTTAGAGCTCCTTTTCAAAGGATTTGCGGATAACCCTGGTGAATCCGTATTTAAGCAGAACTGGGGTTACAATGGCAGTACAGATTACCATCAGGATCGTGGCCGATATGATATCATGAGTAATCATGTCCTTCTGCAAGGCCATATTAGCCACAATCAGGGCTACCTCACCTCGTGGTATCATGCCCACTCCTATTCTCAAGGACCTGATATAATCAAACTTGATCAGGCGTGCACCAGTACCGCATCCGATTATCTTACCCACTATGGCCAGAATAATAAAAAGTCCCAGGTACAAGGGCTCCGCTTCAATTTCCAGCAGATTGAATTCCAATCCCAGCCCCACGAAGAAAATATCCACGAAGAGTGATTTACCCAGCAGAGTGATGCCATTCTGGATTGAGGTCTTGTATTCTGTCTGACCGATGAAGATACCGGCGAAATAGGCTCCTGTGATTGCAGCCAGCCCGGTCAGCTCAGCAAACCAGGAATACAGAAATATCACCGCTATCACCAGGGCTAATACAACATTGTCCAGCAGCAATCTCTGCAGGTTCAGAAAAAAGGGATTCAGCAGAAAATATCCCACCACCAGCGCCAGGATAAAAAAGGCAACTATCTTCAGGAGGGGAACGATAAAGTTAACTGATCCCGATCCCATATTGGCAGTCAATCCAAAGATAAAAGTCAACAGTAAAATACCGATAATATCGTCTATAATCGCCGCATTAACAATGCATCGTCCTTCAACGCCACGGAATTTGCCCAGATCCAGCAAGGTCATGACACTGACGCTGACACTGGTGGCAGTAAAGATTATACCGACCACCAGGCTGTGCAGCAAGTTTCCGGAGAAGAAATAGGACAACATAAACCCCAGCGCAAACGGCAGCAGAACTCCGCCCAGGGCAGGAAGAAAAGCCTGCCGTGAATCCGATCTTATCTTTTTCAAATCGGTTTCCATGCCAGCTTCGAACAGCAGGAAGAGAACTCCGATCTTACCCAGCCAGACGATAACCTCCGAAGGTTTTATCAGATTCAGAGCCGTCGGACCGAGTAACACACCCAGTAATAACAGTCCTATAACCGGTGGTTGCTTGAATTTCCTGGAGAGCGCACTGAGTAATTTGGCCAGGATTATTATCACTGCCAGGTGCAGCAGGAGATTACTTTCCATGTTTACCCTTCAAATTGCGCTGGGCAGTGAGGTGCTGGCTGTAGGTTTGCGAGAAGATGTGTCGTCCCTTCCGATCAGCAAAAAAGAAGTAGAAATCGCTGTTGATGGGATTAAGTACAGCTTCGATGGAGCTAAGGGAGGGGTTGCAGATGGGAGTAGGTGGAAGACCGAGGTATTTATAGGTATTATAAGGTGAATCGATGGTAAGATCCCGATAATAAATAATTTTCCTGTTCTGCCCGTATTTTTCCAGTACATAAGCCACAGTAGGATCAGCCTGGAGTCTCATGCTGCCTTCAATCCGGTTCAGGTAGACACTGGCTATCAAGGGTTTTTCATCGTTATAATGCGCTTCTTTCTCCACGATGGAGGCAAGAATGATCGTCTGATAAAAATCAACATTGGCATTGGGCGCAAAATCAAGATCGGCTGTTTCCACGAAGAAACGGCGCACCATGTGAGTTAGAATATACTCTTCATTCACGTCTTCGGGGAAATAATAAGTTTCGGGATAAAGAAAACCTTCCAGCGACGGTATGGAAAAACCCGTCAATTTCCGGGCAAAGGTTGAATCATTGGCCAGAGCCCGGAACGCCTCGTAATCCCCGAAACCTTTTCTGGCCAGACGCTGGCTGGTTTTATTGATTGTATAACCCTCCGGTATGGTCACCCGGCGCAGGTATACTTCACCGGATTTTATCTTGCGAATAACATCCAGCAGGGAATACCTTCCATTGAAGAGATATTTCCCGTAACTTAGACGCCCGCTTATTCCTGTTATCTTAACATAGACATAAAAGGCAAACTTACTTTTTATGACATCATGATAGAATAATTTAGTGGCAATTGATAAGGCGGATTCTCCATTTTCAATCTCGATGACAGTCTGCCTTACCCAGAAAGGTTTGAAGAAAAGAAATACCGAGTATATAATAAATATAAAAACTATTAACAACAGTATAAGGGAGAAGAATTTCATAGGCTCTCGAGATAAGAACGCAGGATAAGAGTTGCTGCCATCATATCGATAAATTTTTTTGAGGTTCTGCTGTTTAATCCGAGTTTTTTTAATTCCTCACCGGCTTCACAGGTAGTAAATCTTTCATCCCAGGGTTTCACAGGAATAGTTGTCCTCATTTTCAAAGCCTTAATAAATTCTCTCACCTGCACTGTTTTACTCGAGTCTGCACCAGCCGTATTCACCGGAAGGCCGACAACCAGTTCACCCACCTGCCGCTGCCTGGTTATA
>JAFGRJ010000021.1 GCA_016935235.1 Candidatus Cloacimonadota bacterium
TCCTGCTTTATAAGCCAAGATCGTAAGGAAGTAAAGTGACCACAGGATCCCTGCGGGTAATACTGTAAACCGTTAATAACCTGTCCAGTTCTGTGCTCTGGATAAGTTCATCCTGCAGTAATGCCTGTTTTAGATCCAGGTTCATTCTTTCCTCAAGGAATTTCTGCAGAAACGATTTCTTTTCAGGAAGGTACTGTGTGGAATACTGCTCAATTCCTGCCAGCTCAGCTGCTTTCCGGACAGCAGCAGCGAGATTGCCCACAGCATCGATGAGCCCCATTTCCTGAGCCCGTTTGCTTACCCATACTTGACCTCTGGCGACTACTTCCACATCATCCAGACTGATACCCCGACCCTCAGAAACCCGGGTCTTGAATTCCAGGTAGGTTGACTGTACACTTGCTATGATTTTTGCTTTTACTTCCGGGCTCATTTCCTCGTAGATACTGGCAAAGTTAGAGTATTTTCCGATACCAAGCTGTTCATTATCCAGACCTATTTTATCGGCCAGCCTGGTGATATTGGGGAACATGGCGGCTACCCCGATAGAACCGGTTATTGTATAGGGATCAGCCATGATATAATCAGCTGAGGCAGAAATATAATAACCTCCTGATGCAGCTAGATTGCCCATGGAAACTACCATCGGTTTCTTCTCCTGCAGATTTATGAACATTTCCAGCAGGATTTCCGATTCCAGGGCGGAACCTCCGGGGCTGTTGATCCTCAGCACCACTGCCTTGATATCATCATTGTCTTCAATATCATCAATTATTTCAGCAACTTTTCCCGAAGAAATTATGTCATCCATACTCCAGCCAGGGAAAGGTACAATCATGCCCTGCAGATAAACTACCGCTATAATCTGTTTCCCCTGTTTTATCTTAGGTATTTTATAATCACTTAACAACACCAGTTTATCGTCCTCAATTGCCAGGTTTTCGAGCATGTCTTCCCTGGAGGAGAGGTGATCCACCAGCCCGTAATCAATAGCTTTCTGACCATTTATGAACAATTCATCTCTGTTTTCGAAGAGATGTTTGATCGTGGCTTTATCCAGAGTTCGACTGGCAGCTATGGTTGTAACCATGTTGTCGTATATGTCATAATAGACCTGTTTGATGTTATTTCGCACAGGGTCCGATAGGTTGCGGCGGGTGAAGGTCTCACCGGCTTCCTTGTATTCACCGGCATTAAACAGTGTGAATTCAATTCCCAGTTTGTCGAACATGTCCTTATAGAAAATGATCTCGCTTCCAAGTCCGCTCAGGAAAATACCGGCAGAAGCAGAAGGGTTGAGATATATTGCATCGGTGACACTTGCCAGCAGGTATTCCTTGTTGGAAGCGGTATCGAGGAGTGTGTAAACTGGTTTTCCACTTTTTCTGAATTCTTCCAGAGCAGTGATCAATTCGTGCAGGACTGCAAATCCGCAGGACAGATATTTCGGTTCCATGATAATACCGGCTATATCCTTATCTTCTGCTGCTTTTGCGATCTTGACGATCAGAGTGTTGACAGCAAGGCTCTCTCTGAAAGAGAAAGGCCCTGATATCTGAGCATAATCAGAGATTTCTCCCTGTAATTTAAGATATAGATAGGAACCCGATTTTAGTGGAGCAGGAGCGGGTTTCTGAAATGCACGGGTCATTTTTCCCAGAGAAAAGAACAGCGATAGAGTAATAGCCAAGACAACGACCACCGATGTCAAACAACCTAAAGCGAACCATTTACCTTTCATTAAGATCCTCCTATTTCATTAGTTTATAAATATCCAGTTTACGCTTACATTGAAATGTATTTCCGGTAATCTGTTATGAATATCATAACCGAAAATATTCTCGGTATTGGCAAGATTGACGGCATCGAGTCTTATTCGGAAGAGAGGTGTAATATTGACAGCAAGGTAGGCAGTCAGTAAAAAGGTTTCATTCCTGAAAAGGAATGGATCGGGACAGCAAGGATTGATGAAAAGTGAACAGTAATTTTGTTCCAATCCTAGTGTAATGGAATTGCCGTGTCTGACATCAAGATTAAAAGACAGATCTGTTTTGATCTGCCATTCTGGATAGTTAAATTCATCATTTTCCGGAGATGAATAAATAAGGTAGTTGTTCAGAAGCAAGTTTAGGGCACCAAGTTCTATCCTGATGTGGGAATAATTTTCCAGGAAATACTCCACGTTCTGTTCCGAATTGATGCCCCCCGAGATCCTGATCTCGCATCTTTCCCCTCTCCAGAAAAGACCGCTGGACTTTTTCTCAAGGAAATAGTGAATTCCAGCCTGATTATTTTCGACTTTTGTATATTCATTCCAGAAGTGGAGATTTTGATATATGCGCAAGCCTGCTTCTGCTGAAATATCGAATTCACCTTTCTTGTGGTAGGAACCAGTGCTGGCGATATGAAACAGATTGGTTTTCAGTTCGTGGTCCCAGTTACAGTATAATTCCCTGGTTTCTGCCGGGGAGTTGTAGATGTATTCTGCACTCAGGTTGAGTGTGTTACCGGGAAAGAGAATTTTCTTTTTAAGCAGAAACTGGTAAAGGTCACGGTTCGAAGTAGTCAGACTGCAATATTCGTAACGGAATCCGACATCAATAACAGGATTTTCCAGCAGAAAAGAAGTTTCCTGAAGGCGGTACCTGACCTTTTCATCTTCAGTTAGGTCCGGGACAGGATATAATTTCAGCGGGGAAATCATCCGGCTGATGTTGTTATAGAACAGGTGCATTTTGCATCTATTTCTTGAATAAAACAATTCCAGATCAAAATTTCTGCCTGCTTCATTAATTCCCAGCCAGTTGCCTTCATCGCCCAGATATCCGACCTTCAGGCCCAGATTTTCGATCCCTGCTATATTACCCTTGTGAAAAAGGAAACCAGCATGATTCATTTCGTAATCTCCCAGGCACAAAAAGGATTCAGTGAAGGATACAGGAAGAAAGGTAGAATGGCTGGTAAAATCAAGACGGTTGCGCCGGTAGGAGATTTCGTTCATGGTGAAAAAATCCTGCAGGTACTGCACAGGTTGAACAGAAAAAGGGATGATGCTGAAGCCATTTTTCTTGATATCTGGATTAAAGATGGTCGGGGTGATAAGGTGGTAATTCTCCCGGTAAATCAAATGGGGAATAGCATTAATACCTGCTCGGTTAATTCTCCTATTCACTTCTTCCTGTACATCTTGGGCAAGTTTTTCCCGGTTGAACTCCAGACTGTCGTCTGCACTCATCCCCCTTTGTTCCAGGACAGACAGGCTGTCAGGACTGAAGGAGAGTGAATCGGGTTCACTGGGATTTTCACCGGGAGAGATTGCATGCAGCTGGTTCAATGCAAACAAGGAGATGAATAGAAGAAGATACCAGTGTCGTCCCGCATGACCTGCAGAAGAATTAATCATAACCAGCCTTTTTCTTTGTACCATTTACAGGTAAGATGCAGGGCTTCCAGGATATCGTAATCAGGGGCAAAATGCAGATACTCTTTTGCCTTTGCGTTGCTTACCAGCCAGTAATGATGATTCAATTCCCTGACTTTTTCCCGGTTAAGCAGAGCGACGTTATGGTGCAGCGACGCCCAGAGTTCTGATAGGATAGCAAGCACATCAAGAAAAAAAGCGGGTATTGTCACCGGATTGCTGAATGTATTCAGGCATTCGCCCAGATAGGCATTGAACCTGGTAAGCGAGACAGATTCATCATGGGCTGCAAAGAAAATTTCTCCTTCCGCCCGGTTGGTGCTGACAGCCAGTGAGATCAGTTCTGCAAGATCATCAACATAGATAAGACTGAGGTATTTTTCCCGTGAACCTATATTCAAGGCAAGATGTTTCTTAACCAGTTTGAAATAGAAGAGAAAATCGCGATCGCCAGGGCCAAATACTGCTGCTGGTCTGATAATTGTATAGCTTTTTTGGCACTTATCCTGGACCAGTTTTTCTGCCAGCATCTTGCTTTTTCCATAAAGGGATACCGGATGGCAGGCATCATTTTCACGGCGGGGATTATCCCTGTCCAGGGCGGGACCTGCTGCTGCCTGACTGCTGATGAAAATTAGCTTTGCAATGGAATCTGACATATTGGCGTGCAGTATCATTTTATCAGTAAGATCAATATTAACTTTCTTGAAGTCATTCCAGTAACGGGCTCTGGTGAGGGCAGCACCATGGATGAGAACATCGCAACCGGCAATTTTCTCTGCAAAGTCACTGCCATGGTAATCAACGAATACTATATCAGCATCTCCGGGCAGGAGACTGGTATTGGCACCGTGCCGGACCAGGCTTAGAACTTGGTAGCCCCGGGCAAGCAGTTTGCCTGTCAAGCGACTGCCCACGAAACCGTTGGCGCCAGTAATAGCGATTTTTTTCATGAGGGTAAATTCAAAGCCAATTATGAAAAGGTCAATCATTTTGTTGCAGTCTTATTTTTAAGTTAGTTTCTGCTGTGGGCACGGTAGAACACCTAATCTTCTGAACAGGCATTACTGCTTAAAACTTGACTTCCTTAAACGATAACCTAATTTTCGCCCAGAGAATCGGTCCTGAATCTTAAAAATATTGATGGAGTGTGCAATGAGAATGATTCTATTGGGTATTCAGGGGTGTGGCAAGGGCACTCAAGCTGACCTTCTGGAAAAGGAATTCGGCTGGAAGCATGTGAATGTTGGTGATCTTTTCCGTCGTCATAGCGAAAATAACACCCTGCTGGGACAAAAAGCCCGGAATTATATGGAAAAGGGTGAACTTGTCCCTGATAAGCTTGTTTTTGAAGTAGTGCTGCAGGAACTGCATAATGCAAAAAAAGGTTTTATTCTGGATGGATTTCCCCGTAATCTCGAGCAGATGAAGTTCCTGCTGGAGAAATTCACCATCGACCATGTATTCCTGCTGGATCTGGATAAAAATGTAGCTGTAAAAAGGATTTCTTCCCGCAGGCATTGCCAGGATTGTAAACTGGTTTACAACCTTATATCCCGGAAGCCCAAAAAGGACGGTATCTGTGATGCATGTGGTGGCAAGCTGGTACAGAGAGATGATGATGTGGAGGAAGCAGTCGCACGACGAATCGAGAAATTTTATCAGGAAACAGGGAAAGTAATCGATCATTTCCGCGAACAGGGCAATCTGATTATAATCAATGCTGACGATACCCTGGCATCAATTTACAGTAAAATCAGGGAATATTTGTCCTGAAATAAAATGAAGAAATTCATCTATAATGTGGAAACGGGATTGTATTCTCTATTAAATATCCTGGCAATCCTGAATTTCCAGTTCCTTTTCTTAAAACTGGTAAGAATAGAAGCCAGGAGCAACTATTACTACACGATCATCAGTATTGCTCTCCTGCTTCTATATATATTGTTCCGTTTGTTCAGGCATGGTTTCAGTTTTGGCAGGCTCCGGGATGTATCACCTGATCTTCTGTTCATAGGTATCGGGCTTTTTGTCGCTGATTCACACCGGGTATTTCAATTTTATCTCCTGGGCAGGCAGACATTCATACTTATCCGTAACATGGCTCTTTCCGGTTACAAGGGTAAGTTCATCGATAAACTTTCCGACAATCCTCCTGTTTTTGTCCTGTTCAGTTTCTTCCTGGCAATATTCATCGGCACCCTTTTGCTGCTGCTGCCTTCAGCCACAGTACCGGGAGAAGAGACATCGCTTATCGGTGGTCTGTTCACTTCCACTTCCGCCACCTGTGTGACCGGGCTGATAGTGTACGATACCGGCTCACATTTCACTTTTTTCGGTCAGATGATCATCCTGTTCCTGATCCAGATCGGGGGGCTTGGAATAATGACCGTTTCCAGCGCTTTTGCCATCATGCTGGGGCAGAGATTATCGATAAAGAGTGAAAGCGTCATTCAGAATGTGGTGGGGGAATCGTCAAAAATAGATATGATACGACTGGTAAAGAATATCATAGCGGTCACTTTTATTTTTGAACTGATAGGAGCTTTACTTTTATACCTGACCTTTCACGACAGGTTCACTCAGACTGGGGAAGCAATATACTGCTCGGTGTTTCACTCCATATCTGCTTTTTGTAATGCTGGTTTCTGCCTTTTTAAAAATAACCTCATGGAATTCAAATCCAACTTCAATATCAATGCAGTGATAACATCCCTGATCATTCTGGGCGGGATAGGTTTCCCGGTTCTGGTCGATATCAGGGCTAATATCATGGGAGGCTTGAAATTATCACGCTTCTCACTCCATTCCAAAATTGTGCTGACCTGTACCCTCATCCTGATTCTGGCTGGTCTGGTTTGTTTTTTTATCGCAGAATACAATGATACCATGAAAGGATTCTCTCTGCAGGATAGATTATTCGCTTCATATTTTCAATCGGTAACAGCCAGAACTGCAGGATTCAACACCATCGATAATTCCCTGATCAGCAAGCCTTCGGTCCTGATCACAATCATTCTCATGTTCATCGGGGCATCGCCAGGTTCAACCGGGGGAGGAATAAAAACAACAGCATTTGTGATTATAGTGGTCTCCGTGCTGGCCATGCTCAAGGGCTACAAGGATGTCAACGTGTTCAAGCGCAAGGTTGCCGATGATATCATCAGAAAAGTGATGGCATTGATCACAGCTTCACTGGCATTGCTTTCTATACTGATTTTCCTGCTGCTGATCATCGAACCCTTCGCTTTTGAGAGGACAGTATTCGAGGCATTCTCAGCCTTTGGCACGGTGGGACTTTCCATGGGTATCACACCATATATGTCAGAAGCCGGGAAGATGATCATCATATTACTGATGTATCTGGGCAGAGTGGGACCTCTCACCCTGATCTTTGCCATCTCGGAGACAAAAAGTAAATCCTACTATTCCTATACTGAAGAGAAAATCGGCATAGGTTAAAAAAGGAGAATAAAATGGCTAAATTTGCTGTTATCGGACTGGGCAAGTTCGGCATGAATGTAGCCACAACGCTCTATGAGAACGGGGCAGAGGTTATAGCGATAGATACCAACCAGATGCTGGTGGATGAAATAAGCAGCAGAGTGAGTGTGGCTATCAATATGAACAGCACCGACGAGAAAGCTCTGAAGATGAACCGAATCCAGGATGTTGACGCTGTTATCCTTGCTATCGGCAATAATATCGAGGTAAGTGTCCTCACCGCTGTTATCCTGAAAAGGATTGGAGTTAGTAATATCTTTGCCAAAGTCGACAGCAAGGTTCATGAAAGAATTCTGGAACTGCTGGGTGTGCAGAATATAATATTCCCTGAAGAACAGATCGCCCGGCAGCTGGCCAATTCCCTGCTTTCCAGCAGCGTGCTGGAATATATTGACCTTTCCAGCGGGCACAGTGTAGTGGAACTGGTGGTACCGGAAATATGGATCGGCAAGACCCTGCAGGAACTCGCCCTGCCAGCTGAATGGGGCATTCATATCGTCGCTATTAAATATACCTTTCTCAAGGTGACCGAGGAAGGCGAGAATATCCTTGATAAAAAAATCAACGATATGCCCGGTGCCAACGATATCGTCCATGAAGGTGATGTGCTGGTTCTGATTGGACCGAAGCACAAGATCAATGAATTGATCAATCAAACCTCAAAGAAAGGATAGTCACATGAAATCTTCTTTTACAGGTAAAATCAGAATTATAATCATATTTCTGTTCCTGATCGCACTGGTACAGGGTATGATCATAATTCAACTCGTGAATAATTTCAACGATATCCAGACCCTGAAACAGGATATTCTGAATACGGTGTACATAACTATTTTTCTTCAGTTCGTACTTTCCATTATCCTGATCTTCTATCTGCCGGTATTCCTGCGTAATGCTTTTGCGGAGATCAACAACATACTAAAAGATATCAGTCAGGGTATGTACAATATAGAACTGGACATCAATACATTCGATAGAAACCTGGACAAGGAATTCATGACAGTGGTGCTGGAAATAAAGAAAATGCTCCGGTCAATCGCTGCTTTCGATAAACTGAAGAAGGAGAAGATAATTGAGCATCACAACCGGATTCTGGCTATCCTGAACCTGACGGAGAACGGTTTTATTATCATAGACAATAATGGTAATATTGTTTATATAAACGACAAGGTAACCGATAATTTCAGTGCTCTCAGCGAGAAAACCAACATAGCGGAAACGAATTTCCCGCCCGAGATAGAAAATAATATTAAGAAATATACGCTCAATATTCTGAAAGCAAAGACCAAGCAGGATTCCCAGCAGTTCTTCATGCCCTCCTTGAAACGTCATATCGGCATGAACAGCGGTATCGTCCGTGGCATCGAAGGCGAGATGTGCGGCGCTGTCATCTCAATCTCCAATCTGGAAAAGAAGAAACAGGACAAACCAAGAGAAAAAGAGCAGGACAATTGATTCTTAATGGAAATACGATTTCAGGAGCAGGAACCTAAGCGCATTGATAGATATCTCGTTGAGCAGAATATCGAAGCATTGCATTCCCGGACTTATATAGACGCCTTGATAGCTGATCATCATGTTCTGGTGAATAAACAGAGCATCAAGAAAAGCCATCTGCTCAGATACGGCGACATTATCAGTATTATCATCCCTCCCAGCCCCGAACCGGCGCTTTTACCCCAGAATATACCACTGCAGATAATCTATGAAGATGAAAAACTACTGGTGGTCAACAAACAGGCCGGGCTGACTGTCCACCCGGCTCCCGGTAATCCGGATGGTACACTGGTGAATGCACTTGTCCATTACCTGGGAGGTGATCTGGCAGCAGGTTTTGACAGGTTAAGACCGGGGATCGTCCACAGGCTGGATAAGGATACTTCCGGATTGCTGATTGTGGCCAAGGACGACAGAACCCACAAAGAAATCAGCACCATGTTCCAGTCACGTCGGATAGGGAAATTCTATAAAGCAGTTACATTAGGATCGCCTGTTCCGCAAGAGGGTGTGATCGAAACCCTGGTTAGGCGCAGTGATCGTGAACGTCAGAAAATGATGGTTGCTAAGTCTGGCCGACAGGCTGTAACTCACTACCGGGTGGAGGAGGATTTCACTTATTTTTCCCTGCTTGATATCAGGCTGGAGACGGGGCGGACCCATCAGATCAGACTTCATCTATCCCATATAAATTGCCCGGTCCTGGGAGATAACACCTATTCCGGTTTAAAACGGGTTCTCAGTCAGATCCCGGCAGAATACCACAGAAAATTGAAGCACTTACTGAGTAAACATCTGCTGCGACAGGCTCTGCATGCCTACCGGCTGGAATTTCTGCATCCTTTTACCGGTCGGGAACTAATTCTGGAAACGCCATTACCAGAGGATATGCAGTATACTTTGCAGTGGCTGAGGAATAATTTCAGCGAAGACATTTAAAAGTTGACATATAAAACGTTTAAAATAGGCGGGGAAATATGGAATGTCCGAATAAAAGCGTAAATCTCAAGGCATGTAACTGCACCTATCCCTGTGGGAAAAAGGGTAATTGCTGCACCTGCGTGAAATATCACCGTTCCCTGGGTCAACTACCCGCCTGCTATTTTCCCGATGATGCGGAAAAAACCTATGACAGATCTATTGCCTACTTTATATCTCTCTATCAGCAGGGCAGGATAAGATAATGGTCTTCTTAAAGGGTCTTACCTTTATCCTGTTCAATCTCTTGCTTGGTTTTTTGATCATCAATTCTATCCGGGCTATCCTTTTCTTTCCCAGGCATAAGATCTATGTTTTCAACAAAAAGGTTCCTGGTACTCCGGGATTGCTGTACCGGAAAAAAGAATGGCTTATCAATAAATTACATACCAGTTTGCATGATTACATCAGCAGTTGCCAGACCAGGAATGGTAGAACGCTGGTATCCAGATGGGAAAACAGGGTGTTCGATTCTGCCTGGGAAAAATTCTCCTTTATTGATGATATCCGTCTACTGCCACGTAAACTACGTAATAAACTTCATTATATATTCGCGCTGTTCTTCTATGAAATAGCCAGGCAGTTCCTGCGCAGTTTTGTACCTTATCTGCTGGAAAAATACCATGCAGATAAATATATAGTGCTGCTGGATCATAAACTCGATATGGAAATTATCACCGGGTATTATAACAGGTATATTAACAGGTATCTCATGTATTTCTTTCTGTTTCTTGGTTTTGTGATTGGGTTGATAAACATGGTCTGGTTTTTTATTATAGGTTAGGAGAGAAAATGAAAATATTCTTGGCAGCAGTTATCATTCTGGGAACGTTAAATGCTTACAGTGCTGAATACCGTTTATCGGATCTGATCGAGCATGGTTTGCAGCAATGCTACGAGATGACAGCGGCGCGCAGCGAGGAGCGCA
>JAFGRJ010000128.1 GCA_016935235.1 Candidatus Cloacimonadota bacterium
CCAGGGAACAGGATCAGAGCCGTTATAATCAGGATCCCATTCGTTGGCACCCACCACCAGATCATCAATGCCATCACCGTTGAAATCGAGAGAGGTCATGGTAGTGCCGAATTCTGAAAAATCATGCTCACCTTCCAGTTGAACCATCATGTTCATGTAATTATCACAGTGGATAATCTGTCTGATGAGAATGACAAGGCATAGTAGTACGATTTTTTTTAACATTTTAAAATAATAAACGATCCATTTTATGAGAGACTATAACGGCTTTCTCAGGCTAATTCGTTGGTGGAGAATCCTTTCCGGCAGATGAAATTGATCGCACCGGGCAGCAATCTGATGGTGAATTCGTAAGGATTTTTCAGTTCAGGCAATTCACCATCGTAATAGATGGGTAATTTCTTGTCGGATGTAATCTGCAGAAGGTCGGTATGGATGATCCTGACTTCCGGTTGCTCGACATGTTTTCCGGTGAGGACGGTCGGCAGCAGGCGGAGCAGACGCAGGAGTTTAACCTCGCTGATGATACAGATATCGAATTTGCCGTCATTGACCAGAGCCTGGGGTGTGAGCAGGAAACCACCTCCGGTGGACAGACCGTTCCCAACGCTTATCAGCAGGGTGGAGATATCCATGAGTTCATCGTTCAGTTTAATATAGAGATGGTGTGGTTTGAGCTTGAGCAGGGCCTGTAGCAGGGCTAGAAAATAGCGGGGCAAGCCGTTAAGGTATCTGATCTTATCGGCGTATTCCGCTACTTTAGCATCAAAACCGATACCCAGGGCATTGATGAAATAGAAATCCTCTATCTTTCCCACATCCACCGGAATGAAATTTTCTTCCTTGAGGATTTTAACAGCCCGGTCAATATCGCCGGGGATACGGAAATTCCGCGAGAAATCATTCCCTCCTCCTTCCGGTATCAATCCCAGCCTGATGTCAGCAGCTTTTCTGCTGAGCATGATGCCGTTTACCACTTCGTTGACTGTGCCATCGCCTCCCACCGCCACCAGGCGTCGATAGCCGTTCTTTATCAGTTCCCGGGTGAGTTCGATAGCATGACGGGGCGCCTTGGTGATTTCCAGGTCAAATTGAAAACCCTGCTCGTTCAGGGTGTTTACCAGTTTACTGATCTTACGCCCGGTCTTGCCTCTGCCGGCGGTGGAATTGACAATGAAAGCCCAGCGTCTGGTTTTGCGGCGCAGCATCATTTTCTTTGTCTGTCCTCTGCTTTTTTAAGGATGATGACGAATTCACCCTTATCCCAGTCTGCCGAGATCTTCTGCAGATCTGATATTGAACCGGTGATCACCTTTTCCCCGGGGCAGGTCAACTTATAAGCCAGAACAGCCTGACGATTGTACCCCAGGATTTTTATCATGTCACTTAACAAAGGCTGCAGCCGGTAGGGTGCATCCAGCAGTACGATATCGATATTGCGGGGAAGACCTTTCAACTGGGAGATCCGGGTCTCTTTATTGGCGGATAGAAAACCCCGGTAAAGAAAATTGTCAAGTTTTACACCGCTCACCATCAGGGCGGCTGTGAGTGAACAGGCGCCCGGTACTGGTGTGACCCGGATGCCGTTCTGCTGGCAGAGGTCCACCAGTTTGCTGCCGGGATCGGCAAAACCGGGAGTGCCGGCATCCGCGACAAGGGCGGCTTTGATTCTGTTCTGCAGGAGAAAGAAAAGCAGTTCGCGGCTTTTGTCTTCTTCGTTGTGTTCGTTCAGAAGTTCCAGGGGCTTTTTGATATCGAGCCTTTTTAGAAGCCGCAGGGCAGGTTTGAGCTCTTCGCAGATTATAAGGTCCACACTTTCCAGAACCTGCCGGGCACGCACGGTGATATCGCGGGGATCACCTATGGGCAGCGCAACTACCAGCAGTTCAGGACCGGAGATGGTAGACGATTTCTCCACGGTAGTTCTTCTTTAAGTAGAGGAAAATACCAACGGGCAGGATGAGTAACATGATAATGATGCTTATGATCATAAGTTTAAGCAATAATGCTCTGCGGGGAGTTTCAAACCTCAGTTCCAGCGTATGTTTTCCGGCAGGAATGGCAAAACCTCGCAGAATATAATTTATCGGGTGAATTCGTACCGGTGTGCCATCCAGATAGGCTTCCCAACCCCCGTCATAGTATATTTCACTGGTGACCAATAGGCTCAGGGTATCTGTCTCCAACTCATAAAGCAGATGGTCGTTTCCATATTTGATCAAGCTGGCTGTGAATTGAAGAGGTGTTCCCAGTTCCCGGATCGGATTTTCTAGAATTGCAGCTTGAGAGGGATCGAAGTCCGGATCATTGAGTTTTTTCCATATATTTCTTTTCTCCCGGATCAGGACCGTTTCTCCCACGAACCAGCAGCGGGGCAGATATTCGGTGTTGCTGTAGATCGTAAGGTCCTGCCGTAAATCATAAAAAGCATACTGAAGATTTTCCAGAGGCAATTTATCATCATGAATGAGGTATTTCACATTCAGCATGTTAACGATATTCCAGTTTATCGGGACACGGTTCTGTATTTCCGCGGTAAGACAATGCTTGATAACATCACTGTACCGACTCAGGCGGCTTCGGTAGAGTCCGCCAATGGTCTGGTTATGATACGCCCAGTCATTGTTATGGAACTGGTTGCCCAGGGGAAAGATGCGGAAGATTTCATCATCTGCGGCGAAAAAGTCATCGGAAAGGCTTCTGCCGGGCTGGACGGATAGTTCCCTTTCCGTGCTGAGATCGGCAAAGAAATGGTGATTATCGTAGAGAAAAAATCCCAGCAGAAGAAGCAGGCAGAGGAAAAGGTAGATCGTACGGTGTATCTGCTGATTGACGAGTAGATAGGTTACCAGGGAGAACAGCAGTATGATCCCGGCAGTAAGGAAGGGCAGGAAGGTAGTGGAGATATTCAGCAGAAAGGTGTCCAAGAGGAAAAAGGCTACCAGTGCGGGAGTGAGGAAGATAAGTATGTATTTAAGACAGATAGCGAGAAGATCGCGCAATCTGGAGTCCTCTTTGAAAGCCTGGTCGAGGATAAAGGAGAAGAACAGGGTAAAAATGGTATGCAGGAGAAAATAGAAAAGAGAGGAATATTCAATGATGTCCGGTGTCGAGACAGCTTTGTGGTAAAATTCTCCCAGGGGTAGATAGATGATGGCATTTGCCATAAAGGACAGCCCCAGGGCTGCAATGAGCAGAAGGGTGAAATTAAGGGTAATCTTGATCTCGTTTCTTTTCAGGAGGATCAGGGAGCTTATCAGCCAGTAAATGATGATCAGTGCACCCAGGATATAATTAAGGGTCATTTCAGCCTGTTTCATGATGATGGTGATCACCAGGCTGAGCAGTGAGAGACCCAGCAGGCTTCTTCTTATCCGCAAGTAATGAACGAGCAGTGCCAGCAAGGGCAGGCAGCAGAGAGCCTGAAAGAGGTTATCCTGCTTCAGGATAAGCATATTGAGAAGGGAACCGGAGAGAGTGAATAGCAATGCCGAGAGCCATGCTGCGGATGATTCCCAGTTCAGGAATACGAGCAGGATATACATGCCGACGCCTGCAAGAAGCAGAAAAAAAACCCGCCAGTCGATGATTTTCTTGAAAACATGATTCAATGTTGTTATAAAATCCGGTTCTAAAACCTCCGGATTGAGAAACCAGGGCATTCCGGAATAAAGGTGAGGATTCCAGGTCTCATCAGGTCCCCGATAGCCCAGGGTTGAGCCGGTCATCAAGGCAAGATAATCATTATCCGGCACTTTACCCAGAAAGGCTACCGAGAAGAACAGGATGAGAACAAGCAGAATCAGGGTAAGCAGAAAGAACCAGTGACGGAATCTGCCAGCTATGAAATTGTCATATATATAATCTTTATACATGTCATTACCTAAATTGCCGGTAATTTTTTCCGGTCAATAAAAATCTGTCTGACGGCAAAATATGTGCTGTTCATCCGGTAAAATTCTCCGGGGATATCTCCGGAATGCTGTCAGGGAGACAATAATTAATGCTGGTTTCAGACAGCCGGGTATTTTTAGAACCGGGATCAGCCCGTATTCCTGAATATAATTGACCGGGAAGAGAAAAAAAAGTTGCCTTTTCCGGGCATTATTTTATGCAATCCCAGTTATGAGAGAGTTCAAATTAATTTCCGGTTACCAGCCCAGGGGAGACCAGCCACAGGCGATTGCAGAACTAACCCGTGGCATCAGGGCAGGGGAAAAACATCAGGTACTGCTGGGAGTGACCGGATCGGGGAAGACCTTTACCATAGCCAATGTGATCGGCAACAGTAACCGTCCTGCCCTGGTCATTTCACACAACAAAACACTGGCGGCGCAATTATACGGAGAGCTCAAACAGCTTTTCCCGGAAAACGCGGTGGAGTATTTCATCAGTTATTATGATTATTATCAGCCTGAAGCATACATTCCCGGCAAGGATATCTATATAGAGAAGGATGCGGACATCAACAGCCAGATAGACAAGCTGCGCCTGCATGCCACCATGAGCCTGATGGAAAGAAAAGATGTGATCATTGTGGCCAGTGTCTCCTGCATCTACGGATTGGGCATTCCCGAGGAATACCGGGAAGCGCATCTGCGTATAAAATGTGGGGACATCATAGACAGGGATGCCCTGCTCTCCCGGCTGGTGGACATTCATTACGGCAGGAACGACATTGCTTTTGAACGGGGCACTTTCCGTGTTCAGGGCGATATTGTGGATATCTATCCTGCCTACATGGAACATTCGATCCGGGTAGAGTTCTTCGGTGATGAAATCGAGAGAATTTCCCGGATAAATCCTCTCGATAATCATGTCATCGAAGTAGTGGAAGAGTATCCGGTCTATCCTGCCAATCATTTCATTACTTCCCGCAGCATTCTGGAGAGGGCGGTAAAGTCCATCCAGGAGGAATTGAAGGAAAGAATCGACTGGTTTGAAAGGAACAACAAGCTGGTGGAAGCCCAGAGAATAGAGCAGAGAACCAACTTCGACCTGGAGATGCTGAAGGAACTTGGTTATTGCTCCGGTATAGAGAATTATTCCCGGCATCTCACCGGTTCCCGTCCCGGTGATCCACCCTACTGCCTGCTTGATTATTTTCCTGATGACTTTCTCCTGGTCATCGATGAATCCCATGCCACCATCCCCCAGATCCATGCTATGTACGGGGGGGATTATACGCGTAAGAAGAACCTGGTGGATTACGGTTTCCGTTTGCCCTCTGCCTTCGACAACCGCCCCCTCCGATTCGAGGAATTCACCGCCAAGATCAGTCAGGTCATCTATGTTTCTGCCACTCCCGGGGATTACGAACTGGAGATGACCGGCGGTGTTTTTGTGGAACAGGTTATCCGCCCCACGGGACTGGTGGATCCGGAAATAGAACTGAAACCGGTGATTTCCCAGGTTGATGACCTGCTGGATCAGGTGCACCAGAGAACTGCTGCCGGAGAGAAAGTACTGGTGACCACCCTGACCAAGAAGATGGCGGAAGACCTCAGTGAATATCTTGTTAGAGCAGGGGTGAAGGCGCGCTACCTGCACAGCGAAATCGATACCCTGGAAAGATCGAGCATAATCAGGGATCTGCGTCTGGGTGAATTCGACGTGCTGGTGGGAATAAACCTGCTGCGTGAGGGTCTAGACCTTCCGGAAGTGTCCCTGGTGGCAATTCTCGATGCCGATAAAACCGGTTTCCTGCGCTCTACCCGTTCTCTCATCCAGACCGCCGGTCGGGCTGCCCGTAATATCAACGGTAAAGTGGTGTTTTATGCCGACAATATCAGTGAAGCGATGCAGGCAGCCATCGATGAAACCAGCCGTCGCCGCCTTAAACAGGTGGCTTTCAATGAACAGCATAACATCACTCCCCAGAGCATCAAGAAGAATATCCAAGAGATATTGGCTGCAACAAGTGTGGCGGAAGGATTCAAAGAATCCGGCAGGAAAAAGGAAATTTCAGAGAAAAACAAGTTCATGGATTACCTGGACCTGGACTCCCGAGAAAAAGTTATCAGCCTGTTAAAAAGGGAGATGCAGGAAGCTGCTCAGCGTCTGGATTTTGAGAAGGCCGCCGAGATCAGGGACAGGATTTTTGAACTGGAAGATCTGGCCTGATCTTCACGATGAATTCAACCTATTCAACCCAAGAAAAACCACTCGCCAGGGCAGAATATAAATCGTTGCGGATCTGATTTCATTAACAGGTTATTAATCAGGTTGTTAGAACAATTTCCAGAGGTTGCTCATCCCGGGAGATGTGAAAACCAGGAGAAGGACTTATATCAGTGAGGAAGCCCGTTTGTTGAAGAGCGAGCCTGAGGTGACCGGAATGAAATTTCCTGAAAAGCAAAGAATGCCCCGCCAGGGGGCACGCAATGCGTAAATTGCCTTTCTGCATCTGAAATTTGCTACTGATATTTTAAGTGAATTTTCTCAGGGGAATGGTGAATTGTGTTAATTAACCAAGCATCAGGAGATTAACTTATTTTACGCGGGTAGATATTAATACTGTTAAAAATAATAATACTAAAATCTGATTGACAAACTATTTACACTCGGGATTTTCAGGCTTCTAAAATAAGTGCGTGATTTGCGCTATTCATTAATATCAATGAAATTAGCGCAAAAAAATCTGGGTCTGAAAATCTCAGAGAGGTTTGTTTGATTTCAAGAAAAGGGCTTAGCCCCATTTTGAATTTAACTGAATCCTGTAATTGTTTTTCGTTTCGGCAATCAACAGCAGTGATGTATGGTTTAAACACAGTGCAGGTAAAATGCCGGAAAGTTATATATCGCAGTTTACCTTGAAGTAGACTGCGGTTTTTTTTATTCCTGGATTTTGGTTTCTTGACCCTTGGCACAGGAGTAGATATGAAATATTGGGATAACCCCTTTGGCAAGGAAAAGCCCAGGCTGGTTCAGGGAGAGATCATTATTGTGAAGGACCGCTGCAAGGGTTGTTCCTTTTGTGTGGAATTCTGTCCGAATGATGTGCTGGAGCTTTCCACGGAATTCAATATCAAGGGATATCATCCTCCTCAGGTAGTTGATATTAACAGATGTGCTTTTGACGGTCTTTGCGAAAGGATCTGTCCTGATTCGGCGATTTTCATTGTGCGCCAGGAGGTGAAACTTGGTAAAAAGTAGCATGCATGGGGTATTTTTCATCCAGGGTGACATCGCCTGTGCTGAAGGGGCAATAGCAGCAGGATGCCGTTTTTTTGGCGGATATCCGATCACTCCGGCTTCGGAGATTGCTGAACGTCTGGCTCTGCGCTTGCCACAACTGGACGGGGTGTTTGTTCAGTTTGAGGATGAAATAGCTTCCATGGCAGCTATCCTGGGTGCTTCCTGGGCTGGTGTAAAGTCCATGACAGCCACTTCCGGTCCCGGCATCTCCTTGATGCTGGAGAATATAGGTTTGGGGATGATGATGGAAGCTCCCTGCGTTATTGTAAATGTGCAGCGGGGTTCACCTTCCACCGGTTTACCGACCTCCTGGGGTCAGTCCGATATGATGCAGGCACGCTGGGGTTCTCACGGGGATTATGGTTCGATCAGCCTCTGTCCCAAGTCGCCTCAGGAATTCTTTGATCTCACCGTGAAAGCCTTCAACTACTCGGAAAAATATCGCCTGCCGGTTTTTGTACTGGCAGACGCCATCGTCGGTCATATGACCGAGAAAGTGGTGATCCCTCCCGTGGATGAACTGGAGATAATCGACCGGAAGTATACAACCAGACCGCTGTCTGAATATCTGCCTTATGCCTGCGATAAAAGCCTGGTGCCTGAATTTGCCAAAGCTGGTAATGGTTATCGTTATCATACCACCGGGCTCACTCATGACGAAAGGGGTTATCCCGATATGTCCGAGGAATGTCATATCAAGCTGGTTAACCGTCTGGTTGACAAGATCAGGAAAAATGCCCGGGACATCATACTTACTGAAGAACATGATATTGATGGGGCGGATGTAATATTGATTTCCTACGGAATAACTTCCCGCACCGTGGTCCCCGCCATTCAGAAAGCCAGGCAGAAGGGCATAAAAGTAGGTTATCTGAGGTTGATAACGGTATGGCCCTTCCCGGAGGAAAAGATCCGCAATCTGGCTTCCCGGGTTGCTGGCTTTGTTATCCCGGAGATCAATCTGGGTCAGGTGGGCTTGGAGGTGGAAAGGTGTGCTGGTTCGGTTGCCAGAACCAGGATCGTGCCTCATCCGGGCGGTGGTATTCACAGGACGGGAGCTGTAGTTAAGGCAATTGAAGAGGTGGCTCATGCAAAATGAAGTTGAAAGGCACCATCCCATGGAGGCGTTTCTCCGCATGGACAGGATACCTCATATCTGGTGTCCTTCCTGTGGACTGGGAAGTATCGTCACAGCCTTCATGAA
>JAFGRJ010000129.1 GCA_016935235.1 Candidatus Cloacimonadota bacterium
ATGGAATTTTCTTTTCATACCTTCTTCTGATTCTTCTTCTCCCCTCTCCGCTTGTGGAGAGGGGCTGGGGGTGAGGCATTCTCCTTTTACCTTATATTACTTCCCTAAAAAATCAGGAAGCTACCCCTCTGATATAGGGGATTTTCCGATCCCTCCTACTGTCGGGATAAATAGTCAAATAGACAAATAGTCAATAAAATCAATCCCTAACACAACGGACCGAAAAGCCAAAGAGCTTATAGTTGAGGAAACGGTACACCTGCGTGCCATCGTAATTCAGACCCCGTCTCCAGGTGTCGTAGGTATCGTACTCAGTAGCAGACCAGAAGTAGCCGTAGTAGCCCAGATGGCCGAAGTTACCATTGCCGTGGTAGCGGTACCCTCCGGGAAGGAAATCAAAACCGCTGCTGCCGAACTCGGGATCATTCTCCAGGGCTCCATCGGTCCAGAGATCGGCATTTCCAGCAAGCTTACTGCCCTCATTAGTACCTCGCCAGCCTGTGTCATGCGCTTCTTCATAAGTCATACCAAGATACATCTCCAGTTCCATGATCTCTTCATCCTCAGGTACATGCCAACCTTCAGGTGCAAGACCTCTTGGATCTTCCACTGCATACCAGTTATAAAGATTACCATAAATGTCTGCATTGGAAGGTTCATTGTTATAAACGCAATAAGCACCACTGGTAGTACTTATCCAGTCATCATCATCCGTTAAGTGCGGGATTGGATCACCATTATTATAATGGGTTACCTTCAGGTTTTCTGCCATCCATATTTGATTTCCGATTTGCACTATCTGATATTCATTTCCATCTATATCAACACAATTAAAAGATACAAGTATCTCATTTGAATAATCAGAGTTATAATTACAATAGTAAGCCCTGATTCGGTAATAATAACTCTCACCTACCTGTAAGCCACTCTCTGTATGGGAATAGGTATCTGAGGAAAAGGTTAAATAGTTATCATTCCAGCTCCCGTTACCTACTTTCCTTGCTAATACAAAACCATCGATGCCAGCATAATCATAATTCCAGAATATATTTATTGTGTTGATATTTACATAATTGAAGTTCAAATTCTGTGGAATCGGAATTTCATCCCAATCAAAGGGATTGTTGAATTCTGGCTTTGTACAGGAAATTAGCAATAAAAAAGATAATAATATTAAAAATGCAATTAATCTATAACTCTTTTTCATAATTTATCCCTTTACTTACCCTCATCTATCCTGCCTCGATATCCAGCTTCCTTGATCCAGCTGTAAACAAACCAAATAGCAGGTCCGACAGATACATAATAAGCATAATCACGGTAATTATACCATTTCTCTGTGTTATCACGGTTTGATATGGCATCCTCGGTTGTTATGGAAGCTTTATAATCATCATAATAACCATCACCCATAGAATTGCAGTATACACCTCCTCCTGCAATCAGAAGGGCTCCGGCAAGACCCAGCCATTTGTTCCATTTCCATTTATTGGCTTTTGCCAGCATGCTACCTTTTAAAGTCTGCAGGTTGAATTCCAGGTTCTGCTGTTTGTTTTCTTCTATGTTAATAGTTTTGGATTGCTCAAGGAATTTATTATGCTTCAAAGTAACATCATATTTACCTATTAAAAGTTCCAGCACTGCCGGAGTGGTTTCCTTCTGCTTCTTATCATTCAGCCAGATCTCAGCTCCTTTGGAATCGTAGGGATTGCTTTTCACAGAAAGGCTACCCAGCATGGGAACAGGATTCAATTCAATGCTTCTATCATTACCAGGAGAAATGTAAACATCTTCTTCATCAGGATGATGCCTGTCCTTTTCTGCTCTAACGTTATAGGTTCCTTTTTCCAGTTTCTCGGAATAATATCCGGTTGAGACAGGTTTATTATTGAGAAAGATCTTCGCTTCAGGAGCATTTACGGTAAGAGTAGCGAAATTTCGAGTCAGCAGTAATGTTTTCTCGGTTTTTTGTTCATCATAAACGGTAACCTGCTCTTCCGAACCCAGCCACATAGCTTTATCTATTCTTACCCTGTATGGTCCTGAGCGTTGCTGAGGATTGCGATATGGAGTCACGCCGACCTCATCACCTTCTATATAAACAGTAGCTCCCTGCTCAGGTTGAGAGTTTATTATTAGTTCACCGAAAGCCGGTTTTAAGGGGATATTTATTTCTTTGTCGTCACCATCTGCTATGATCAATTCCCTGGTATCGGTATGATACATATTATATTCTGCCCTTAATTCATGGGTACCGCTTTCAATTTCTCTGCGTGGTATAGGTGATTTTCCAATCGATTTATTATCCAGATAGATATCCGCCCCGGCAGGATTTGTTTTCACTGCATAATAGCCAAATTTGGGTCTTAGCTCTATAACTGGAAGTGTTTTTGATTCTTTCTCCATGAGCTCGAAATTGACTTCGTAAGTATGATAGAGTGTTTTACGAAGTGTTAATTTATGATTACCTGCCGTGAGGTTGATCTGAATTGGTGTCACTCCCATGCGTTGGTCATTGATATATACCTCCGCCTGAGCTGGTTCGGAAGATATATCGATAAATCCTGGTAAAGACATTCTGCTTTCGGTAAAACCTGGTTCCAGATTGATAGTTATTTCTTCATCTTTTTGGACATCCAATGTTTTTACCACTTCATCAAATCCTTCCTTGAAAAAACGGAAAGTATGTTCACCTTTGGGAACCTTATAAACGATCAGTTTCTCAGATTTCTCTAATGGTGCGGAATTATCCAGGGCAACGAACACTCCCATTTCATTCAGTTGAAATGTTATTTGCGCCAGGTTTTCATCTAAAATATAGTCAGGAGGAATAACCTTAGTGATTAATCTCATAGTATAAACCGTATTTTCTTTTATAGTGATCGGAATGGAATAACGTTCTTTACTATAACCTTCTTTGGTAAAGATCAGCTGTCTGACTCCAGGCTGTACATAAGCCCAGAATTCACCCACCTTCCTCTCTGTTTTGACTACCCCGGCATTAGTGTTGAAATCAAAGGGGATAAGATCTGTGCTAATTTTAATGAGGGCTGCATAATCTCCATTGATATCAATTACTGGATTTAAGGCAAGTTCGGTATCAAATAATTGTTCCTGGAAATCGAGCACCTGGAATTCAGCCGAGAATAAGCTGCAAATATAAAACGATATTAAAACTAAAATAATTCTTTTCATTCCAGCTCCTGTATTTTTATTTGATAAATTTCTTTTCAACTCCCCTATTAAGAGGGAATTACACACCCCGTCTTTTCGATTAATAACCATTATATCCTTTATAATTTTTCTACTTCTTCTCCCTCTCTACTTGTGGAGAGGGTCAGGGTAAGGCATTCTCATTTTACCTTATATTACTTCCCTAAAAATCAGGAAGCTACCCCTCTGATATAGGGGATTTTCCGATCCCTCCTACTGTCGGGATAAATAGTCAAATAGACAAATAGCCAATTTTAATCCCTCACACAACGAACTGAAAAGCCATTTCGCTTACCGTCGTTGCTGCGGCCTACCTGGGCGTCAGTGTAATTCAGACTCCGGCTCCAGGCGGTGCTTGTACTGTTCTCAGTAGCCGACCAGAATTTGCCGTCGTTGCCCAAACCGTAGAAGTAGCCACTGGTGTTGCCGCGGCACCCTCCGGGAAGGAAATCAAAACCGCTGCTGCCGAACTCGGGATCATTCTCCAGGGCTCCATTAGTCCAGAGATTGGCATTCCCAGCAAGCTTACTGCCTTCATTCGTCCCTCGCCAGCCTGTGTCATGCGCTTCTTCATAAGTCATACCCAGATACATCTCCAGTTCCATTATCTCTTCATCTGTAGGTACATGCCAGCCTTCAGGGGCAAGCCCGCGTGTACTATCCTCTTCTACTGCATACCAGTTGTAAAGCGCTCCATAAGTTTCTCCATTGGCAGAGCTGTTGTCATAGTAACAATACGCTCCATCGTTGGTGCTTGTCCAGTCTCCATCATCTGTTAATTGTGGGATGGGGTTACCATTATTATAATGGGTTACCTTCAAGTTCTCTACCATCCATTTTTGGTCTCCTATAAACAGGGTCTGATAAACATTACCGTCGATATCAACACAAAATGATACAAGTATCTCATTTGAATATTCAGAGTTGTAAGTTTGATAAAACGCCAGAACCTGGTAGTAATTATTGTTTTCAATATTTACTCCAATATCAATCCATTCTGTGGTTCCAGCTGGAATAATTTCTGTAAGTAATGTCCCATTCTTTTTCACTTTGAAACCATCTATTCCAAGTGCATCATATTCCCAGACCAAATGGATATCAGCTAAAGGCCAGGAATAGTTTTCTATTGTATATGTAAGATCTGTCGGCGGTGGAAAAGTGTTATCGATTATATCAGTTTCTACATAATCAGATTGATTATCGCCACTGTAAGCATAAACCCG
>JAFGRJ010000130.1 GCA_016935235.1 Candidatus Cloacimonadota bacterium
ATAGCTGAATACTGTGCCATAACCTCGGACAACATCGTCGCTCCCTGAACATTCCCCCCAATCACCTGATGTGCCCACCACTGATGTCCCACCTCATGAGCCGTGACGCGGCTCAGGTAATCAACCTTCCCGGGAACGAACCTGCTGATGAAACCAAATCCCTCGGAAAAGGGGATGATCCCCGCAAAGGATTGGGCAAATGTCTGATAACAGGGGAATTCCACTATACGAAGATGGTTGAACTGGTAGGGACTGAAAGCCTGCTGGCAGGTCTGCAGGGATGTCCGGGCTGCCTGGAGCATCCTCTCGATATTATAGCAGTGATCGGGATGATAATAGATCTCATATGCAATTCCACCTACAGTGTCGGCACTGACGCTATATCTGGCAGAAATAAAGGGCACGAATTTTAAAATCGGTCTTTCCGTGCGATATTCGAAGTAATTCCTGTTACCTTCCTGCCAGTGATGCAGCAATTCACCTGATGTCAATGCCACTTGATCCGGATCAGTACCCAATACTGCAGTGTAATCTATCCAATCAGCATCGGAACATACATAGGAATTTGAGCGTGATTCCAGATCGTCAACAGGAGCAATTCGCTGCCGGGGTGGTAAACCGAACTTTCTACGCTGATCATTATCCTCTAACTCCCTCTTTTCATCGTAACCTATTGTTGGCAATACCTGCTGCGAATTCAGAAAAGATCCGTTATCCAGCATCCAGACATTGAAATTCCTGTCCCGGAAACCAGCCTGGCGGATATTGATGTTATATTCCAGCTCAAGTGTACTACCCGGCAGCAAAGGTTCCGTCAGGGCATAGATATAGACGTTTTGGGCAATATCATGTTTGAGCATTTCCCCGGGAAATGCTTTGTTGATTGTCACTTCCCCTTCTATCCAGAAATTTAGCATTACTTCATTTATTGCTGTTGCGCTTTTATTGGCAGTGGTGATTCTTTGATAGGAAGTGAATAACTGCTCCTGTGGGAAAAAATCAGCCTTAAGGTCCACCGCCACGATGCGTGGTTGGAAAGCTCCGCGAAAATGGAGATATTTATCTTCATAATCACTCTGCAGTTCCTTGATCTTATTCTCATCAAGAAAATTATTCAAGCCTGTCGTATTATAAATGATGTTAACTCCGGCAAGCAGAAGAATTACAGAGGCGGTAACCAGCAGCACCGGAATTGCACCCTTGCATCTTTTCCGTCCGTAATGCCAGCGGTATTTCAGCCGGGATCGGTAACCCCTGACGTACAGAAGGAGGGAAAGCAGTATTAGAATGAAAGCCAGAACAGACCAGTAAATGTTATAATGAATTATTGAAGCATGGTAAGGCCCATAACCATTCATGTCGGAATAAATGTAATCCGGCAGGGAGGCAAAACGCCATAGATGATGGTCCAGTCCCAGAGCAGGGAGGAAATCATCCACCAGCAGGATCGTAATGACGTAAGCCAGAGTTCTTTTAAGCAGGAGCATCTGCATGAACAGCGCAATTATCGATAATAAAAGGAAATAAAGGAGTCTGATCCCGAAAATCTCCTGCAGATATAAACCTAGTTCATAATGATAAAAACCCTTCCCGGATTGAATGAAAATTCCCACTGTAACTATGGTTGCTGCCATCAAAACCTGTATCAGAAAAAGGGTCAGCAATTTGGAGAAAAATAAAACCCAATCAGAGACAGGCAAAGACGCCAGAATTTCTCCCGATTTCCTCCTGCGATCCCGCCATACCAGTTCTCCGGATGCAAAGAGGATCACAACCAGGTTAAACAGGTAAAAAGAGTCTTTGATGCTGTGCAGGAGGCGTGATGTTAAGGGATAAGTCTGCTGGTTACGAAAAATATCCACATTCCTGAAACCCAGGAAAAAAACCAGAAAAACACCCAGAATGAATATAATCCGGAAAGCCCGGGTGTTGATCAGGCTTCTGAACTCAAGCCAGGTCCTGTCTGCCAGTTGTTTCAGCCTGGAAGCGATGTCGATTCTCTGCAATACCCTGGGATAATCCTGCCAGCTGGAGATGTTCCTGTCAGTTGTTGAATTTCCTGCCTGTATCTTTATTACCTTCCCCCGCCGTCTTTCCCCGGGAAGCTGAAAGCGGAAGTTTTTAATGACAAGAACAAGTATCAGCACTCCCAGGCAGGACCATAATATCCGGTTCATAAGAAAATACCCGCTCAGAGGGATCAACTGGGTATTCTTCAGGGCAACAGCCCAGTAATCGGTAATATTCTTTGCAGCCAGATACCCGAAAGGATCCAGCACGCAACCGGCCAGCATATTTTCCAGATTGCGGAAAAGATTGAGGGCAACACTGTATAAAACTATCTGCAGAATGGTGACACTGTAGCAGGAAATACTACGGCGTTCCAGTATCCCTACGGCATAAGTTGCTGCTCCGGTCAATAATAGATTGGGTATGATCACGGTAAAATAGGGATACAGATAGGTAATCAGTCTGAAAGGAGCTAGTTTTGCCTCAGGGAATTGAGCGAACAATGAACCTGTAATTTCTCCCAGCCCCAAACCACCATAGATAATAAACATACAGATAAATACACCTGCGAACCTGCTCAGGTGATAGGCTGTTTTCCTGGCTGGATAGGAATAGGACAGCAGATAAAAACCGGAACGGTAATCACGAACAGCAGCACCGGCAAAAAAAGCAGTTGTCAATATCACTCCTATACTGCTGATCAGAGTAACCAGATGAAACACGGCAAAGGGAGCATTAGCCATCACATTGCCCACTCCTGCTCCGGTTAGGCGTACTAATATGCCATGCCCTGCACTCCCCCGATAAAGCGCCATGAACCCTATGGCAAACATGATGAAAAATAATATCCAGAAGGAAAGCCTGCGGATATTACGCTTAATTTCAAAAGCTACTAGGTAATGGAACATTATCTGTCTTCCTTGCTGTCAATTCCGGATCAGATGGAAGTAAACATCTTCCAGATCAGGTTCTACGGGACTGAAACCTGGAATTTCCTTTTCACTCAGCACATGCAGCAGGATACGTCCACCCATCATCCGGGTAAGAATGATATTATAATCTCCGAAATGCTGTATCTCTTCTTTCGTTATAATTCTCTGCCAGATTCTGCCCTTCAAACCTGCCAGAGCTTCTTCCGTACTACCGGAAAAAAGGAGCTGCCCCTGATGCAGAACAGCCATGTGCTGGCATAATACCCGGATATCTTCCACAATATGGGTGGATAATATCACGATCCTGTCTTCACTTATTGCACTCAGGATATTGTAGAACCTGTTCCTCTCCTCGGGATCGAGCCCCGCTGTGGGTTCATCCACGATGATGAGGCGAGGATCCCCCAACAATGCCTGTGCAATTCCGAAACGCTGTTTCATACCTCCCGAAAATTGCCCGAGTTTCCGATTCCGGTGCTGATGCAGGTTAGTCTGCTGCATGATATGTTCCGCAGCTCTTTTGCGATCGGAGCGGCTGGTAATGCCCTTCAACATGGCAATATGCATCAACATCTGCCTGGTGGTCATATCATCGTAAAGCCCGAACTCCTGCGGCAGATAACCCAGAATTCTCCGGATATGATCATGATTATGCAGAACATCCGTTCCATCCAGAAGTATCTCTCCTCTATCAGCTTCCTGTAGCGTAGCAATCGTCCTCATCAGGGTTGACTTCCCTGCCCCGTTGGGTCCCAGCAGCCCGAACATGCCCTGACCAATCCTCATCTCTATACCCTGCAACGCTTTAACCCCTCCGCTATATGTTTTGCTTAAATTCCTTATCTCCAGTTCCATAAAACCAACTCCCTCTAAAACCTCTCCTGCTCAGCGTACCAGCATTAGCTTGGCATATTTGCCGTGGATCTTACCTATAAATCTGCTCAGATGCAGCGTGAGAAAAAGCAGAACAGCCCCTGCCACCGGCATAAAGGGTAAAAGCCAAACCGGAGTGAACCTGCCGGGACCATGAATTTCTATCGGTATACCCAATACCCATTCCAGGATCGGACTCAGAATAAAGCTCAGAGATGTACCGATCAGAGTTATTATCAAAGTGAAATACAATAAACCCAATGGCATGTGCAGAAGCAGGTAAGCCATTGCTTTCCAGGTTATCCCCGCCTTGACCAGCGATCTGAATTTGCTCCACCATCCCTTATCACTTTCAAGAAACAAGGGACGCCGCGGCATCCTCGTACCAAGAAGTGCCTCGACCAGACGCCCCTCCAGTAAAGCCAGACCTCTTACTGAAAGGAGAAATAATCCTGCCAGGGGCAAGCCTATTATGAAAATAAGCATGGTAAGCGATAATGGCAAAAGCGACATGATCCAGGTGCCGTAAATTATTCCGGTGATGCCAGAAATTAACATGTACAAAACCGCTCCCCAGGTGCGGGTATCATTAATGACTCCAAAAAATTTACTCAGATAATTCCTCTTCTCCGGCAATGCAGATTTGACGGCAGTAAGCGTGATCCTGAATTGGTCTTCCATCTTCTTATACTCTGCCGCCACTTCCACAGGTTGCCCGAATTCCTCCATTGCCTTTTTAACTGCTTCCTGGGATGACAATTCAGAATTTTCTGCAATTAGAATCGACACCGCATCACGCAGATGCTCTTCCGCATCACTGAGGGCATCCTGCACCAAAGCCCGGTCACACCCCCTGAGCTTATGCCTCAGCTCCTGTAAATATTCATCAACTGTGGTTATCATGACTCTCTCCTCGTATAATTGCATCAATGAATCCCTTGGTCTCATGCCATATATCCTTCCATTCACCCAGTATTTCCCTGCCCAGTTCGGTAATGGTGTAATAGCGCCGTGGAGGACCCGAAATGGAAGGATCGACCCGGCTGGACAGCAAGCCTGCGCTTTCCAGAGAACGCAAGACAGGATATAAGGCACCTTGCTTCATCTTCGGCATCTTTTCTCCGACATTCTCTATCAGCCTGGCTATCCTGTAACCATATAACGGTTCTTCCGCCCAGGACATCACACTAAGCAGCACCAGGGCAGTTGTACCAGCATTCAGCTCCTTCTGAAACTTCTTGTTGATCTCGATGTGTGCATTCAAAAACCCCACCTCCTTTTCTATTAATCAAGTAATAATCTTAAATAATCAATATCTTTAAATATCTTATAATCATAAGACGTCACTATTAATAACTTAATAATATGTCAAGTTTTTTTTTAATTTTATATTAAATTTCGTGATGACCATAATTTACACTGTGAAGTAAATTAAATTAGAGTTTTGCATCTGAAGACAGTTCTGCAAAAAGAAAAAGGCTTAACGGATTAGGTCTGGTTAATACAGAAATCTCAAATATTTGCTTCACAGAGAGAGCATGACTATGAAAATAAATGTTGTCCTGATTTATCTTATTATTTTCCCCCCTGATCATCTGTTCCCGGAGATTTTAAGTTTCTTGGGAGATTCTGTACCATGTTGAATCAAATTCCCGGCAACGGCTGGCATTGATCGACAGTATGCATTAGAAAGCAATCTGGGAACAGGCAGCGTTGTATTTCAGAAATGCCATAATGTGCG
>JAFGRJ010000131.1 GCA_016935235.1 Candidatus Cloacimonadota bacterium
AGAGTGAATTGCACACTGATCAGACCGGAAGTACTTCGCTCTGAAGTGAACAGCAACGGCGCTGGCTCTCCTGATAATTCGACCCAGAGAGCTGAAAGATCAGTTATGATTATTAATGAGAAAGCAATTAATGCTAGATAAATAAAAGTCTTCTTCACAATTCCATCCTTGTCTCTTTATATTATCTTAATTTAAAGCAATAAATATTCCAAGAATAAATACCTTTAATTTCAGAATTTTTTTTAATATGTAGCAGTGTCAATATTTTTCATTCGTCAAAAGTCTGTTCGCCATTTAATAACATGGAGAGTAAAGGAATGACTTTAAGATAAAAGACAGTGCATATCAAATGGTCATTCTCATCCCTTTTTTTCTTGACCTTAAATACAGTAAATAGGATGTTACACTTCAAAACAGTAAAGGGAAAAGAATTCTAAATCTACTGATAAACAGTAATCCCGGAGAAGAGCAAGGATGTCAACGTATAGTGATATCCTGAGTTATCTGTAAGATAGAGTGGAGTAAAATCTTAATCACTGCAACACCTAAAAAGTACAGAAAAGAATCAGGTTAAGAATGAAAGTATCAGAATATGCCGTTAATTTTTTATTGTATTTGGGAAAATGTTCATATTTTTCCGGAAGCCAGAGAAAAGTATTTAATCATGATAGATATTTGATTTCAGGGATTATATCCATAAGTTAATCAGAAAATTGTGATTAACTCCATTATGGAAAAAGTTCCTGAGGTGTTTTTGAAGTTGATGAAAAATCGAAGGTGGTGGAGGTAAAATGCCTGAATTAAAGGCACAGGACCGGAGATTACGTGAGCTTATCAATGAAAAGAAACAGATGCGTGATCCGCTTATGGAGGTCTTGCACGGAGCTCAGGGCATCTATGGCTATCTTCCCCAGGAAGTTCTGGAGAATGTAGCTGAAAGTTTGCATATACCTTTAAGCAATGTTTACGGTGTTGTCACCTTCTATGATTTTTTCTATTTACAACCCCGGGGCAGACACCTGATCAGAGTGTGCACCGGGACCAGCTGTTATGCCCAGGGAGCATCAAAGCTGCTGGCAATGCTGGAAGAAGAACTGGGGATAAAGCTTGGTGAAACTACCTCCGATGGTAATTTCACCCTTTCAACACTGATGTGCTCGGGTGCATGCTCTCTGGCTCCCGTATTCATGATCGGGGAAGAGATATTCGGCAAGATGGCTGAACCGGGGAAAATCAGGCAAATTATTGATAAATTCAGGTTCTAAAAGGAGCTTTGAGATACAGGGGATCCGGATTCATGATAATATTATGAACTCATCATACCGGAACCCAGAGGGCATAAAAGTATAATGGTTATGGAGGCAGATTGATGAAGACCCTGGAGGAGCTAAGAAAGATCCGGAAAAAGGCACAGCAGGAAATGAAACTACGCAGTGGCGACTACCGTATCAAGATCGTGATTGGTATGGGGACTTCCGGCATCGCCATGGGTGCCCGTGAGGTGATGAAGGCAGTTCTGGATGAGATTTCCAAACGCCAGTTAACCGATGTGATGGTAACTCAGACCGGAGAAAAAGGGCTATCTTCCATGGAACCCGTGGTTGATGTTATTGAGGCTAACCATCCGGTTATTACCTATGGCAATGTGAGCCCGGTGAATGCCCGTAGAATAGTGCTGGAACACATAGTCAATGGCAGGATTGTCAATGAACTGGTAGTTGCAACCAAGATCACCTAGGAGACAAGATGCCCTTGAAAAGATACGATGTCCTCCTGTGCTGCGGATCAGCCTGTGTTGCTGCCGGGGCTTATCGGGTAAAGGAACAGCTTGTTGTCTCCCTGGCGGAAAACAATCTTACCGGACAGGTAAATATTATGGAAACAGGCTGCATGGGTCCCTGCGATTATGCTCCCCTGATGATGGTTTATCCTGAAGGGATATTGTATAAGAAGGTAAAACCGGAAGATATTCCCGAACTGGTACGTGAGCATTTCCTCAAAGGGAATCCCTTGAAAAGGCTTATGCTGGAGCAATCTGCTGCGCAACTATATCCTGAAGTTAAAGATTTGCCCTTCTACCAGAAACAACTTAAAATTACTATGGCTAATTGCGGCATTATCGATCCAGAGAAGATTGAGGATTATATAGCCACAGGAGGTTACGAAGCTCTGGGAAAAGTCCTTACCGGATTATCTCCCGAGCAGACAATATCACTTCTGAAGAAGTCGGGCCTGCGGGGTCGTGGTGGGGCAGGTTTTCCCACCTGGGAGAAGTGCGAGATTGTATACAGCAGTGAAGAGAAACAGAAGTATATAATATGTAACGGAGATGAAGGCGATCCTGGTACTTACATTGGCAGAACCCTGCTGGAAGGTGATCCACACCGGATTCTGGAAGGTATGCTGATTGCTGCCTATGCTGCTGGAGCAAGTGAAGGTTTCTTTTTCATTCGGGCGGAATATCCCCTTGCTAGCAAGAGGATGAAAAAAGCACTGCAGCAGGCTGCTGAACAGGGTCTGCTTGGCAAAAACATCTTCTCTTCCGGTTTCAGTTTCACAGTGGAGGTCAGAACCGGGGCAGGGGCGTTTGTAAGCGGTGAGGAAACAGCTCTCATCTCTTCCATCCAGGGCAGACGCGGTGAACCGGCTTCTAAGCCGCCCTATCCTGCCATATCCGGTCTCTGGGGTAAACCGACCCTGGTGAATAGTGTCGAAACCCTGGCTAATCTGCCAGCAATTTTCAGCAATGGCCCCGCCTGGTTCAGTAAAATAGGCACGGAAAATAGCAAAGGAACGAAGATTTTCTCTCTCAGCGGTAATCTGCGCAACCCAGGGCTGATGGAAGTGCCCCTGGGAATAACCCTGCGGGAACTGATTTTTGACATAGGCGGCGGGATGGGTACCGGCAGTAAACTAAAAGCTGTGCAGATAGGAGGTCCTTCCGGTGGATTCCTTCCCCCGCAGTATCTTGATGTCAGGGTCGATTTCGAATCACTGGGGGAAAAAGATGTCACGATGGGTTCAGGCGGCATCATCGTGATAGATGATACGAGTTGCATGATTGATCTTGCCAGGTATTTTCTCCAATTCTCCCTGGCAGAATCCTGTGGTAAGTGCACACCCTGTCGGGTTGGCCTCAAGGAAATGTATCATATACTGGAACGTATTACCCAGGGAAAAGGTGAAGTTGAGGATTTACAGAAACTGGAAGTGCTGGGCAGTAATATCAGAACCCTTTCCCTGTGCGGATTTGGCAGATCGGCACCCAGCCCGGTTCTCAGCACACTCAGATATTTCCACCAGGAATATGAGATGCATATCATCAGGCAACGCTGCCCCGCTAAAGTATGTACATCTCTTCTCCATTTTAAAATCGATAAAGATAGATGTATCAGCTGTGCTCTCTGTGTGCCGGAATGTCCGGTGGACTGCATAAACGTCAGCCTGGAGAATAAATATGAGATTCTTCAGGAAGAATGTATAAAATGCGGGGAATGTATGAATGTATGTCCTGTAAACGCTATAGATAGACTGCCCGGAATCAGTAGAGAAGCCTTCAGAAGAACTATCAGGGAAGAAAAACTTAGTCTCTACGAATAAGGGGAACCAGTATGTATGAAGAAATATTCGCTAAATATTCTGCGGACAAGGAGAATCTGATAGCAATACTTCACGATGTGCAGAACAATCATCCTCAGCATTATGTATCTCCGGAAGCGATCAACCGGGTCAGTGAATATCTGAGGATCCCTGTAAGTCATATCCAGGGTGTTCTTACCTTTTATACCATGTACAGCACCAGGCCCCGGGGCAAGTATATAATCCGCCTTTGTGAATCACCACCCTGTTTTCTGAGAGGTTCGGAAAGCATCCTGGCAAAACTGAAACAGCTATTGGGAGTGAAACTGGAGGGCACCACCAGTGACGGGTTGTTCACCCTCGAACTCTGTGCCTGCCTGGGAGTCTGTGGTAATGCGCCAGTAATGATGATCAATGATGAATTATATGGTGACCTGACCGAGGAGAAAGTTGTGGCTGTAATCAAGAAATTGACTGGAGGGGAAGCATGAATTTCTACCGGTTGCAGGTCCTGATCGGTATCGATCCCTCTTCCCTGCAGGCGGGAGCCCGGGAGATAGAGAATACTTTTCAACTAGAAATAGCCCGTCATAAGCTGCAGGATGAAGTAAATCTGCTGGAAACAGGTTCCCTCGGTTATTTTGGAACAGGTGTTGCCATTATGATATATCCCGGGCAGATAACATATGTCAACCTGAAGAAGGAAGATGTACCCGAAATCGTAACTGAGCATTTTCTCAAGGGAAAACCGGTGAAACGGTTGATGCTCGGTCAGGCTTTCACCAGTGGATACAATTTCAATTACCGGCGACGTATCGTTCTGGAGAATTCAGGATTGATAAATCCTGAAAACATCAGGGAATATTTAGGTCGGGGAGGTTATGAATCCTGGGAAAAAGCCCTTCTGGAAATGAAACCGGTTCAGATAGTTGATATTGTAAAAAATTCCGGTTTGCGGGGGCGTGGTGGTGCAGGTTTTCCTACAGGTTTGAAATGGAGTTTTACTCAACCCCTGACAGTGCCTCAGAAATATTTTGTGATCAATGCAGATGAAGGAGAACCAGGAACTTTCAAAGATAGGCTGATCATGGAAGGTGATCCCCATAAGCTCCTGGAAGGTCTCATGATATCTTCCTATGCAGTGGGTGCCACCAAGGCTTATATCTATATCCGGGGTGAATACAGGCTCTGCATAAACCGCCTGCAGAAGGCTATTGATCAGGCCAGGGAACTGGGTTTGCTGGGCAGCAACATATTTGGCACCGGTTTTGATCTGGATATTGAGATCAAGATCGGAGCAGGAGCATACGTGTGCGGAGAGGAAACAGCCCTTATCGAATCAATGGAAGGTAACCGTGGGCAACCCCGTTCCAAACCGCCTTTCCCAGGAGTGAAAGGCGCATGGCAGAAACCAACGGTGGTCAACAATGTGGAGACTATCGCCAATATTCCATCTATAATCAGCCACGGAGCTGACTGGTTCCGATCCTATGGTACTGAAAGTTGCCCCGGCACCAAGGTCTTCACCATTCTCGGTGATGTCTATATGCCGGGTCTCTGTGAAGTGGATATGGGAACTTCTCTGCGTACATTAATCGAAGAATATGGTGGTGGCATCCGGGATGATAAGAAATTTAAGGGAGCCCTGCTGGGTGGTGCTGCAGGTGTTTTTCTATCTGAAAAACTTCTTGATGTCAAAATGGATTTCAACAGTCTCAAGGAATATGGCGCTGTGCTGGGTTCGGGTGCGATTCTGGTTATGAATGAAGATGCTGATATGGTGGATATGCTTTACGCGGTGATCAGATTTTTTCGCCATGAATCCTGCGGAAAATGCATACCCTGCAGTAAGGGTACCCAGAAACTTTACCGGATCATTTCCCGCATCCGTTACGGTGAAGGCAGTGAAGAGGATCTGGTCAGCATGATAAGGCTAGCCCAGGCAATGAATATATCTTCCTTCTGTGCGCTGGGTCAGTCATTACTCATGCCCATCAGAAGTGTCATTGATAATTTCCGGGATGAGTTCCTGCAGAAAATGGATAAAAAATATAAATTCTCTAGGGAGGCTTCATGAAGATCTTCATAAACGGAAAGGCATATGACGCCTTTCCGGGGGAAATGGTCCTGCAGGTAGCCCTGCGCAATGAAATTTTCATTCCCCATCTCTGCTATCATCCCCGCACCGGACCTGCTGCTAAATGCAGGGCCTGTGTGGTTGAAGTAGAAAATCTGCCAGGACTGCAGACCTCCTGCAATCTTCCGGCAAGAGACGGTATGCAGGTTACCACCAACTCAGAAGCTGTGCTGCAGGCACAGCGGGTGGTTATCGATCTGGCTCTTTCCTCCGGCAAGCACGATTGCCTTGCCTGTGAGCAGAACGGAAACTGCGAGTTGCAGAATGCAGCTTACTTTCTCGGTATCGAAAGACCAAGCTATGAATTTGCTCTGGAAGAAAAGGTCCCTGATGCATCCAGTGAATTTGTGTATGTTGACCGGGCAAAATGCATCTCCTGCGGACGCTGTGTTTCCGGATGCAACAATAATGTTGTCAACGAAGTGATCAATTTTGGTAACCGTGGTTTTCATACCAAGATCATTTTCGATAATGACAAATTACTGGGAGAATCCAGCTGTGTGCAATGCGGAGAGTGTGTTCAACTCTGCCCGGTAGGAGCCATTATCGATAAGAGGGCGATCGGTCAGGGAAGATCCTGGGAAATGGAAAAGGTCGAGACCGTGTGTGCCTATTGTGGTGTCGGCTGCCGGCTGGAACTGCATATCAACCGCAAGGAGAACCGAATCATCCGGATCACAGGAGTTGAAGATTCCCCCACCAATGAAGGCATGCTCTGTGTTAAGGGCAGGTATGGATTCGATTTTATCGCCAGCCCGGAGCGATTGACCACACCTCTCATCAGGGAAAATGGTAAATTCCGGGAGGCATCCTGGGATGAAGCCATCAGCCTGATCGCTTCCAGATTCAGGTCGATCATCGAGGAACACGGGAGCAATGCTATTGCTGGGTTATCTTCCGCCAAAGTGACCAACGAGGAGAATTTTCTCTTCCAGAAATTCATGCGCAGGGAGGTGGGGACGAATAATGTCGACCACTGCGCGCGGCTCTGCCACTCCTCCACAGTGGCCGGTCTGGCTGCTTCGCTTGGCAGTGGTGCAATGACGAATGACATCGCTGGCATAAAAAACGCTGATGTAATAATGATCATTGGCTCGGATACTTCTGCCGCTCACCCCGTGATCGCAGCTCGTATCAAACAGGCGGTGCGGGAAGGGAGAACAAAACTTATCGTGATCGATCCCAAGAAGATCGTCATGGCAAACTATGCCGATATCTATGCTGCCCACCTTCCCGGTTCCGATGTCGCCCTCCTGAACTGCCTCATGCATGTCATTCTGAAAAATGGCTGGGAAGACAGCAAATACATTGAGGAAAGGCTGGAGGGTTATGAAGAGCTCAGAAAGGAAGTTCTCCAGGATAAATATAAACCGGAAAATGTTGAAAAAATATCGGGGGTACCTGCCACCACTCTCCATCGTATCGCAGAAATGTTTGCCAAAGCCGAAACTGCTTCCATATTCTATGCCATGGGGATCACCCAGCATACCACCGGCAGGGATAATGTCTGGTCTGTAGCCAATCTGCAGATGATCTGCGGGAATCTGGGTAAGATCGGAGGCGGCGTTAATCCGCTGCGTGGTCAGTCTAATGTGCAGGGCGCCTGTGATATGGGCTGCCTGCCCAATGTTTATCCTGGTTATCAAAGTGTGCAGGATGAAAAAATCAGGGAGAAATTTGAAAAAGCTTGGGGCAGGAAGTTGAGTTCAGAAACAGGACTCACAGTGATAGAAATGGTGGATGGTGCTTATGAAGGGAAAGTAAAAGCTCTCTACGTTATGGGAGAAAATCCCTTCCTCAGTGATCCTGATCAGCATCATGTTATCTCTGCCCTGGAAAAGATAGATTTTCTGGTGGTTCAGGACATGTTTCTCACCGAAACCGCTGAATTTGCCGATGTGGTACTGCCGGCAACATCCTTTGTGGAAAAGGAAGGAAATTTCACCAACACGGAGAGGAGAGTACAGAAATTGAATATAGCTCTTACTCCGCCCGGTGCTGCCAAGGCGGACTGGGAGATCATCCAGATGCTGGCTAATAGTATGGCGGCAGGTTGGCAGTACCGTACTGTAAGTGACATCTGTGATGAGATAAATCAGCTTACACCCCAGTATGCCGGGATAACCTGGGAGAGGATTGGTCGGAACGGGCTGCAATGGCCCTGTCCCACGGAAACACACCCCGGAACGCCCTATCTTCATAAGGATCGTTTTGCCAGAGGGCTGGGGCTTCTCAGAGGCATACCCTTTATCGAGGCGGCAGAACTTCCCGATGAGGAATATCCCCTCATTCTTACCACCGGTCGCGTATTGCAGCATTTCCATACCGGCACCATGACCCGCAAGACACCGGGATTGAACAATCTGGCTGGTCCCATGGTAATGATGTCGGTGGAGGATGCAGAAGCAATGGGCATCGGGAACAGCGAGCCAGTGAAAATAGCTACCCGGCGCGGTGAGATCGAAGCTCCTGCCTTTGTTACCCGGCGTATCAAGAAAGGTGTTATCTATATTCCCTTTCATTACAAGGAATCACCCGCCAACCGACTCACCAATCCCGTTGTGGATCCTGTTGCCAAAATACCCGAATACAAGGTCTGCGCCGCTAAAATAAGGAAAATATCGTGATCTCAGGAGTCAAAGATGGATAAAACCCAGTTCGAACATCTTATTGATATTGGCATCAAGAGAGAAGAAGAGGCACATTCATTCTACCAGTTTGCCGGGAGTAGAATTAACAATCGGGCCATTAAAAAGATATTTCACGAACTTGCCACAGAAGAGCTGAACCATAAGGAACTGCTGCTGCAATTCAAACAGAATCCCGCTCTACACGCCCGTCTGCAGGCTCCCAGCGTGGAATATTTTCTCGCGGAAGAGACTGAACTGCCCAAACTGCACCAGGATATGAAACCAGCTGATGCTCTGGCTCTGGCCATGAAGAAGGAACAACAGGCAGTTGAATTCTATAAGCGGCTTGCCAGTAATATGGAAGA
>JAFGRJ010000022.1 GCA_016935235.1 Candidatus Cloacimonadota bacterium
AGGACGCTGTTTGATATTTTTGCCGGAGCAGGCAGAAAAGCTGCCATAGTGGCAGTAGAAAATTCCAGTATTGACCTTATATTTCGGGGAAGAAATATTTCTTATTACAGCGAAAAATATGACAGTGAGGTATCATCACGGGTTATAAAATTGCTGAAATTGGATTTGTATGATCTGATCGTGGTTTATAATCAGGAATATGATGATGCTATCCATCGAACCACTCCCTACAGCAGGCTGGCTCTCCGAGCAGCAGGCAGACATTACAGGACTTTTCGAATGCTGGACCGGATAGTGAACAGGTGCTGGAAAGATCATGACCGATTGTTGCTTTTCGCTCCCGATCATGGGGTTCACCTGAACACGGAAACCGGTAGGGGAGATCACGGACTCGACATCCCCGCAGATATGGAACTTATCCATTTCTGGAAATTTGGCAAAGGAAGGAGGAACTGGATATGAAAAATATTATCGTCCTGGGATGCGGCATGGTGGGAAGGGCAATAGCTCTAGATCTCTCGCTCAGTAATAGTATAATAGGTGTTGACGTTTCCCCGGAAAATCTCATTCGCTTGGCAGGGGTAAGCAATATCCGGACAGTACGGGCAGATCTCTCCCGGGATACTGAGATCAGCAGGCTGATCAGTGGCAGCGATCTGGTGATCAATGCCCTGCCGGGCCACCTGGGATTTGCTGTTTTGCGCCAGGTTATTGGTAGTAATAAAGACATCATTGATATATCCTTCTTTTCCGAAGATCCTTTTCAACTGGATGGATTAGCCAGGGAAAAGGGAGTCACCGCTATTGTGGACTGCGGTGTTGCACCGGGGATGAGCAATATGATTCTGGGTTATCACCATAAGAGAATGAAGATAACTTCATTTCATTGCCTGGTGGGAGGATTGCCCGTGGATAGATCCTGGCCCTATCAATATAAAGCCCCCTTTTCACCTGTAGATGTTCTGGAAGAATACCTGCGCCCGGCCCGGTTTAAGATCAATGGTAAAATGATTATTAAACCCGCTCTTTCCGACTCTGAACTGGTGGAACTGGAAAATGTGGGAACACTGGAAGCCTTCAATACTGACGGATTACGCAGCCTGCTGTGTACAGTTGATATTCCGGAGATGATAGAAAAAACCCTGCGTTATCCCGGTCATATCGAATATATCAAGGTTCTGCGGGATAGCGGATTTCTTTCTTCCGAACCTGTAAATATCAGGGGCAACCTGGTCAGACCGATAGATCTTACCGCTAGTCTGCTCTTTCCCCTCTGGCAGTTGGAAGATAATGAGAGAGAATTCACTGTGATGCAGATAAATATCAGGGGCTATGAAAATGGTGATAATGTGGAGTATCAATATGACCTGCTGGACAGGTATGATGCTGCCAGCGGAATTACTTCCATGGCCCGTACCACCGGTTATACCTGTACGGCCGTGGCAGATCTTCTCCTGCGGCATGTTTATTCCCGTAAAGGCATATCACCTCCTGAATTTATCGGTTTTCAGGAAGGCTGTCTGGAACAGGTGCTGGCTTATCAGGAAAAAAAGAATATAACTTATAATGTAACCAGAAAAGGGAGTAAATGTTGAAACCACAATTTTTTGCTCTTTTAACTGCTGTTGCCTGGGGAGTGGGTGGTTTTTTTGAGAAGAAGGGAATGCATCTGGGTAACCTTTCACCTCAGGTTGGCATAACGATCCGAACGGCGGTAGCCTTGATCATATTGGCGATTATCAGCTATCCCCGTTGGAAGAGCTTGTCTCAGGCTGGTACCGGTTCGCTTCTCTATATGATAATAGGTGGCGGTATAGTGGCAGGCGCACTGGGAATGTTATGTTTCTATGTTGCTATCCGGGGAGCTGCCCTGAGCAGAGTGATGCCGATCGCCTTTACTTCACCTTTGTTCGGAGCTCTGATGGGCATTATTTTTGCCGGTGAACAGGTTACGAGCAGGGGCATTGTCGGGATCATTATGTCGGTTGGTGGGATTATACTCTTGACCTGTGGTTAATTGCTGCTGTAATGGGAAACAGTAGTCACCCAGGCTGTAGCGAGCACTGGAACACTAACTCTCCAGGAAATTGTTCTTTATTCTTGACACGGTATTTTATAGGATATATTTAATAAATTGCTTTTCTGAATTATTGCATTGACGAGACAGGAGGGTGCTCTAATTTTGTTTTGTCTGGGTGTAACAGGTTTAAGTGCTGGTCTCGGAAGCAGGTGACCAGTTCTCATAACTCTCGGCAGTAAATTTCCGTTGAGCCGGATGTTGCATCCTGCAGGGCTTTACTGCAGTTATAGGTAATATTATAAATGACGTTAAATAATACTGGTGGGGTAACATGAAAACAATCTACATTACTTTAATTTCTGTTTTACTTCTCGGCAATCTTACCGCAGTGGAAGGAACCATCGTCATGCAGGAACAAAAACCTGACAGTACACTCTATCCGGTACGTGTGTTTGATGATATTGAATCCGATTATATGGTGGCCAGGATTTTCTTCTCCAATAAACAAAAGAAGAATTATAAGAAGCTGGATGATGAGGGGAAAAGGGATTTTCTTGACGAGTTCTGGGCTGATAATGACCTCAATCCGGTAACGGAGAACAACGAGTTCATTGAAGTACTGGCTGACAGAATTAACTACTGCAATACCTTCTTCTCTCACTTCAAGGATGGATGGACCACCGACCGGGGTCGAATATATATCAAATATGGACCACCCTATGAAAAGTACAAGGACAAGACTGAAATCTACAGCAAATACGGTACAAAGGATTTTGAGATCTGGAAATACAGATTGGATCATTACATGACCTTTATTTTTATCGATATCCAGACTCATGGTGATTACCGCCTGATCTTCAGTGATGGTGATGACTCCGAAAGCTCATTACCTGACTGGCGGGATTACCTGGGTGATAATTTCGATGATAACCTGCTGTATTGATATAGGATTCTTGATCTAAATATTAATAGCAATTTCATGGAGGAAATATGAACAAAAAACTGTTGGTCGGATGCTTGATCATTATTGCAGCAATAGTAATTATAGCGATTATTCTCTATCTGTATGGGGTGCGTGTCTATAACGGTATGGTAAAACTCGACGAAGGTGTTAAGGAAAAATGGAGCCAGGTGGAAAATGTTTATCAGCGACGCTTTGATCTTATTCCCAACCTGGTGGAGACAGTTAAGGGTTATGCAAAATTTGAACAGGAAACCTTTACCATGGTAACGGAAGCCCGGGCCAAAGCAGGTGGTACATTTAACATTTCAGAAGAGGTACTTAATAATCCAGAGACCTTTGCCAAATTTCAGGAGGCTCAGAACTCCCTGGGAGGTGCCCTGCAGAGACTTCTCGTAGTAATGGAGCGCTATCCGGAATTGAAAGCCAATCAGAATTTTCTTTCCCTGCAGGATCAGCTGGAGGGAACGGAAAACAGGATCACCGTGGAAAGGAAAAGATTCAACGAAGCCGCCCGTGAATTTAATACTTTCATTAAACAATTCCCCCGTATGATCCTTGCCAGTCTCTTCGGATTCCGGGAGAGACCTTATTTTACAGCAGCAGAGGGAACAGAAACCGCGCCCCGCGTGGAATTCTGATCATGATATTTCCAGGATGATATCAGGGGATAAAGCATTATGCCCAATATAAGATTGAGTGATGCCGAAAAGAATCAGATAGCTGATGCAGTTGCAGAAGCGGAGAAAAAAACTTCCGGGGAAATAGTTACTGCCGTTATCAGCCAGAGTTATGATTATGCTCTTTATGAGCTGATATACGCTATTGTCTGCGGCTTTGTCTATTTCGTTGTCGTCATGTTCTTCAGCGGTAATATCCAGACCTGGCTGGAAAATACCTTCTGGGATTATAATATCCAGTACCTGCTGGCATTTTACGGTTTTACGACTTTCCTGATTATCGCCGTCTTCTATTTCCTCTTCAATCTTCCTTTTTTAGATCGCCTCATCATTCCTCAGCGGGTCAAGGCAGGTAAAGTTAAAGAAAGAGCCCTGCGTTATTTCATGGAATCTGGGGTCTACAACACTCGCGATAGGACCGGGATTCTGATTTTCATCTCCCTGCTGGAGAAAAAAGTAGAACTCGTGGCTGACAGTGGGATCGATGCCAGGATAGAACCCGGTCAATGGCAACAGGTGGTTGATAATGTAATTGCGGGAATAAAAGGGGATAATTTTGCCGGAAGCTTGATAGAAGCTGTTAATGCATGCGGAAATATACTGCAACGTCATTTTCCCATCAGAAGTGATGACAGCAATGAACTGAAGAATGATCTCACTATCCTGGAGGAATAGAATGAAACGATGGCTGATCCTGATATTATTGCAGTCGTATTTCATCCTGAGCCTGGCTTTATCTGTACCACAGCTCGCTGGTCGGATCAACGATTATGCCGGGATTCTAACCTCCGATCAGGAGCAGGAACTGGAACTGATGATCCGGGAAATGGAATCTAAAACTTCTTCCCAGGTGGTTCTGCTGACCATAACCTCCTTGGAAGATGAAGTATTGGAAGATTATTCTCTGCGCGTGGCAGAAACCTGGCAGATAGGTCAGAAAGAATATGATAATGGCGTTCTTCTATTGATTGCCCTGAAGGAAAAGAAAATCCGCCTGGAAGTTGGTTATGGCCTTGAATCCATAATCACCGATGCCAAGAGTGGTTATATTATAAGAAATCTGATAGTTCCCGGTTTCCGGGAAGGGAATTATTATGGAGGAATCTCCAGTGGTTTGACTGCAATTACCGGATTGATAACAGCAGAGTTCGAGATTTCACCTGAGGAACTTGCTCGTTTCCAGCAGCAGGAGAAAAAAAGCAGAGGGATTCAGATACCGGTTGGTTTCATCTTTTTTCTGCTCATGATCATTTTTGGCGGACTGGGAAGAAGAAAAAAAGGCGGACTGTTACCCCTCCTCTTCCTGGGCACTGCGCTGGGAAGAAGCAGTGGCAGAAGCAGTGGCTTCGGGGGATTCGGTGGTTTTTCCGGAGGAGGTGGCAGCTTCGGTGGTGGTGGCGCCTCTGGTGGCTGGTAAGATCTGATAAACAGGAAGCAGGGCAAATAATCCCTCACCGGTCCTTATCCTCCAAATATGGATGACCAGTTGTCTTCTCAACTGCGTGAAACAGTATGACAGAATTTCGCCTGGTTTTATAAAAACAACATTATTTCCAGAATTGAATTAACAGGTCACCAATATCGGTATTGTCCAGATATTCTCCATAACAGGGATCTGTTTTCACGGCTCTGCGAGAAAGAAATTCTGCGCCCTGACCCTTGGCAAATAGCGGCACCAGCATGTTAGTATGACTTCCGCTATGCCACTCATGAACCGGAATCCTGCCCCTGCCCTCACCTTTTATGCTGTTCACTGTGGAATTTCCTGGCTCTCCCGAATCTGGCCCGGTAAGATAACCGCATTCATGATCCGCTGTGACAATGAGCAGGGTTTCTTCCCAGGAGCTGTTTTTTTCTATCCAAGCAATCACAGCTTCCACTGCCAGGTTGAAGTCGATCTCTTCCTCTATGAGGCGACAGGTGTTGTTGTGGTGACACGCTTTGTCAACAGCTCCACCTTCGATCATCAGAAAAAATCCTTTTTCATTGAAAGATAAAACCTGAAGAGCGATATTGCTCATTTCTGCCAGAGTGGGCACATTCTCATTCAATGGTACATCAAAAGGATGTCTGGATTCACCGAGCCTGCTGTATTGCAGGGTATTGTATATCAGGGGTATCCCCAGCAGTCTCTTTGGTATGCTGTCCCGGCAGCAATAGAGGAACTCTTCCCTGGTTTCGATTAAAAACCAGGGATCGGGGATCCCGTCATGGTCAGCATCAGCTAATGCCGTGTCCCAGGTCCCGTCTCCATCAAGATCTAACTCTGTGCTTCCTTGCCTCATACCATGCCAGACAGCTTCCCCGCCAACATATTTAAACGATCTGGCTGTCTCCCGCTTTATACCGTCATTATCATACCAGGGATGGCCACAACCCATAATTACGTCGACTGAACTCTTCACCAGCATCTGCAGGGCTATGTCTTCATAGTCATACCTGTTGCTGTGATGAACGATGAAGGCAGCAGGAGTGGCACTGGTAAAATGCACAGAGGTCACCACTCCCGTTGATTTCTTGCAGTTTTCTGCCACTTCTGTGATGTTCAGAAAATCCATGCCTTCCGGGCTCTTCCCCAAGAAACCGTTCCTGGTCTTGTAACCGGTAGCCAGTGCAGTTGCCGCCGCTGCAGAATCTGTCCAGTATTCCTCTGCGGCATGAAAATCAGACCAGATTCGAGCGGGATCATAACCGGGTGTATCTGCCGGATAGGTGCTTACCGCCAGCCGTACGGGGAAAGACTCATAACTCTGACTGCCTGTGAAACCATGCTGATAAAGGTCTGTGATCTCAATCTGGTTGTAGCCACAACCGTCACTTATCATGAGAATTATATTGCGGGGAGATTTTACATTCTGGCAGTATAGGCATCCTGCTGTAGATAATAACAGGAAAAGCAGTATTTTTCTTATCATGACGCGTACAACTTTCTTTATGTTACTTATACAAATTACGGACACTGCTGGCAACGTATATTATGGTCATCAGGTACTTGTAGAGAAGGATCATGCTGTCTGCTTCGAATTCAATTTCCCTGCTTCCCCGTGCCTGTATACCAGGAATGTTCTGGACTGCATAGGCAATGTTGGAATCGATCAGGATTATACGGCAGAGGTAACTTTCTTCCTGCGGGAACAGAAATCCTTTCTGTTCTCCCAGCCTTTCTCCCGATTCTTCCAGCTCTGCCATGGTTATGGCATAAGGTTTCATCCTGGCAGCGTAACGACCAATAGCAGTTTTGGCGACCAGGAATTCTATTCCGGAGGAAATACTCTTTTTCATCCATTCTGCTCCTTTGTCGTCAGTATAAACGAAAAGCAGGGGAACCTGATAATGTGATGCCAGCATGGCGTTTATGGAGGCCTCATCTACTTCCCGATCATTGATCCTTATCTGGAAGATTGAAGCAGAGGAATAAGTGTGGTCCATATTGCCAGGCTGCCCGGCAGGAGCATGGTATCCAAATAATATCAATCCGTTGTAACTGGCGTCTATCCCTTCCATCATATAGAAGTGCCGGGGATAACCCTTGACCAGGGAGACATTGCCAATTAGCCTCTCCCAGTACAGGTTGTTACCCAGATGGTGAGAATCCACAATAGTGAATGCAGCTTCCGGTTCGGACCGGAAAACACCGCGTAAAAAAGCGTTCAACTGATCTGTAGCCAGTTCCCGGCAGCGTTCGTTGTCCAGGGTCTCCTGCCAGTTCGTTATTCCCGCCAGTCCTTCATAATCGAAAGAAATAAAATACTTTTTTGATTTCATGATCATCACCCTCTTCAGACATTTATCCTTAACAGAGAGCAAATAAGTAAAGTGATATTTTTTAAAAAAATGAAAATGTTCCCATTAATTAGAGATAATGAGTCTGCATTATCGGGATTTCAGGTCAGCTGGATTTCATTTGTTTTCTGATCACAATATTTTGATCACATTAGATTTGAGAGCCTGGTTTAAAGAGGTCCAGGATGGGATTTAATGAATTGTCACTGTATATTTAGAAATATCATTCAGTATGAATCTTGGAAATATGTTGACAAAAAAGCAGGGGAGGTGATTTTACCGACCGGTAGGTAAGATAATGAAGGGTGAAGATACCAAGACAAAAATCATTGTTACTGCAATGCAACTGGCTTTCAGCAATGGATATGATTATGTCTCCATGAAAATGATCGCTGATGCGGTGAACATTTCCAAGGCTGGTCTATACCATCATTTCACGAATAAAAAGGATTTATTCAAACAGGCGATAGATTATTTTCTTCAATCTATGGCGGATGCAAGCAGGGAAAAATTTGGTAAGGTAACCAGCATTGAAGAGTTTCTCCGCGTATTCTTCCTCAATTTCCGTCAGATCAGACGTGAATTTGAAAAAAGATTCTTCAGTGGTAAGGAGAAACCGGTCTATACATTTCTGGAAATACTCACCAGTGCCAGCAGGGCCGATGTTTCGATTAAACACCATATGGCCGGTGCTTATAGCATGACCCGGGAAAACATTACCCGTTTGCTGAGGTTGGGTGTGGAACAGGGTGAGATAAGAGATGATCTTGATCTTGATATTGTTGCCATCGCGGTGGTCGCTCTTTTTGAAGGTTTGTCTCTGCAATGCCTTTTTGATATGGAAATGGATACAGAAATGCTCAGCGGGAGGATTTTTGATAACCTCTGGAAAATGCTGACCAGCTGACTCTTTTGCAGATCATACTTGATTGATTGTAAGTAATAAAGGAGGAGATAATGAAAAAAGGTGTGAAATTCATACTGGTACTGGTGATTGCCCTGCTCGTTTATTGGGTAAGCATCAGCTGGGTTCCCGGTATCCCTTTTCTTAAGCATTTATCGGACAGGGTGGCATGGATCAGCCCCTCTCTCTGGGTACAGGCAACCCTGCTGCTTTGCTCGATCATTCTTATTCTGATTTTCGGCAGAGGTAAATTCGCTTCCTACGGCTTCCGGGGGACAGGTTTGATAAACATTATTAAACCTTTCTTCATTGCTTTTCTTTTTGCATTTGTCCTGTTTATCCTGAACATGATTCATATCCGTGTTACGGGACCACCGCAGGGCAGTGGAAAAGGACCCTTGTCGGGTGATCTCATCAAGGATATAGTTTATATCTGGATTATCGCCAGTATGGTGGAGGAGATATTCTTCCGTGGTTTCGTGGTCACTTTCCTCCAGGATCTGAAGAAACAGGGGATCAGACTGGGCAGAATCCTTCTGAGCGTGCCAGTATTAGTGGCAGCCCTCCTGTTCAGTCTTATGCATTTGTGTCTGTGGGATATCATGCCCCACCGGATAGTCTATTTCATACTTATAAATACATTTTTCCTGGGGTTGATCGCCGGGTACTGGCGGGAAAAAACAGGGAGTCTGATACCGGCTTACGTTGTTCACCTCATCTTTAACGTTGTTGGCATGATAATTCCACGATTATTGATTGCTCTTGTTAGTTAGATAGTTTACCTTTAATAATCGGTATCAATGAAGAAAGGAAACATGAAAAAGGTCATATTGATTTTCCTTACGTGGTGGTGGCTTATTTTCCTGAAGCTGGAGCTGTCGGCAGAAGGTAACTTTCTCTGGGAGGTGAATGATGGTGGGACAAAACTCTATCTGCTGGGTTCTATCCATTTGATGAGGAAGGAGATGTATCCTCTGGATGAAAAGATTGAAGCTTCTTTCCAGAATTCGGACATTCTGGTGGTAGAGGCTGATCCCTCCAAGATCGATCAGCAGAAGATGACGGAACTGGTCATGCAGAATGGATTTTATAAGGAAGGGGAATCTCTCGAAACAAAAATTACCGCGGAACTGTACCAGAAGGTCAGTGAAACTTTTAACAATTTTGACACACCTATCACTCAGATAAGAAAATATAAACCCTGGCTGATCTGTCTTAAACTGGGACTGATGAACCTGGAAAAGCTGGGTATGAAATCAGAGTTGGGGGTGGATGTTCATTTTATAGCCAAGGCACAGGAAAGGGAGATGGAGATTCTGGAACTGGAATCAGCGGACCTACAGATCACTCTGTTGTCGTCTTTTCCCGAAGAACATCAGATCGATTATCTGGAACATGTTCTGAATGATACCGAGGATATAGAAAGGGCGGTCAACGACATGATAGCAGCCTGGAAAACAGGGAATGTAGACAGTATGAACGCCACTGTGAAACAGAGGATACTGGAAGATGCCGATAAACTGCCGGGTCTCCGGGATTATTACAATAATTTATTTTCCCAGCGGGATGAGCATATTTTCCAGAAACTGATTACCTATCTGAAAAGCGACAGCGGAAAAACCTATTTCGTTATTGTGGGTGCCGGTCACCTGGTAGGGAAGGATGGTCTTCTCCAGATGCTGGAGGACAATGGATACAAAACGGTACAATTGTAATTTTACCAGCCTTTAACTGAAGATACCTCCTAGTGCATGGTCATTGCGAATCCCTTCAGATGTGAGGGATCTTCAATATTTAGCCTTAGTTCTTTTATTGTTTCCTTTCCTGTTAAGGAAGGGGACACAGGTTATATTATTTCAGGATGAATCAATTTGTATGAAAACAGGGCCAGACGCTTGCTGGAAATATCTGATCCATATTTTGTCAGTTAATCCTGTAAATCATTATCAAGCCAGTCAGGGAATTTGCCGTTTTTTATTCCCAGCCTGATCAGATTGGACATGCTGTCGAACTGCTGCATGCATAGTTCATATTCCTCTTTGGAGATACCCGCGGTTCGAGGATAACACCAGAGCAGCATTCCTGCTTTACTGGCCATGAGATTCTTCATTTTTGCACAGGGAAATTCAGCACATTCCGTGCAGCTGGTAAATCCTTTCTCCAGAGCGCAAGGCCTTGCCTGGCAGTTGGTATCAGCATGAGGTCCTTCATTTCGGCAACCTGCGCAGATAACATTTTCCGGAGTGTAATTCTCATGTCCGAATATTTTCCGCCAACCTTCCACCATTTTTTTTCTTATCTCGTAATCTTCAGAACGAGCGGCACATAAATGACAATTGTAACCACAGAAACCGATGTGTTCTCTCATGGGCAACTCCTTGTTGGTGAAATGAAGATAGGGTGCATTTAATATAAATGGAACCACAAATAAATGATATTTATGTAAAGCTTTTTTTGAGAAACAATTTGTCCCGGAAAAAAAACTTGACTGATTTTTTGAAATTAGTGCCTACTGCAAAATCAATTTTGCTGAGGGGGATAAACTTATGAAAAAGATATTTGCAGGATTATTATTTTTAATGGTGCTGCTGGTTTTTTTCAGCTGCAGCCAACAGGGAGAGCTAACCGATCCAGGAACTGATCAGCTTGATGGATCTATCTATCAACGTCCTGAATTCATTGAGACCAGGACTGATGCCGAAATCGAACGTTATCTGTTGAAAGCATCGGATAGCTATACACCGGAAAGAAAGAAACCTCAACCTCCAAATCCACCGGATCCTCCCGAAGATCCTAATCCCAATCCGGCTCACAAGTATGCTTACATAGTCGGTATTTCGGATTATGATGGCACTCAAAACGATCTGCAGTATTGTGACGACGATGCTCAGGACTGGAAGAATTATTTGCAGACCCAGGGTTTCACAATCCAGTTTGATATAGATCAGAATGCTACCGCAAGCGCCATTGAATCTGGCCTGCAGTGGCTGATGACCAGCGCTGCGCCCGGTGATGAGATTGCCTTCATATATTCCGGTCATGGTGTTGATTATGCACAATATGGAACCTGCATTATCTCCTGTGACCTTTATTATATCACCCATAGCTTCGTTATGGAGTATCTATCACTGTCCAATTGCACTAAGAAGATGGTGGCAATAGACTGCTGTTACGCTGGTGATTTTCTTGGTGACAGCGAAACAGGCATGATAGTTGCCACAGCTTCCACAAACAGCTATTCCTATGATGGCGATGAAACAATGCAAAACGGAGTCTGGACATATTATTATATGGTCGCCTTGGTTGATAACGAAGTGATATTCAACGAAGATGCTGCCGGGTATGCCAAAACCCAGATGAAAGCCTGGGGGAGGACATATCATGTCAGGGTCACTCCTGCTGTTAACGATGATTACGATGGATATTTCGACATATAAAAAACTATTATTAAGAAAAGCTCCCGGTGACGGGAGCTTTTTTTTATTATAAAACAATAAGGACCGGAAAGAGAGACTATCTTTCCGGTCTCAAATTGAGAAAATACTCCTCAGCTATTTTCAAAAAATTATCCTCCTAAGTGCATATTTTATGTTATTGTCAAGATATATTCTTCGAATAGATCAGCTGAAACTCAGATAATTATTCCGTAAAAAGGTTATGGCATCACATGAAATAACCCTGTCAGGACCAAACAACTGCTGCAGTCGCATTATTTCATTTTCACGGTCTTCTTCGTAATAAACCACAATTTTCTTTATCTTATCACGGTATTTACCGAAAAACAAGAGGTTATTGATGTCGGTTGCCGGGAAACCATATCCAATGAAATAGAGTTCTTGGGCTTGCTCCAGGTAATAGGCTGCCTTTACCCAGAGGGTATTGTAAAGCGTCCCCTTAAGAAAAAGTTCCTTGGCATGGATCATGGGGATGAAAACAGGAACATCATTCTGGTGGATGAAGAAATTCTCGTCATCAGGATCTACTTGATATATGGAGTTTATATTGGCATCAGAAGATCCCTTGGCCTGGAACCAGTTGAAAGAACCGTGTAGTTTTAAAAGTTGAAAGGGAACGAGATCGGAATCTTTTTTTCTTTCCGGATAACTCAGATAATAGCGCAGTTTAACTCCGTAATCAATCCAGAGGTTCAGTTCAGATTGATTTTTTTTCAGGAAATCTTCCAGAAGAAGATCGTAATTGAATGTAATCAGCAGATTTTTTCTTGTTCCACTGATCCCAGGTTTTTGAACAGCATACAGAAGAAAATCCAGCAGGAATTTTTCTTTTTGGGGATCGATACGGTTGTCCCTGAGATTCTCGTAGATAAATTGCAGAATCTGAATTTGAAGACGTTTATACCGTTCCTCTTCATAAAAATCACGGAAAACCCTCTTGGAAAAAATGGTGGTGGTTATATTCTCTATTGATAGAATATTCCTGACATCTGTCTGAAATGACTTGAAAGTATCTACCAGCTCTTTCAATTCCCGGTTGGCGCCATTACGGAAGAAATTGTTTTTTTTAAACAGGCGCTGGGTAAGGTCTTTCATGCTGAGCATTTTGCAGGAAAAGGATTTGGAAAACCCTGATCCAAGAATGAAAATTCTTTTATAATCTTTCATGGTCCCTTGATTTGATCCTTAATATTAGAATCCCCATAATGCTGTATGATAGGGATAGAGTTCAGCCTTCATTACTCCGGACTTAACCGCGGGATCTGATTCCATAATCCATCTGGCTTCCCTTTCACTGGGTGCTTTAAAGATGACGATACCGAAACCGGAAGGATCTGTGTTCAGAGTTCTTCCGGCCAGGAGTACTATTTTTTGGGCAGAAAGATTTTTCAGATATTCGAAATGGGCATTGATTATCTCATCTTCTGCAGGGGTTGACCCGTTTGCCAGCAGTTCTGTTCTGACAGGCTGCAATTTGTATAGATATTCACTTGTTCTTATTATCATGTCTTTATCGTATTTTTTCAAGTTCAGTTCTTATGAAGCCAACCAGTTCCCCAACATAGACGGCGGAAAAATCAAATTTGATTCCGGCTGCTTTATAAAGCTGATCAACTGACCTGGTGTACCCCAGGCTGAGGAATTTTTCATAGTCAGCAAGCGTTTTCTCCCTCGATCGGGTGCGATAATTTCTATACACAGCTAAGGCTCCTAACTGCGCAATTGCATATTCAATATAATAGAAAGGTACTTCGAATACATGTAACTGGAACAGCCAGAACATTTTCTTGTATTCCTCCAGTCCACTCCAGTCAACACCAGTACTGAATCTATCCATCAAGCTGGCAAAGAAATCTTCCCGGGCGGCAGGGGTATGATCAGGGCATGTGTATATCCAGTGCTGGAATGCATCGATTATCATTGCCCAGGGCAGGAATTCGAGAGCACCAAGCAGCTGGTCCCTCTTAGCTTTCCTGAAATGTTCGGGTTTGTCGTAAAATATATTCCATTTATCCATGGTGAGAAATTCCATGGTCATGGAAGCAAGTTCAGCCACTTCACTGGGAGTTTCTTTGTAAGGGGCGATATGGATGTCCCGGGTGGCAAAGGTATGCATGGCATGACCGGATTCGTGGAGCAGGGTAACAACATTGCGGTGGATACCAACTGCATTCATGAAAATAAACGGTGCTCCCGTTTCCTGAAGCGGATAGTTATATCCGCCCGGGGCTTTGCCTTTCCTGTTGTCAAGATCAAGGAATGCGGAATTTTTCATCTTGTTGAGGCGGATACCGAATTCCGGTTTTACTTCAGAAAGGATGAAAAGTGCCTTATCGACGAATTCATCGATTTTCTGAAAAGGTTTCAACACTATTCCATCAAGATCAACGGTTGTATCCCAGGGGCGGACACTTTCAAGTTTGAGTTTGCGGCGTCTTTCATCTGTATGTTCCTTCAGGAAGGGAACTACTTCCTTTTCCACGGCAGTGTGGAATTTTATAAGATCATCGGGAGTATAGGAAAAACGACCCTTGGACTTGTGCATGAAATCGCGGTAATTAGCAAAACCGGCATTAAGGGCTTGTTTAATTCGTAGAACCTTCATTGCATCGAAAAGTTCATTGAATTCTGCCCTCATTTCCATCATTTTATTCATGCGCAGGAACCACACCTCTTCTCTTGTCCTGCGGTCGGTTTCCTGAAGAAAGGGTGCCAGTTGAGACAGTGTTTTTTCCTCGCCCCGGTAGGTTACCGTTAACTTGGAAAATGCTGCTCCATATTTATTTGCCAGCTCTTTCTCCTTGATCTGCAGGGGAATATTTTCTTCACGGAACAGCTCTATCTCATTGGAGATTATCCTGTTCAGATGACTGTATTCTGAATCCGGCAGTTCCTTGCGGAAAGGGCTGTCATAAAACTTCTTGTTGAACTTGAAACTGTATGGTTTTGTCCTTGAAACGATATTGGCATAAAAATCGTTGAATTTCCGGGAATTCTCTTCTACATCAGCAAAACGCGTCATATTGATATAACGCCAGGCCATTTCTTCGGCCACGATATCTGATATTTCACAAACTTTTTCCAGAAAAGAAATCAGAGCAGTGGCGGAGTTGATCTTCACTGCCAGAAGTTTTTCCATTTCCCTTTCCAGATTTTCCCAGCAGGTAATGTCCAGATCTTCTGGAAAGAAGCGGCGTGGTTTTTTTGTTATCTTTTCCTTTGTATAATCCATTAAAGAACTCCTTGATCAAAAATCAGATTCATATCAGTCATTTTAAAAAGATAAAAAAGCTGACAAGAGATTTTTCCTTTTTTTATTTTTTTAAATCATAAACAATATAAAATTACATTTGTATGAAACAAAACAACTGAAAGCTGCAGGAAAATTGGTTGATGAGAAAAAACAACTTCGGGTTTAATAGCAGGCCCGACGATGTGAAAAAATCAGCTTGACTACTCCCGGCATAAGTGGATAAAAGATAACCTATTGAAAAGGGCTTTGCTTTCAATCTTAGTAAAAGAGGAAATATCATGGAATTATATGAGATCATTGACCGGTTGGGTGAGGATAAAGTCAAATTCGTACAGCTGCAGTTTACAGACCTTTATGGGATAGTGAAAAGTCTCACTATTCCGGTTCAGCAGATTACTGATGCGATTGATAATGGTATCTGGTTTGATGGATCGTCCATTCTGGGATTTTCCAGGATCTGTGAGAGTGACATGTATCTTAAACCGGATCCATCCACTTATGCAGTTATTCCGTGGCTGCGTTCCGATAAGGGGAATACAGCCAGATTCATATGCAATGTTTACAATCCTGATGGCAATCCTTTCAGCGGTGATCCCCGTTATGTTCTGCAGAAAATCGTGAGTGAAGCAGAAGCTCTTGATCTGGAATATTGCACTGGTCCCGAAATGGAATTTTTTCTCTTTAAGACCGATAACGGATTGAGTCCGTTGCCTCACGACCGGGCCAGCTATTTCGATCTGACCATGGATGAGGCATATGATATCCGCCGGGATATAAGTCTGGCACTGGAGGAATTTGGGATTGAAATAGAAACGGTTCATCATGAAGTGGCTATTGGTCAACATGAAATTTCATTCAAATATGATAATGCTCTTCGTACTGCAGATAATGCTATAACAGTACGTTTTGCGGTGAAGGCGATTGCCCAGAAGAATGGATTGCATGCCACCTTCATGCCTAAACCCCTGGCAACGGTTAATGGATCAGGTATGCATGTTCATCAGAGCCTTTTTTACGTGGATTCCAGGAAAAATGCTTTTTATCGGGAAGAAGACAAATACAGTCTCTCAGAGCTGGCTTATCATTTCATCGCTGGTCAACTAACCCATATCAATGGCATGAGCGCAGTTTTATCACCCACGGTGAATTCCTACAAAAGGCTGGTCCCGGGATATGAGGCTCCGGTTTATATTTGTTGGGGAAGAACAAACCGCTCCGCTCTGATCAGGGTACCCAGCACCTTTCGGGGCAATCCCGACTCTACGAGGCTGGAATTGCGCAGCCCTGATCCCAGCTGTAACATCTACCTTGCTTTTGCAGTTATGCTGAAATCCGGATTGGATGGTATTGCTCACAAACTTGTACCACCCGCCCCTCTCGAGGAAGATATTTATCTTTTTTCTGATGATAAACTCCGTGATCTGACCATTGAAACGATACCTCATAATCTCTGGCAGGCTTTGAAAGCTCTGAAGAAGGATAAAGTGATTCAGGAAGCACTTGGTGAACATACTCTGGAAAAATATGTCGAAGCCAAGACCAGGGAATGGGATGAATACAGCATTCAGGTCTCCCAATGGGAGATCGACAAATACCTGGAACTGTATTGATCTGATGAAATCCGGTAGAAGAGAGCTGTTAAAGCCACCAGTTTTTTTTGCCATTTCTAACTGTGCTTCCTGGTTGCTAAAGCATCAAAAAACTGCAGACTGAGCGGAACTTCAATTAACAGGTATGCTATTGCCGGATATCTTGATGTTTTTTCCTATTGTTTCCTTTATCTTCTGATTATATAATGATCATGCTGATATGTTTTATGACTTCTGTTTCCCGGAATGGTAGACTCATGATCGCAATAGGATGATCAGACTCAGGTCAGGGTAAAAGGGATCTAATTGAATGATAAACCTGGTAAGATGCTTTCTTATTTCCTTGACTTGAAAAGAATTATTCTGGAAAAGGAACCAATGTAAATATTTGGTTTGAGGTGAACGTGAATTTCCAGGAAATAATATTGAAACTGCATCATTACTGGGTTAAAAAGGGATGTAATATTCTGCAGCCCTATGATGAAAATATGGGTGCAGGAACATTTCATCCTGCTACTTTTTTCGGGGCGTTGGGGAAAAAACCGGTCGCAATAGCCTATACTCAGCCCAGCAGACGTCCCCGTGATGGGCGTTACGGGGAAAATCCCAACCGTCTGCAACATTACTATCAGTATCAGGTCATCATCAAACCATCACCGGATGATATTCAGAAGCAATATTTGCAAAGCCTTCAGGCGATCGGGATCGAGACTGAAAAACATGATGTCAGGTTTGTGGAGGATGATTGGGAATCCCCCACTCTGGGAGCATGGGGATTGGGTTGGGAAGTATGGCTGGATGGCATGGAAATATCACAGTTTACTTATTTCCAGCAAGTTGGAGGTATCGAAGTTTTCCCCGTGAGTGTGGAATTAACCTACGGTCTGGAAAGACTGGCCATGTATATTCAGAATGTTGATAATTTCAGGGATATCAGATGGAATGATACCACTAGCTATGGAGAAATATTCCTGACCCGGGAAGTGGAATTTTCCGATTACAATTTCAATCATGCCAATGTGAAGTCACTATTCCATATATTCAATGATTACGAAAACCAGGTAAGTTCCCTGGTGGAACATGAGCTGGTGTATCCTGCTTATGATCATGTATTGAAATGTTCCCATATCTTCAATCTGCTGGATGCCAGAGGGGTTATCAGTGTTACCCAACGGGCTGCTTATATTGGCAGAATCAGGAAAATGGCGAAAGAATGTGCCATGTTATACATCAAAAAATATGAATGAAATCATTCCCTGCCATTTTCTTGCTTATACCTTGTCTTTTATTAATCCTTTGAATTCAAATTACCAGAGATCATGAGAGTCACGATTATATGAAGACTTTTGCCAAGGTATCCCCTATTCTGAAAAAGAACTGGTTCCGCATTGCGATTGGTTTATTTCTCATTGTGGTGGTAGATGTTCTTCAATTGATTGTGCCGAAGGTAATGCAGAAGGCGGTCGATAGTCTCGAACTGCCCGGCTTCGTCCAGTCAGACCTGTTGAAATTCTCACTGTTCATCCTGCTCATAGCTGTACTTATTGCCATCATACGCTTTTTCTGGCGTATTCTTCTTATCGGCAATGCCTGGATTATCGACAGGGATATTAGACAACTTTATTATGATCATCTGCTGACACTGTCACGAAATTTCTTTAACCGTTCCAAAACCGGTGACCTGATGGCTTATGCCACCAATGACTTGAACGCTGTGAGAATGCTGGCAGGTTTTGGTTTCGTTATTATCGTCGATGTGGTTGTTTTTTCTATTGCTTCCATGGTATTCATGGTTAACATCAGCTTGAAGTTGACCCTGCTGGCGATAATCCCCATGCCTGTCCTGACTGTGATCATTATCTTTTTCGGGCGTAGTATTCATCGTCATTTCCGCAGGGTGCAGAAATCCTTTGCCTCTCTGTCCGGTCAGGTTCAGGAAAGTATATCCGGAATCCGGGTGGTTAAGGCTTTCGTTCAGGAAACAGCTGAACTGCAGAAGGTTTCGCGTTCCGCTTATGAATATGTTAAGGAAAATATAGCCCTGGTCAAGATTTTTGGTTTATTTGATCCGACCCTTTTCCTGGTTATTTCCATAAGTATGGGTATTGTCCTGATTTATGGTGGAACTTATACCATGCTGGGAGAAATTACCATGGGTGAATTCATTGCATTTTTCTCCTATCTCGGCATGTTCGTCTGGCCCATGATAGCCATCGGCTGGTTCGTGAATTTATATCAGCGCGGTCGAGCTTCTCTGCTCAGGCTTAATTCCATCTTTGCTGAAAATCCCGAGATCACTGACGAAAATCCTGATTTCAGTATCACAACCCTGACAGGATCGATCAGAATGGAAGAGCTGTCTTTCAGGTATGGTGAGAAATCACCGTTGATCTTCGATAATATATCCTTTGAAGTACAGCAGGGACAAACACTGGCAGTGGTGGGACGCACCGGTTGTGGCAAGACCACTCTCGTCGATCTGTTAACGAGGGTTTATAACCCTCCTCATGACAAAATATTCATTGATGACCATGAAATATACGAAATATCGCTCAATGTGCTGCATAGTAATCTGGTAACAGTACCGCAGGATATCTTTCTCTTTTCTGATACGGTTGCAGACAATATCAGTCTCGGTAAACCGGAAGCAACTCAGAAGGAAATAGAAACAGCGGCAGAATTTGCTCAGGTTCACAATGAAATAATGGAATTCGAGAAAGCCTATGAAACAGTTATCGGGGAGAGAGGGGTAACACTCTCCGGGGGTCAGAAACAACGTCTGGCAATTGCCCGGGCATTATTGACCGACCCTGGCGTACTTATTCTGGATGATGCTCTTTCAGCTGTTGATACGAAAACTGAAAAACATATTCTGGAACATCTGATTAATATCAGGAAGGGAAAAACCACCATCATCATAGCTCATCGTATTTCTTCTCTGCAGCATGCTGATAAGATTATTGTCCTGGATAATAAAAAGATAGCAGAAACCGGCACCCATAAGGAACTGCTCGCAGTCAGCGGTATTTATCGTTCTCTTTATGAAAAGCAGAAATTAAAGGAAAAATTGGAAAAGTAGGCTTGGTAAGATAATGAGACCGCAGATGTATGGTTCTGAGGATGATCTGAAGGCAAAAGTCTACGACAGTAAGCTTTTTACCAGGCTTGTATCTTATCTGAAACCCTACAGAATACTGGTCTTGATTTCCTTTATTCTGCTGTTCCTTATCGCTACCGCCGAACTTGCTCTTCCCTATGTTACCAAGATGGCAGTGGACAGGCTTATCACATCGAATACTAACCTGTTACAGTTCGATTCCCGGGAAAGCGCCCGGGACTTCATTGCCACATATAAGAGCGTAATATTCAAGGAATATTCTTTTGAAGAACACTGTTATCTTCTGTTTTCCAATAATAGAATGAATTATATCAGCAAACTCGATCTGGAATTGTTGCAGCAGGAAAACAGGTTGGTAACAAAGATAGTTCTGCTCAACCGGGACAGCAGTACTATGGAAATAATCAGCAAGATCGATCATGTAATAATATCTGACAACCTTGTCGCTGTACCAGCCCTGCAACTGAGCAATATGAGGAAAGAAGGACTGATCAGTCTCCGGCAACTGCAGGGATTACGCCGTAACGACATGAGGCAGCTCAAGATTTACGGTGTGGTATTTTTCAGTATTATTGCGCTGCAGTTTGTGTTCACCTACTTTCAGATTTTTACCATCAATTATGCAGCCCAGCATGCCATGTACGACCTCCGGCGCCAGTTGTTTACCCATCTGCAGAAAATGCCCCTCTCCTTCTTTGACCGTAATCCTGTCGGGAGATTGGTGACCAGGATTACCAATGATGTGGGAACAATGGATGAAATGCTCAGCGCTGGTTTGATCAAATTGATCCAGGATCTGCTGGTAATGCTGGGTATCCTGGTAATGATGCTGGTTTTAAACTGGAAACTGGCTCTGGTGACATTTACGATTTTACCTTTCCTGATCACACTTCTGATAGTATTTAAAAATAAAATCATGATTGTCTACCGCATTGTCCGCAAACGACTGGCGGCAATAAATGCCAGCCTTTCGGAAGATATATCAGGGGTGAAGATCATCCAGCTTTTCAATCAGTATCTCCGCAAGAAGAAGGAGTTTGCCGAGGTCAATGAAAGGTTTTACAAGGCTTCCATGAGACAGATGCGGATATATGCCTCTTTTCGTCCGGTCATCCATTCTCTGCGGCGGGTCGCCATTGCCATTATTATCTGGTTCGGCTTAGGACAGGTTATGAATAATGTTATATCCCTGGGAATATTCATGGCTTTTCTCAGTTACATGGACCGATTTTTTGAACCGATAGATCATCTCAGTGAAAAATTCAATATTCTGCAGGCGGCAATGGCTGGTGCAGAAAGAATATTTGATCTCATGGATCATAAACCGGAGGATTACCGTGAGACCAGAAAATCCGGAATGAAACTGCAGGGTGACATAGAATTCCGGAATGTCTGGCTAAGATACAATGAAGATGGAGATGTGCTGCGTAATATATCCTTCAGGATCAAAGCAGGTGAGAAAGTAGCTCTGGTCGGTCATACCGGATCAGGGAAAACATCAATAATAAGCTTGATTGCAGGATTGTATCCTTATCAGAAAGGCGAAATTTTCATCGATGGCAGGAAGATTGATGATTACTCGCTCGAGGAGCTACGCGATAATATTGGTATCGTGCAGCAGGATGTCTTCCTGTTTACCGGTACTGTCAGGGATAATATAGTTTTGAGCAATAATGACATAACCAGAGAAGAAATGGAAAAAGTCGCCAGATATGTCAATGTTCACGATTTTATCGATAATCTGCCTGGAAAATATCTGGAACAGGTTATGGAGAGAGGTGCCACTTTTTCAGTGGGCCAGCGTCAATTGATCGCCTTTGCCCGGGTGCTAGCCTATGATCCAGCCATTTTCGTACTTGATGAGGCAACTTCCAATATCGATACCGAAACCGAAATTCTAATTCAAGATGCCCTGAAGAAGCTCATGGAGAATCGCACCTCTATTATAATAGCTCACCGCCTCTCAACTATTCAGAATGTGGACCGCATTATCGTGATGCATAAGGGAGAGATTAGAGAAGAGGGTTCGCATCAGGAACTTCTGGAAAAGAAAGGACTTTATTATGACCTTTATCGATTGCAGTATACATAAAAAGTCGCGTTCCAGAACAGGTTCCTGCAACTGAGCGGATTTTTGCCCAACTGTAAGGATCTCTCAAATAGTGAAATACATCTCATAATACTTGCCAGAATTCTGTCCTTCTTTATATTTTTATTTGAAAAGGAGCTCAGATGAAACTATATATTTTATTTCTGATTCTTATGGTATGGTCGGGTATTTCTGCTCAGAACTGGGTACAACTTGATTCGAATACCAGTGTCAACCTTAATGCGGTAACATTCAATGATATCAATACCGGCATAGCCGTAGGGGATAATGGCACCATCCTGCGCACTGTAAATGGGGGTGAGCAGTGGGAATTGATACCGAGCAACACTTCTAGCCACCTTAAGGATGTATCTTTTTCCAACCAGAATGTTGTGCTGGCGGTGGGTTATGGTCCAACCATACTTCGTTCCGCCAATAGCGGGGAAAGCTGGGAAGAAATAAGCGTAGCAGGATTGAATTACGACCTTTTAAGTGTGTCACTGCATTCTTCCGGTAATGGTATCGCGGGAGGTTTTGCTCAGACAATTCTGAGAACTGAAGATCACGGGCAGAACTGGGATGTAGTTCAGACTGATTATTTTGGAGGGGGTTTCTGGGGGGCTTACATGACCAGCAACAACATAGGTTTTGTAGCCGGTGAAAACTCTATCTTCCAGCCCCTGGTAGGCAGGACATTGAACGCAGGCAGCAGCTTTGGCTTTTATGCTTTCTATCTGGAAGATAATGGCAATTATCACGAGGGCAGGCTTTATGACTGTTATTTCTTTGATGACATCAGTGGCTTTACCGTCGCCGCCCGTTGGGATGGCTGGGGTTGTATCACTCATACAACCAATCTTTCCAACTGGATAAGTTCCCATTATCCTGATCCCATCTTCAGCATTGATTTTCATGGCAATGATGGTTACGTTGTCGGGGGAAGCGGTCTGATTAAATACACCTCCAACAGCGGAGGTGAATGGGAAGATGACTGGAGTGGTTACAGTGTGGATCTAAATGGGGTCGATGTTCAGGAAAATGCTGTCTATGCGGTCGGTGATAACGGTTATATCCTGAAGAAGAATCTGGGAACAGTTGTGGATAAGAACAACATTCCCCAGTCAATCACTTTTCTCTCTGCCTATCCCAATCCCTATACCGGGGAAAATAACCGGAACAAGGGGATTACAATCAGTTTCAATCTGAAAATTCCCGGAAGAATCAAACTTGATTTATTCAATATTCAAGGGAAATTTTTAGACATACTTCTCCAAGATGATTTTGGGGCCGGAGAATACACAATATCCTGGGACATTGATCCGTATCCACCCGGAATTTACCTGTATCGACTGCAAACTGAAAACAGCAGCCGTGTTCATAAAATCATTAAATTGAAATAAACAGGTTTTTCTTGCCAGCAGAGATGGGATCCTTTTATCCTGTATTGGTTGAAGTCAGCACAGTATTCCTATAAAATATATCTCAGCATTGCAGGAGGCTACATGAAAAAATTACTCATGGTCTTTCTGGTAATATCAATCAGCTATTCAGTAAAGCCACTTTTCTCCGATATTAAAACTCCCCCGGAAACAGGCGAAATCTGTGGAGTTGTACTGAATGATGAAAACGTTGCCCTTCCCGGTTGTATCGTACTCAGGGATGATAATGGCACAGGAGTCGTTACAGATGATGCTGGTTTTTTCAAGATGACGGCAGTCCCGCTGGGCAGCTACCGCCTGCTTGTATCCCGGGCTGGCTATAAAAAGCTGTCTCACTGGATCAAGGTGGAAGCCGATAAAATAACATACCTGGCTTTAGCCTTAACTCCGGATACTGCCAATTCCCACCAGAGTGATCCTCCCAGAAAAGTTCTGGTTAATCCTGAACGAACCGGTTCCTGGTGGATAGTGCATTTTGATGATGATGATATGCCTGTCTTCTCCCTGAAATAACAGGGGAAAGATAAACATCATCTGAAATATAAGTGCCTTATATTTCATTTTCTCCTGCCGGGAGAAGATGTCCCCGAATTATCGGGGTCAGATGAGGTGAATGACAGAAATCAGAACAGGGGATTATTTCACTTCCGGAATAAAGAAGCTGTTAAAATGGAATTCATTGCAACATACAAAAATTACGGGAATGTGTTTTTTTGTATTTTGCCAACTTCTTGACCTGTAATAAGTTAGAAAAATGCGGATTAGGCTGTATCTAAAAAATTTTTTTTTTGTTAAAATATTTTTTGCATTTTAAAAATTTCATGTTATATTTCATTCATCTCATATATGGAGGTTTGAAATGAAAAAGAAAGCTAAAGTCAAAAAAGAAAAACCAGTAAAAGCTCCTGAAACCAAAAAATCAGCCAAGTAGGCAGAAAGGTTCTTGCAACTGCAAACTGTAAGTTATTAGAATTCTGCAGTTTGATGGTTGTTAAGTAGAAAAATTTTAACGTTTTAACAGGTTTGCATAACCCCTCTCCGATGATGAATCGGGGCGGGGTTTTTTTTACTTTTGAAATCCTGAAAAACAAAATAGAGATATGAGCATGATTTACTATATTTCATTATCAAAACTGAAACTGGCTCTAAATAATTTATATCTCAGGATGCCTCATACAATAAACAATCAGTATGAAGAGGACAACCAAAAACAAATTTCGCATGATAACCTCAATGTGCTTTAAAACAGTGAAAATATGTGACAATATTACTGAAAGAATTTAAAGTAAAAAATATGTGAAGATATTCTCCTGAAAATTTGAGATTGAGAGCAAATCGTATCATTTATGTCAGCAGTTTTTTCCTTTACAATTAAGGACGTTGACAATTTCTTACCCAGCCTGAGATTGAGTAAGGAAATGTGATTTTGCTGATTGAGGTATAACATGATCAGAAGTAAGGATATCAGGAAACAGTTTATCAGTTTTTTTGAAAGCAGGGGCCATAGGGAAGTTGCTTCCGCATCTCTCATACCCTTAAGCGATCCCACCCTGCTTTTCACCAATGCCGGAATGAACCAGTTCAAGGATATCTTCCTGGGTTTTCGTAAAGAAGAATATTCCCGGGTGGTAAACAGCCAGAAATGCATCCGGGCCGGGGGAAAACACAACGACCTGGAAGAAGTGGGAAGGGATGGTTATCATCATACCTTTTTCGAGATGCTGGGCAACTGGTCTTTTGGTGATTACTACAAGAAGGAAGCCATTATCTGGGCCTGGGAGCTACTCACGGGGGTGTGGGGATTTCCCCGGGAAAAATTATATGCAACCGTTCATGATACGGACCGGGAAGCTTTTGAACTCTGGCAGAAACACACGAATATCGATCCTTCCCATATCGAATTTCATGGTGATAAGGACAACTTCTGGGAAATGGCAACGACCGGACCCTGCGGTCCCTGTTCCGAGATCCACTATGATATGGGTCTGCAAAGCTGTAACAGAAGAGGGGAGAAAGGTCATAAATGCAAGATCAATGGGGACTGCCACCGTTTCATAGAGGTATGGAATCTGGTTTTTATTCAATATAACCGTCAGGAAGATGGTTCCCTGAAGACGTTGGCCAGAAAATATGTTGATACTGGGGCGGGTTTTGAGCGTATCTGTCAGATCCTGCAGAAAGTTCAGACAAATTATGAAACCGATCTTTTTCTTCCCTTGCTGGAGGAAATCAGTAATCTTTCCGGGATAGTTTATCCCGGTTTGAAGGATGAAATGCAGACCCCTCTTGCCGCTGCCCAGTATGATGGCATGTCGCACCGTGTTATTGCTGATCATATCAGGGCTCTCACTTTTGCTATCGCTGATGGCGGGATGCCCGCCAATGAAGGACGGGGTTATGTATTGCGCCGTATCCTGAGAAGGGCAGCCCGGCACGGAAGACTGCTGGATCTACATAAGCCTTTCCTGTATTCACTGGTGGAGGTTGTGATCGATATAATGGGGGATCATTACCAGGAGCTCCGGGAAAAACAGGCTCATGTACAACTGGTGATTAAATCTGAAGAAGAACGCTTTAATCTTACCCTGGATTATGGTATCAGTAAATTCGAGGAAATCGCGGCTAAAAGTGACAGGATGATTCCGGGAAAGGATGCTTTCCTGCTTTATGATACCTTCGGCTTTCCTCTGGACCTGACCCGGGTCATGGCTGGTGAAAAGGGATTGGCTGTTGATGAAGCAGGATTTCGTAAAGAAATGGAGAAACAGAAACAACGGGCCCGGGATGCAGCACGTTTCACAATGTCCTGGGAGAATATTGACTGGATCGAGTTGAAACCTTCCCGTACAACGGAATTTGTAGGTTATCATCAGCCCCTGGTGGAAACCCTGATCCAAAAATATCACATCGATGATGAGAACAATGTTGGTATAGTACTGGAAAAGACTCCTTTCTATGCGGAATCGGGTGGTCAGGTGGCAGATACAGGAAGGATATACAATAAGGAATGCGAAGTCAGGATAACAGATGTTCATAAGGACAATGATATTTTTGTTCATATAGGCAAGCTTGTTTCGGGTCAGATAAACCAGGAGCCGGTAACAGCGGTGATAGAATCTGAATTAAGGCATAATATCGCCCGTAATCATACTGCAACTCACCTGCTGCACAAGGCACTCCGCGATGTTCTGGGTAATCATGTGCAGCAGAAGGGCTCTCTGGTAAATCCTGATTATCTCCGTTTTGATTTTACCCATTACAAGCAGGTCAATGAACGCGAATTGCAGATGGTGGAACGGATAGTCAATCGCAAGGTCAGGGAATGTATACCGCTGGAGACTTCGGTAAAACCGTTGGAGGAAGCCAGGAAAGAAGGGGCGATGGCTCTGTTTGGCGAGAAGTACAGTGATAAAGTAAGGATGGTTAGCATAGGTGATTTTTCCAGGGAGCTTTGTGGTGGCACCCATCTGGAATGTACTGGTGAGATCGGGCTCTTCAAAATTACCGCGGAATCTTCCATTGCTGCCGGTGTTCGTCGCATTGAAGCCATAACTGGAGAAAGGGCTGAGAAATATGTTGAGCTGCTGGAGAACGAGATTGATGAAATTGCCCGCAGCATTAATTCTCCACGGCGGGACATGCAGGAAAAGATCAATAGGATCCTGGAGGAGAACCGCAGGTTACATGTTCAGATCAAATCTGTCCGGATCAGGTCAGCTGACAATCAACTGGATAAGATATTAAAAAAGGTTCCGGAAATAAACGGAATCAGGGTTGTTATTGCCAGGATTAAAATTGACAGTCAGAATGAGATGAGGCAACTGGGGGATAGCCTGAAGGAAAAAATAGGTTCGGGCATAGGGGTGCTGGCAGCTGAGATCGAAGGTAAGGTGGCGCTTCTGGCAATAGTAACCAGAGATCTAACCGACCGCTATCACGCCGGCAAAATCGTTGGTAATATTGCCGGCATTGTCGGCGGCAGTGGAGGCGGCAGAGCGGATATGGCTATGGCTGGGGGCAAGGATGTAAATAGAATAGATGAGGCTTTACAGGCAGTTCTGAAAATTGTGCGCCAAAATGATCAGAAAAGCCCGTAAAGTTCCCAGAAATAATTTTATTCTGATATTAATATGAATTTTCTCATCCTTCGTCTCAGTTCGCTGGGTGATATCGTTCTCACTCAACCGGTTACAAAACTATTGCGAGAACGCTATCCCGCAGCCAGGATCGATTATCTCACCAAGCCAGCATATCGTGAAGCTGTGGCAGCATTTGGAACCATAGATAATATCTATCTTCATGCTGATGAAAAGAAAGCAACTTTCAGCGACCTGAGGAAGGTACATTACGATATTCTGATTGATCTGCAAACCAAAATAAATACTTGGATCATAAAGAGAAAACTTCACAGTAAAAGGATTCTTACCTGTAATAAACAACACTGGCGGCGCTGGCTGCTCACGAAAAAGGTCATACGAAAATCCAATCAGACCATGGTAAATCTATACTTGCATGCACTGCGTGATCTGGGCATCAACTTCCATGATATAGAACCGAAAATAAAACCGGATGAGGAACAGCGGAAATCGGTCAGACGATTACTGCAACAAAAAAATCTGGATACTGGAAACAGAATAATCAGCATTTTCCCCGGATCTTTACATCCGACCAAGCAGTACCCTCCGGACAGAATTGCAGCTTTTATAAACTCTATCCCTGATGACTGGAACTGTTCCTTCCTGCTCCTGGGTTCTTCTGCCGAGAGGGCACTTACTCTGGAAATAGTAGAACTTACCGATCACAGAGCGGTAGATATGTGCGGGGATTTGAAATTAGGGCAAATGATAGCCATGATAGCTGAAACAGATGTTGTCATATCGGGGGATACAGGTCCGATGCATGTTGCTGCCGCTCTGGGGAAACCACAGATAGCGATTTTTGGTGCAACCCATCCCTGTCTGGGATTTTCACCCCGGAATGATAAAGCTGTAATACTCAGCGCTGAACTGGATTGTCAGCCCTGTTCACTTCATGGCAGCAGGAAATGCCCCCGGGGACATTTTAGGTGTATGCTGACCCTGAAGCCGGAACAGCTTAGAGACAAATTAAAGGAACAGCTAAACAGGTATTTCTGATTAGATTTTTTCAGTAAGATATGTTATCAGTTATAAAGACAGTCGCCGTATTCACTTTCACAATCGTTTTGTAAATATATTTGACACAGAAAACTTTGTTGACAAATTATTACAGGTGAACTTTGTACGTTCATTCCATGCGCTGGAGAAATGATGGACAAATCAGTTGATGAGGTTTTATCTGTTTATGTAACTAAGAATTTATCATTAGTCCGGGATATAATAGGCAAATTCAAGACGGATGAAAGTCAGATCATAGAAGTCATAGGCGATTCCGGATCAGGCAAGTCATTTATATTCAATAAACTTTCCCGGGAATTGAAACAGCTGAATATCGAACATAAAATATATATTCCCTATATATTTCATATAAATCAGATAAAGCAGATTGTAAGCCTGATTACCGATATAACGGAAGAATATTTTCAGGATATAATCAAGCAGGCTAATGATATAGGGATTTCCACCAACAAGTACGATTTCTTTTATTTTCTGACCAGCAAAATTGAAGAGAGACGGCTTTTCAAAGTGAAGCATATCCTTATTTATGAAGGTTTCTATCTGGATAAATATACTCTTGATTTCATCCAGTATCTGGTAGAATATTTCACTGAGGAGAAGGTGAATTTTGTTATTTTTACCAGGAGTGAAACCTATCCTTTCTCTGAAAAATTTCATATTAAGCAACCGAACCGGGAAGAGATAGCCGTGATACTGCAGTCATATACAAAGAATACCAACCTCAATTATGCTGTAGAGAGTGAATTGATACAACGCATATCCGGTGGGAATCTATCCATTATTGCTCACATAATGGAAAAATATTTTGCAGATGGTGGTGAGTTCGACTTCACATCCCAGCTTGATCAGTCGATCACCCTGGAAGGCATTTATGAGGAAGAGATTAAACGGCTCGATGAAGAAGAGAAGAAGTTGCTTTTTACGATTTTTCTGCTTGATACTGATACATCAGCCCTGAAGGAACTGTATGCAGGGGAGGATATTACCCTCCTGCTCGACAGCCTGATGAAACACAGGCTTATCTTTGCATTTGAAGGGAATTATCTGGTAAAAAAGGTTTCGGCAGTTCGTTCCTATTTCAATAAGCTGCCCCGGGTGAAGCAAAAACATTATTTCAAGCCTGTGATCAATAGACTGAAGCCAGCAGCAACCCGTCAGATGAAAGTATTCATCAAGGATTTCACCCTGGAGGACATAGAATTTCTGAGGGAATATTATTCTGGTATCCGAGATGCGGATGCACTGATCAATATATATGAAGCAGTCCTCACCCGGCAGAATCCTGTCGATAAAAAAGCAGAGATCCTGAAGCAGCTGGGAATATCCCATAAACAGAACGGACAGGAAGAACAGGCAATAGAAATATTTCGTAAAACCCTCAAGCTGTGCGTGGAGAATTCTCTTCCTGCTGAGGAAGTAGTCTATTACCTGGCGGAAACGCTTTTTTCTGTCAATTCATCTAATTTTGCTCTGGAAATAATCAGGAAATATTCGCCGGAAAGCATAAATCTGGTAATGAAATGTCGTATCCTGCTGGTAAAAGCCGAGATTCTCATGGATATGGAGAAGTTCGATGATGCCCTGATGATTGTAAGTGATGTAAACTCAATTTCCGACGATATTGACAAGTCTCAGGCGCGTTATGCCATCAAAGCTAAGTTAAGGAAGATGAAGGGATTGATATATTATTACTCCAATGAATGGGGAAAGGCTCAGAGTGAATTCGAGGAAGCTGAGAACCATTATAAAAATACCAACGATATCAAGGGGCTGGCAGCTGTCTACAATAATCTGGGCGGGCTTTCCATGCTGCAGGGTGACTGGGATAAGACGGAGGATTATTTTCTCAAGAGTCTGGATTATGAAAAAAAATTGTTCAGTTTAAGCGGTATATCTGGATGCTACAGTAATCTGGGATATCTGTACGAAGACAAGAACAATTATGAAAAATCTCTGGAATACCTGAATGAGGCATTGCGTATTCAGAAACTGCTGGGAGACCGTGATGTGATTTCTACCATCTATATCAATATTGGTGTTGCCTATATGGATAACGGGAAATTCAAGGAAGCAGAGGAAGCCTTTAACAACTTACTGGAAATTTCCATTAAATTCAATCTTTACCGGAATCTTATTGCTGCCCTGAACAATCTGGGAGCCCTGTATTTCAAATCGGGAGACTGGAATCAAGCCAGGGACTTCTATGAGAGAGCCATCAAAAGGTCTCAGGATCATGGTTTCAGTGAAGGTATATGTAAATCCTACAACAACCTGGGGGAGCTTTACGAGAAAAGGGGTGAATATATATTAGCCTTTGAGTGTTATTCCAAGAGCGAGGAATTAATCCCCAGCATATCGGATGATTTTCTGAAAGCTGAACTTTTTGGCAATCTGGGCAGTGTTCTAACGTATCTTCATAAATTCAAGGAAGCTTATGGTTATCTGGTTGAGAGTTATGATTTCTTTAAAAATCTGAATGCCCGTGATAAGATAATTGAAGGTGCTGAGAAACAGGCATATTATTTCATTCAGACCAGGAATTATGAGAGTGCTAACTATTATCTCGACATAGCATTAAAACTGGCTGAGGAACTTAACAACAATTATCAGGTGGGAAGATGTCACTATCTTAAATCCATCCTGGAAAAAAACAACCCGGAAACTGCTATTGAACATTTACAAAGGGCAATTCAGGAGTTTGTTAAATCCAGAAGCAATTATGATCTTGCTCTGGCAAACTATGAATTTGCCATTTATCTCTTTGAAAAGGAAGAGTGGGAACAGGCATTGCAGTTGCTGAAAGACAACAAGAGTATCATCAAATCACTCGGCGCCATCAAATTTCTGGAAAAGAATGATATCTTCATAGATAAGATCGAGAAAAAATATGCTCTGGAGCTTAAGGAATCAAAAGAAGAAGAATCGCTGCTGAACAAATTCTACGAGATAACTCAGAATCTGAATAAGATTCTGGATTTTGATATTCTTCTAGATACTGCGCTGGACAGGCTGGTGGAATTCTCCGATGCTGACGGAGGGATCTTTTGCCTGTATAAGAACCAGCTAGTGAAAGATTCCTGGGAATACATGATCCTGAACAATTTTTCCACAGCAGATAAGGATTTTTCTACTTTAATGAATTATATAGAAAAAACCTTTTCAGAAAATACCATCTTGAATCTCAAACAACCCCAGGCCCTGCCAGAATATAATAACATCATTTCCTTTTCCCTTTCGGTAAGGAACGATAAAAAGGGAGTCATCTGCCTTTTCACCAAAAAGGGGGCCTATTACTTTACGGAGAGGATGTTCAATCTGCTCAGTGCCCTCTGCAATCAGATCGTGGTGATAGTGGACAATATATCCTACGAAAATCTGCAGAAGACTCATGCTGTTATCCGTGAAGAGCTTTCAACTGCCAGCACCTATGCCAATATTATCGGTAAAAGTAAGAAGATACAGGATATTTTCCAGGTAATAAACAAGATAAAGGATACACCGACAACCATTCTACTGGAAGGTCCCAGCGGTACCGGCAAAGAGCTCATTGCCAGGGCTATACATTTTAACAGCAACCGACGTAACAGCAAATTTGTTGCCCAGTATTGCGGCGCTCTTCCTGAAACCCTGCTGGAAAGCGAACTTTTCGGTCATATTAAAGGCTCCTTCACGGGAGCAACCCATGATAAGAAAGGACTTTTTGAGATTGCCAACGGGGGTACTTTTTTCCTGGATGAAATAGCTGATATAAGCCTTTCCACACAGGCAAAACTCCTCCGTTTTCTTCAGGAAGGAGAAATCAAGAGGGTCGGTTCCACCAAGACCGAGAAAGTTGATGTACGTGTAATCTGCGCTACTAATGTACCTCTCAAGGAAAAAGTCGAAAAAGGAGAATTCCGTCTCGATCTTTATTACAGGCTCAATGTTATCAGGATCTATATCCCCTCACTCAAAGAACGTAAAACGGATATTCCACTGCTGGCGGTGCATTTTCTTGATAAATACTGCAAGAAGATTAACAAGAAAGTCAATGGCATCACCGATGAAGCCATGAAATATATGATGAATTACGACTGGCCCGGGAACATACGACAACTGGAAAACGAGATCGAACGTGCTGTCACCCTGGCTGAGAGTGATGTTTATATCAAGTCTTCCGACCTTTCGGAAGAGATATTCCGGTTCCAGGAAAATACCGAGACGATCAGCCTGCTGGAGAAGGAATCCCTGAAAGATGCGGTGGAAAAACTGGAAAGGGATATGATCCTGAAAACCCTGGAAGATAATAACTGGAACCAGACCAAAACGGCGCGGGAACTCGGTCTCAGCCGTCAGGGGCTGATCAAGAAAATTCAGAGATACAAGCTCGAAAAATAAACCCGCACCGGGATGACTTTCCTGATCAATCCCCCTAACACGAGGCAAGATGGAATACTATTTTGATTTTGTTGCCCTTGATATTGAAACCACCGATCTGGATTTCACCGAGGACGATATCATCGAGATTGCTGCAGTCAGGTTCCTCGAGGGAAGGAAAGGTAAGCACTATTCAGTTTTAGTGAAACCTCATCGTAAGGTGCCAGAATTTATCAAGCATTTGACCCATATTACGGACAAGGAACTGGATTCCGGACAGAAACCAGCAGTTGCCCTGCAGGGTCTGCTGAATTTCATAGGCAGTGAAGAAATAATCGTCTGCCACAACTGTGAATTTGATATTGGTTTTATCAACACCAAGCTGGAAAAATATGGCTTTTCTCCTCTGCTGAATATTCGGCTAGATACGCTGGAACTGTCGCGCATCTATTTACCTTTCATCCGGGATCATCGCCTGGAAACAGTGAGTGAGTATTTCTCGCTGGAGCTGGAACAGGCTCACCGGGCTCTTAATGATGCTGGAGTGACAGGTGAAGTGCTCGTAAGATTGCTGCATTTTATGAATGAGGCAGTGCCCCTGGCTCTTAATCATCGAATTCACCAGATAGCTTTGTATGCAGGTTTGAGTGTGGTACCAGCAGTGGAGAAGGTTCTTGAATTCCAGCGACGCCATGCCCTGCTTTCCAGAAAGAAACCATCTCTGGAAATCCGGGACCGGAATTACCTGGAGCATAAACCGGCTGTCATTGAAATTGTGGATATAGACCGGGTTTTCATGGATAAAGGGATATTCAGTAAATCATTTCCTCATTACGAGATCAGAAAAGGACAGATAGAAATGGCCAATTCTGTTCTGCAGGTGTTCGAAAATGATGAATTTCTACTCATCGAAGCTGGTACAGGGGTCGGGAAATCTTTGGCTTACCTGGTTCCTGCTGTTATCTATACTTATGCTCACAACACCAGAGTTATCATTTCAACTAATACCAAGAATCTCCAGGAGCAATTGTTTTACAAAGATCTGCCTGCAGTAAGTGATTCCATAGCCATACCGTTTCGGGCAACATTATTAAAGGGGAGGAGAAATTATCTGTGTATGAAAAGGTGGGAGGATCAAGCCTTCGATTTTGAAAATCAACTATCTCCCCGAGAAGCGGCTTTATTTATCAATCTTGTCGTCTGGCAGGAATTCACCAGAACTGGTGACATCTCGGAAAATTCCTCCTTTGACCCTGTAAGGGATAATTATATATGGAAAAGAGTATCCTCGGACAGCCTGTTCTGCAGCGGTAAAAAGTGTCAATTCGCTGACAGGTGCTACCTGATGGATGTACGAAAAAAGGCAGACAACTCCTCTCTGGTCATTATCAATCACCACTTACTGCTGGCAGACATGAAGACTGAAAATTCCACGCTGGGAGCATACGAGAACCTGGTTATCGATGAAGCCCACAATCTGCCTCATCTGGCTCCCAATGAGCTGGGTTTGAATTTCTCCTATGCGGATTTCGCCAATTTCTTCTCCCAGATGTTTAATATTCACGGGAAATATCAGGCTGGTTTGCTGGTGAAATTGAAGGCGGATGCCGTGAAGAGCAGTTTCGTTCAGCAGGAATATCTAATCAAGAAAGTCGAGGGAATAATCGGTCTGCTGGAAGAGAATAAACATTTATTTGCAGACTTCTTCAGCAGGGTTGGCAAGTCTGTCAAGGAAAACGGGCAATATGGCAAGCTGAGAATAAGGGCTGAGGATGATTTTGGCTTTATTACTGAATTTCTGGGCGTAGCCATTATCTTTCTACGGCAGTTTGCAGAGGAAGTAATGACCGTGAAAAACATACTTTCCGGAGTCTCCGGTGCCCTTTTTGTAGAATACGACAGAGATATGGAGAGCCTGGAAAGTGCACTACAACAACTTGGTGAATACCAGGAAGGGCTGTCCACCCTCTATAATGCCGACCTGAGGAATTTCGCCTACTGGATGGAGAACATTGAGACCAACGATCCAGCCTATCCCGGAGGGATACTCAATTATGCCCCACTTAACATAAACCAGATCATGAATGACCTGCTTTACAGTAAACTGAAAACCGTGGTCTTTACTTCAGCCACCCTTGCGATCCGGGGTATTTTCAAATATTTTGCCAACCGGATGGGACTGGATCTGATGGAAGCTGGTTTTGTCCATGAACAGGTTGTAGACTCCCCCTTTGATTATCGCAAACAGTCACTTGTTATCGTAGCAGGTTATCTTCCTGATCCGGCTGATCGTTATTTCCCTGCTCAGGGCGTGAGTTTGATCAGAAATTGTCTTCAGGTTGCCCGAACTGGCACCATGATACTTTTTACAGCATATAAGGATCTTAATCAGGTTTTCGATGAATTGAGCGAGGAATTATATGCCGAGGGCATATCTGTGTTCGCTCAGGGCAAAGGTATCAACCGCACGGTGATGCTGCGGGAATTCAAGGACGACAGGAAAGCTGTCCTGCTGGGGACCAGTTCTTTCTGGGAAGGCGTTGATATTCCGGGAGAATCCTTATCTCTCCTGATTCTGTATAAACTCCCCTTCATGGTGCCTACCGATCCGGTGGTGGAAGCTTTTCTGGAAAAATTAAAGATTGAAGGGTTGGACAGCTTCATGCATTATATGCTGCCCAATGCTCTGCTTAAATATCGGCAGGGGTATGGTCGACTGATCAGGAATAAAACTGACAGGGGCGTTGTGATTGTACTCGACAGTCGTATCCAGACGAAAAAATATGGGGGTTACTTTCAGGAAATTATACCCTCCAATACAGTTATTGCAAGCAGTCCTATTGAGATTCAGGACATACTGGGACAGTGGTTTCGCAGATAGGCTAAAGGTTCCCTGCACAAAGGTTTTTTTCACAGGGAAAGATTATTTTCCGAAAATGGGTATGAGTGTTAATCACTCAAGCTTAAGTGATTACAATTCAGAAAATTACGAAAAAATTAAAATTTTATTGACATTTAAACCAATGATTTGATTTTGGCAACTCTGCTGAAACCAAGGTAGCAAAATACTGTTGCTACTGTAAAGCAAAACCTGCTGTAGAAGCTCGAAAGCCCAGACAGGTTTTTAGGTCTTTGAGGAGGAGAGATGGCCAAGGCAAAATTTCAGAGGACCAAGCCTCATGTTAATATTGGTACGATAGGCCATGTAGATCATGGCAAGAC
>JAFGRJ010000132.1 GCA_016935235.1 Candidatus Cloacimonadota bacterium
GGTGCATTGTGAAGTTATTTTGAGCAGCAAGAACCAGGAAAGAAATATAAGCCACAATTATTACTGGCAAAATTATCATATTATTCATATGATTATTCCCTTCTGAAATTAATTCACAATGAAATAATATACTTAAACTTACTCGAGGCAAATTATATATTATCAAATATTGTTATTATAAACTATATTCTCTTTTGATCAATTGCAACAGTTGATGAAAATTCATGACATGAAAATCTGCCAGAGTTCTTATTACTAACTGGTCGCTTTCCGAGAAATCATCATAGATAGCTGCCACTTTCATTCCAGCTGCTTGAGCCGCTTGTATACCCACGAGAACATCCTCAACAACCAGGCAATTCTCAGGTTCTGTTCTCAGTTCAGCAGCAACCTGTAGAAAAATATCCGGATATGGCTTTCCCCTGATCTCAGTACAGCCCACAACAATGGACTGGAAATAACCATTCAACCGGTTACGTTGCAGGACTGCTTCTGTTAAGGAAAGGCAGTTACTGGTACCCAATCCCAATCTCACATTATGTTCTCTTATATAATCGAGCAGCTCAAATACTCCTGGTTTAGGAAGAACGACATTGCGGTAATAAAATGAGACCATTTCAGTCCATTCGGTCATTATCTCTTCGACGGATTCGGGCAGATTGAATCTTTTCTTGAAATATAGGGCAATTTCCCTGTAGCTGTTACCGCTTTTTATCTCCTTGAAAAGGTCTGCTGGGACTTTGATATTGCGTTTACCGAGGAATTGCTTATCGACCTGATCCCAGACGCCCATGGAATCGATCAGTGTTCCATCCAGATCAAAAATAACAGCCTGCAGGTTCATTACATGCTGGTCAATTTTGTTCTGACTTTTGCACTGATCATATCCATGGTCCAGACAACAGCTGCTATGAGCCAGATGATCAGACCCACGTTATGCCAGCGGAGCAGTTGCTGTTGCTGCATCAGAAGCAATCCTATGCCTCCTCCACCGACGAAGCCCACTATGGTAGCCATACGGACATTAATATCCCAGCGGTAGATTGTGAAAGCCAGATAAGGAGAAATGATCTGGGGGATAACAGCAAAAATCCAGGTCTGAATAGTGCTGGCGCCGGTTGCTTTTATAGCTTCCACCGGGCCGTGATCGATATTTTCAATCTGTTCCGAATAGAGTTTGGTCAAGGCAGCGATAGAATGAATCATCAACGCCAGCATCCCTGCAAAGGGCCCTATTCCTACCCAGACAGAGAAAATAATTGCCCAGACTATTGCCTCAATGGAACGAAATATGGTAGCAATGGTTCTGATGATTATATAAACTGAATTTCCCAGGAAAGTATGAGGCATGAGATTACGGGCTGCAAAAAAACTGAGGATAAAAGCAAAGGGAATGGCAAAAATTGTTGCCAGCAGAGCCAGGAATATGGTTTCCGCTAAAGCAGTAAGGGCTTGATTGAGCATGGTCATGTTCTTTTCGGTTTTACTCAGCAGAATTTCTCCATATATCCTGAATTCCTCTTCATCGAGTATTCTCTTCAGATCATCCCGACAAACCTTTCTGGTATTGTACCTTTTGCCGATTATACCAGACAGCTTTTCCAGAATCTCCTGGTCAACTCCATCCAATTTAAGCTCTTCCAGCGATTGATTGGATAGCTGATAACCAACTATACTGGGATCAAATATACCGGATGTGATGCCACCGGCATTGCGGAATTTCGTGAAGAATTTATAGGGATTAACCTCAACTATATTCCATCCCACCAGAAAAGTGACAATAAGAACTATTACAAGCAGCCAGCCCCAGACAGAGTGTGACCATTTTCTGTTTGTAGATGCAGTGGGCAAAAAAGATTTGCGACCGAGAGAATCACCGATCAGAAAGAAGAGACCGGTGAAGAACATGGCAGTAATTAGTATGAATTTATTTCTAACCGTCCATCCCCAGTTATTGTGGAGTAGATAATACAGACAACCGAAGAGATACAGCCAGAACAGGAAATCAACCATCAATCCTTTCAGGGTGTTTTTGATCTGACCTTTCATCTAATCTCCACCTCTTCAGCTTCTTCGCCATAAATATCTTTGAATTTCTGCTCGTTGATCTCACTGGGCAGACCATCAAATACGATCTCACCATCTTTCAGGGCAACCACCCTAGATCCATATTTTCGTGCCAGGCTGAGAAAATGCAGCGAGCAGACAACAGTGATATTATCCTTCTTGTTTAGTTCACCAAGATATCTCATCACGGAGTCGGCAGTCGCCGGATCGAGGCTTGCTACCGGCTCGTCAGCCAGGATGAGACGGGGATTCTGCATCAGAGCCCTGGCGATTGCCACCCGCTGCTGTTGACCGCCACTGAGATTGCGGGTTTTCTTCATGCGGAATTCCAGCAATCCAACCCTTTCCAGATTTTTCTCCGCTGCAGCTACATCAGACCGGCAACGCCTGAATCCCAAACTGTGGATAGTATTTACATAACCGAGTTTACCGGTAAGGACGTTGGTAAGAGTAGAAAGGTTTTTAATCAGATTGAACTGCTGGAAGATCATGCCTATCTGCCGGCGGATGTAGCGAAGATTCCGACCCTTCATCTGCAGTACATTCTTACCGTCGAAGATTATTTCACCCGAACTTGTTTCGATCAACCTGTTTATGCATCTTAACAGGGTTGATTTCCCTGATCCAGAAAGGCCCAGGAGGATAAGAAATTCTCCCTTTCTGACGTTCAAGTCTATGCCCTTGAGGGCATGAGTACCGCCTTCGTAGATCTTATGCAACTCCCTGATTTCTAGTAAGTAACTCATTGTATATAATCGGAAACATCCGCTTCCAGAGCCTTGATAGTGTTTCGGACGATATCGTAATCGCTATCCTTAGCTTTGATAAAGTTATCGATGTCGAATAATTCCACCAGCGTGTTATGTCCTTCTGCAGTATTGGCAAAATCTATGAGTGCCTTAACAATTTTTTCCCGCATGGCTGGCGGGAAATTCTTACGGAATGTCACGGTATCATTGGGTATCCAGTCCGTATAGTCAACAATCCGGACTTTTTCGACTACATCAGGATGGGTATCGAGGACAGCACGACGGGCATCATGTATCTCGCCATTTTCTCCGGGAGGTGACCAGAAAGTACAGCCGACATCTGCTCTACCCTGATAGACAGCCAGTATAGCCTGGGGATGTCCTCCAGCAAAAAAACTGTTTTTGGGTTTGATATTTTTCTGTTTCAGCAACGCTGAAGGATACATGTAGCCGGAAGTGGAAGCAGCATCAGTATAAGCTATAACCTTGCCGTCAATATCCTCGAGAGTCTTTATATCACTTTTTGTCTGAGTCACGAATTGACCCCTGTATTTAGCCAGGCCTTTTCTAATTGTGGTGAGGGCTACTTCTGCTCCAAATTTTTCATTTGCCAGGATATATGCGAAAGTTGCCAGCCATGCTATATCCGTTTCCTCTGTACCCAGGGCTTCGATCACTGAAGCATAACTGGTGGGTACAGCTACTTTGTAATGATATCCCGTCATCTCTTCCAGATAATCCGCTATACGCTGGGCACTGGTAATTATGGTACCAGCTTCCATGGAAGGCACAAAATACATTTTAACAGGATTCTGTTTACTTCCCAACTGCTTTTCACGGGAACAACTGCCTAAGGATACCAGAAGAAAAACCAGCAAAACAACTTTAATGATCTTCATGTTAACTCCCATTATAAATTATTTTTCTCAATTCCAGCAAAGCGTTTATTTCATACTTGGGAATATAATCTTCATTTCGGTTTAATTTATTTGGATTGAACCAACAGGTGTCAATACCAAAATCAATCCCTCCCTTGATATCTGAAGTGAGATTATCTCCAACAATAATGCTGTGATGAGGATCAGCTTCGGGCAGATGACTGAAAATATGTTGAAAAATCCGTGGATCAGGTTTGGGGAATCCCACTTCCTCCGAGATAAACACATGATCTAAATACTGAGCCAGTGAAGAATTCTGCAAACGGGAATACTGCACCTCGGAAAGGCCGTTAGAGATTATAATCTGCAATACCTTCCCATGAAAGAAGCTCAGTATTCCCTCGGCACCCTCAATAAGATAAGAATACCTGGCTAAAAAACCAAGATACAACTGACTCATCTCCATGGCTGTATATTTTATACTGGTCCCCTTCAAAAGATCTGAACCTGCAATTCTGCTGAACCTTTCCACTTTCAGGGCAGAAGCGGAAATCAGTTTTTTCTCGAAATCAGACCACAGTTCCCTGTTAATAAGGCGATAAAGTTTTACAAGCTCAGCCACATTCTCCCGGGGAGCAATAATCTGGAAGGTATTTTCCAAAGCCTGTTTTTCAGCTTTCTCATAGTCCATCAGGGTACCATCCAGATCAAAGAGGATTACTGTGTATTGCATTACCTGTCTCATACTTTTTTTGAGCACAAAAATATTTTAAATCCCAGCCGGCAATAAAAAAATATAATGAATTGAATCATTTCCCTCGTATATTTCCCCTGGATTATTTTATTGACAGTGCTGAGCTCCCTGACCTCTATCAGTAGCAGGAAGGAAATATGAAATACAAGTTCAGAAGTGACCTGAAGTATAAAGAACCAGTTACCATAAATATATCCCACCAGAAGCATATGATGTGCCTTAATGAAAGTTCCTTGAATCCCTTTCAGGAAATCAGGGATGCTCTTTTACAAAGGTTGCAATCCATACCATTGAACCGATATTTCAATCCTGTTACTGCAGAGATGAAGAAGAAACTGGCCGATTACTGCAATGTTCAGGAAGATTACCTTTCCTGGGGAAATGGAGCAGACGAAATGCTGTATTACATCTTCATTTCCGTCCGTGAGAATAATTCATCCCATGCCGTTTCCCTGTCCCCTTCCTATTTTGATTATAAAAGTTACTGCGATGCCGTTGGCTTGCAAATACAATTTCTGTCCCTCGATCCGAAATTTGATTTTATCCCTGCTCAATTCCTTGCCCTGACTAAAACCGCCAAATGCAGGCTGATAATAATCTGCAATCCCAATAACCCTACCGGCAATCTTTTCAGCATGGATAAAATCAAGGA
>JAFGRJ010000133.1 GCA_016935235.1 Candidatus Cloacimonadota bacterium
TGGTGGCGTAACAATGGAGAGCTGCCTCTTGACTGGGAAAAATCCGTTCTCAGCAGCGATTTCAGCGGGGCAATTTATGTATATGTGGCGGATGTTAACATTGATGGGTACCCTGATATTCTGGGAGCAGCCTGGAATGATGCCGAAATATCCTGGTGGGAAAATGACGGTGAAAATCAGGAATTCTGGGAAAAGCATCTGATATGTTCTAATTTTACTCAGGCTCACGAAGTTTACGCCTGCGATCTGGACATGGACGGTGATACGGATATACTGGGAGCATCAGCTTATGATAATGAAATAGCCTGGTGGGAAAATACAGGTCAAAACACGCTGGTATGGTCTAAACATGTTGTTGCCGGTGATTTTAATGGTGCCAGATCTATAGCAGTGGGTGACCTGGATGGCGATGAGGATAATGATATTGTCGGGGCAGCCCTGCTGGATAATGAAGTAGCCTGCTGGTTGAATCACGGCAGTAACCAATTATCCTGGGATAAGGTTTCACTTGATACGACATTTCTGGGCTCCCATAAAGTCGATATTGTGGACATGGATGGTGATGAGGATCCCGATATCCTGGGGACAGCCTATGGCAGCAATGAAATCTCCTGGTGGTGTAACAATGGTCCTGATCCGGGTGACTGGGATAAGTATGTGGTGGACAACGTGTTTGGGGGAGCAGTCATTGCTTATGCCAGCGACTTTGATCGAGATGGTGATATTGATGTAGTGGGCACTGCCCAGGGCAGCAATCAGGTCGCCTGGTGGGAAAATTCAGGCGTATTTCCCCATACCTGGACTAAACACCAGTTGAAAGCACCCTTTCCGGGCGCCTGGCCTCTGCATTACGGTGATATCGACAATGATGGCGATATTGATGTTGTTGCCGGGGGCAGAAATACTAGTGAACTACGCTGGTGGGAGAATTCCTATTATGGAGTGAATTTCCAGGCAGAACCAACCAGCGGGCATTTTCCCCTGGAGGTGTCTTTCACTGACGATTCGAATTTCGCCGAACCTGTGATCACTTGGCAATGGGATTTCAATAATGATGGCATAATAGATTCGTGGGAACAGAATCCTGTCTGGTCATATCAGGAGCCAGGAATGTACAGTGTTAGCCTTACGGTTCACACGCAAAATTTCAGTAAGTATATATTGAAAGAGGACCTTGTGGCTGTTTTTAATGGAGACAGTGCTCTCAGGTACGATCAGACGGGGAGTTATTCCCTGCTGGAAGCCGATCCCGACTTCAACCTGAATACAGCCTTTTCCCTTGAATTCTGGCTTTACCCTTTCCAGAGTTCCGGTTATTACAAGATGATTCTGGATAAACAGCAGATTAAATTTTTTATCAATGTTAGCTTTCCTGTTTATAATCAGAATTCCTATGTCCTGCAGATAACTCATACAAATGGCAGCATCAGCAGAGCCATGAGTTCCGAAAACACGGTTGTCTACGATCAATGGCAGCATGTTGCCTTTACCTATGATGGTCTGGGGGAAGCGGGAATCTTTCTGAATGGTGCTGGTTTTGAAACGGAATATCTGGGTGAACCAAGCGGAACACCGGCTGATAATGAGCAATATGATCTCTATATCGGGAATTCTTCCGACCTATATTACTCTTTTCAGGGACTGATCGATGAAATTCGTATCTGGGATCATGTCCGCACTGATTATGACATCTTGAACTACATGTTCAGTTATCTCAGCGGCAGTAATCCTGGATTGATCGCCAACTGGCAATTCAATGAGGCTTACGGTGAATTTTTCTATGATAACGCAGATCACCAGGAACCAGGAACAATCTATGAAGCTTTCTGGGGTCAGGGTTTTCTTCTTTTACCTGCAGGTACTCCGGAAAATAGTCCTCTCCCTGGTATTGAACAATTCATGGTAAATGTCCCCAATCCCTTTAATGGCGGCACGACAATTTTTTATAATAACTTTCCGGCGGGAGAGCTGTGTCTGTCCGTATATGATATCAAAGGAAGAAGAGTTGAACAGACTTCCTTTTTTGAACCTGATGGAAGTGGCTCTATTCAATGGCCTGGAGAAGCAGAAACTTGTTCCAGACGTTCTTCTGGCATATATCTGTATAACCTCGCAGGTGGTTTGAAATCATTAACCAGGAAAATGATCCTGCTTAAATAAGCGGATTTTCCTGAAAAGGAGATAAGATGAAGAAGTATATAATTATTTCTTTTTTAATATCGGTTCTGATTCTCAATGTTTCTGCCCAGATCATCTTCCGGGGACACATTCTTAATAACCAGTATCTGGGACCATGGTTCGTGTCGGTGGCGGATATCGGTAATGATGATGATGTTGATATCATCTCTGCTGCCCGTTCAGCTAACTGTATAAGCTGGTGGGAAAATAACGGCCAGCAGGAATTCACCCAGCATGAGATTTCCTATAACTGCCCTTATGCCATGTGTGTGCATGCTCTTGATATCGACGGCGATGAGGATATCGATATTTTCAGTGCTATTGATGGTCTCAATCGATATTCCTGGTGGGAGAACGACGGTATGCAGCAATTCAGCGAGCATATTGCGGGTCTCTGGACAGGACCGAATATGATCAAGGGAATGGATTTCGATGGTGACGAAGATATTGATGCCCTGGTAACTGCCTGCGAAGGCAATCCAGGCAGAATGGGCTGGCTGGAAAATGATGGTCAGCAGAATTTCACTGAACATATCGTCAAGGACAACTGGGATCATGCAAACTGTATCGCTGCGGTCGATATAGACATGGATATGGACTACGACCTTTTTGGTACCGCTTCCTGGGCAAGTCAGCTGTGCTTCTTCCAGAATAACGGGGATGGTACCTTCACCGAGGAAATCATCAAGGAGAACTGGGGAAGACCCTGCTGCGTGGATGGTGGAGACCTTGATGGTGATGAGGATATGGATATTATAGCTTCCGCCTGCCTGATCAACGAAGTTATCTGGTTGGAAAACAATTCTGCTGGAGAACTGACTGAGCACATGATCGACGACAATTTTGCAGGACCCCACAAGGTGGGAATGGCTGATATAAATAATGATGGTTATATGGATGTTTTTGGCGCTTCCAAGACGGGTGGTCAGATAGTATGGTGGGAAAACAACGGTCAGCAGGGGTTCACCAGGTATCCAGTGGTTACAGGTTTACCTGGATGCAGTGACGTGGTGCCAGTGGATCTTGATGAAGATGGTGACCTGGATATGGTTGGTGTTGCTACTCAGGGCAATACGGTGGGCTGGTGGGAAAACCTGCTCTATGGAGTTAACTTTACGGCGTTTCCCCTGACAGGGATTGCTCCTTTACCAGTTCAGTTCACCGATCTCTCGCATTTCGGGGAAGAGATCATCGCCTGGGCATGGGATTTTAATAACGATGGTATTATTGATGATACAACCCAGTATCCCACTTGGACCTATATGGAGGCGGGTGTTTTTTCCGTTTCTCTGACTGTTACAACCCAGAATTATGAGCAGTATTATATTGATGCTGATCTGATATCTGTTTTCGACCAGGACAGCGCTCTTCTTTATAATGAGCAGAACAGCTGTGCCATCTGTGCTGCTGCCCCCGCTTTGAATTTGAGCGGTTCACTGACCATGGAGGCATGGATTAAACCTTATACTGGTGGCAGTTATTTTAACAGGATCATCGACAAGCAGAAATTTCATCTGAGTTATACCTGTTCATTCCCCCTTTTTGCAGCCAACAGTCTGGTTCTGATTATTGAGCATGAGGATGGCAGTTTTACCCGGGCAGGAACTCCGGAAAATTCCATCCAGCTAGATCAATGGCAGCATGCAGCATTCAGTTTTGATGGTATTGATGATGTCGCAGTGTACATTAATGGGGTTCCCCAGGAATTGACCTATTTATCCCTCTCATCAGGAAATATTGCTCCCAATGAGGAATACGACCTTTGCCTGGGCAATTCAGCAGGAGGATTGCAGCAATTTCAGGGAATAATTGATGAGGTGCGGATATGGAACAGGGTACTCACAGAACTGGAAATCCAGATAAATATGCTGCTATACTTGAATGGCAGCGAGGACGATCTGCTGGCTAACTGGCAATTCAACGAGGGTTACGGTGATAGTTTTGCGGATTTGTGCGGAAATATAACCGATGGTTTCATCCAGGACGCTCAGTGGGTTCAGGGCCTACCTCTGATCAACGGTACTGCTGCCGACGCGGAAATTATCATTCCGGATGCCAGAATCCTGTATAATGTTCCCAATCCCTTCAATCCCAGTACAGTGATCTATTATACTCTGAAAGAACCAGCACCGGTTAAGCTGCAGGTTTACAACCTTAAAGGTCAACTTGTGGAAACCTTGTGTGATGAATTCAGGACGTATGGACAACACCAGGTCTCCTGGAATGCCAGCACCTTGACCAGTGGGATTTACCTGGTACGACTGTGTTACGCCAATACAACGGCAGTGAGTAAAATGATTCTGTTAAAGTAGAATCGGGGAATGCATTGATTAGCGGGATGGATTTATGGGAAACCCTCTTCTCAGAAAGATCTCTAAGGGTATTTCTGTCCTGAAGTTTAACTAACTGCATCCCCGCGTGAGAATGCCAGATTAAAGTGGATAATACAGATTCAGGAGAAAATATCTGTATGCGGTAAGGACTCATAGGGCAGAGGAGGAATGCAGATGAAAACCGGGAAAGTTTTGTTGATCATCATGTGTTTTTTAATTTCTTTGCAGCACTTAGTGGCTTCTGATGTAGAGGTCTTGCTGATAGTGCCGAACTGGTTTGGTGCTAACAGCTATTATCTGATGGAAATGTTTTCGGAATTTGGCTGGCAGGTAACCTATACGGCAGTCAATCCAACCGTAAATCCCTGCTTCTGGGGTCAGCCCATCGCAGTTGATATCGTAATAGCTCAGCTAGGTGATATCGAGGAATTCGATGTTATTGCGATATGTCCTTCCCGCTGGTATAATAATCCGCCCAATGCCTATAACGATCTTCTTAACAGCCAGGAAACGCTGGACCTTCTGGTGAATGCCAACAATGCTGGTAAAATAATATACGCGACCTGTGCTGGTGTGAGAGTTCTGGCTGCAGCTGGCATCCTGGAAGGTGTAAACATAACCGGAAATCCCTATTATGAAAGTGAATATATTGCTGCTGGAGCCAATTATCTGGGAGATAATATTCCGCCGGTGATTGATGGCAATATTGTTACCAGCACCCGCGGTGAGTATTACTGGATTCAGAACGCAGAGGCTATAATGACTGCCCTGCAGCAGCAGAATCCTCTCTCCCGATAGGAGGTAACCATGAAAAAGTGCATAATAATTGCAACAGTAATGCTGTTACTGCTTTGTGCTGTTTCCGAGGCTGTCCTGATATGGGATCAGGTGTATGGCGGTACCGCTTCGGAAGGTGGGCGTGATGTAATCGAAGCAATTGATGGTGGTTTTGTGATTGTAGGATTCACCTATTCGGAGGGTAATGGCAATTCCGATGTATATCTGGTCAAGACAGATACCCAGGGTAACCAGATCTGGACGCAAACCTATGGTGGTTCGGGCTGGGAATTCGGGTATTCGCTCTGTGCAGCAGAAGATGGTTCCGGATATGTGATTGCGGGTTATACGACCTCTTCTGGCAACGGCTTGCGTGATGTCTTCCTGGTCGGTACAGACATAGCAGGTAATCAGCTGTGGACTCAGACTTATGGTGGAGCAGACCTAGATGAAGCCAGCAGTATTATCACAGGTCATGAAGGTGGTTACGTGGTTTGTGGATATACCTGCTCCTACGGTGCCGGTGAGGATGATATCTATGTGATTGGGACTGATAATGGTGGTAACTACATCTGGTCTGCTGTCCTGGGTACGGAAAAATCTGAAATGGGAAAAACTATTAGAAAAACCGGGGATGGTAATTACATTATTGCTGGATCCACTGGTTTATACGATACTCCCGGTGTGAACTCGGGAAAAAGTCGGGAA
>JAFGRJ010000134.1 GCA_016935235.1 Candidatus Cloacimonadota bacterium
GCCAGTTTTTTACAACATATTCCACCAGACGGGTGGCTGTTTTACCTGTTCCCATGCCGGGTCCAATCAGTATAACATCGTTCTGATCGAGTTTGCGCTCAAGGGTATCCCAGTCTAACTTTTCAGCATTGTCAACAGGCAGACTGAAGGTCATTACTTCCAGAAGCTGGCTTTCAAAAATCAATTCCATTCCGGGGGGATGGAAAAGGGTGATAAGACCGGCACCTGCTCTCAGGGCTGCCTGGCAGGCCATGATAGCTGCTCCCGAATAACCCGGGGAACCCCCTATAATTGCAATTCTGCCATAACCACCCTTATGATGAAACCTGCTGCGAGAAGGATAGACAACATCCTCCTCCGTAATCATTCTGCCCCGGGGAGGAAATTTTTCATAAACGGCAGGATCTATTCCAATATCTATAATTTTTACTTCGCCGCTGCAAAGTCTTCCTGTTTCAATCAGATGACCATATTTATAATTTGCCATCGTCAGAGTATGGTCAGCACAAAAGGCATGCGGCGAATATCCGGTGTTGGCGTCAACTCCACTGGGAATATCAACAGATACCTTTAGAACTGAAGCTTTGTTCATGATCTCGATCAGTTCTCCCCACCATCCTCTCAGGGGAGCTTTCAGCCCTACTCCAAAAATGGCATCAATAATAAGATCGAATTCCGCCAACTGGATTTTAGCTTCCTGCCATGCTCTCAGCGAGGTGACATGGCACCAGGAAATTTTCATTGTCAGGCATTTCTGAAAATTAACCTGAGTTTCCGGAGACATGTTTTCCTGATCACCGGTAAGGACAACAACCACCTGGTGTCCCCATTGCCTGAGATAACGGGCAATAACAAAGCCATCTCCGCCATTGTTACCACTTCCGCAGAATATGACGACTTTCCCTTTTTCCGCCAGTATTTCCTTATGAATGATCTCACTGCAACCCTTGCCTGCGTTTTCCATCAATTCTTCTCCGGGGATGCCAGAAACATTTATCGTGTAATTGTCATATTGATACATCTCTTCCCTGGAAAGAACAAACATTTAAACCTCCGGTATGATTATTTCAATAGTTGTTCCCCGGTTTATCTCACTATCAAGAACATGAATGGTGCCACGATGGTATTCCCTGATAATCCTGCGTGCCAGGCTCAAGCCCAGACCCCAACCTCTTTTCTTTGTGGTCACTCCCGGCAGGAACACCTTTTTATACATGGACTTCGGTATGCCTTTTCCCTGGTCTCTTATTTGAATATAAACTCTGTTCTTATAACTGAAGGCGCTGATTTCTATCTTTCCATCATTGCTCTGCATTGCATCCATGCTGTTTTTGATCAGATTTTCCAGAGTCCATTTAATGAGATCAGGATCCAGTTTTATTTTCTTGCCTTCGATTTTACTTACAAAGCTGATATCTATTTTATTGGAGAAAGTGGGTAATCTTTTCTGGAAATGGTCGACAACCTCCTGAATTATGCTGTGCAGATTAGTTGGTAACAGCTTGATCGTTGAACCTACCTTGCCGAAACGGGATGCAATCTTATTCAATCTTTCCATATCCGACTTCATATAATCCAGGACTTTCATCATTTCCTCATCCCTGCACTTCTGGTCTATCTTCATCTCCAGCAGATCGCGCCATCCCAGCAGCGAGGACAGGGGCGAACCGAACTGGTGAGCAGTTTCTTTGGCTAACCCTACCCAGATCTTATTTTCCTCGTACTTGCGCAAGGAGAAGACAATATAGATACCCAGCATCACGAAGAGAACCACCAGGACCATTTCCAGATATGGCATTATGCGCAGGAGAAACATGGACCTGGTCTCACCGTAATAGACAAAACTGAGGATCTTGTCGGATTCAAGATCCGATTTCAATGGAATAACCGCTCCCTGTGATTCGTATTTCGTAACTTTTTTCATCAGGTACTTTCTATCCCCTGTTGCAAGCTCATCGAAATCCTTTTTGGGAATGTCTATATTTTCCCAGGAATAGGGTTTTTTCAGACTGTCCGCCAGTATAATGGGATAGTCGATCCGGGGAACAATCTGGGTCATGAAATACTGAAAGAGAAAGGTTTCCAGATTAACATCCGCAGGCAGGCTGATAAACTTGGAATACAGATCAGGGACTACTTTAACATCTTCTCGCAGAGCCCGGAGCAGGAAATTCGTATACAGAATAAGAGCTATCAGTAAAATAAAACTCCCGGCAGCGAAGTATATCTTGGGAAATAAATTTTTTCTAAATATTGTTTTTTTTGATTTTATTCCAGATTTCATCCAATTGCTCCAGAGTGCTTTCGTTGATATCAAGTTTATTTTTCCTGAAGTGATTTTCTATTGCGCGGAATCTTTTATCAAATTTCCTTATAGATCCGCGCAAGCAGGTTTCGGCATCATAGCCAAGTTTACGGGAAAGATTCACAACCGTGAACAGAATATCCCCGAGTTCTTTCTGGATCTCGTCATCAGATCCGGAAACAAGGGCTTTTTTTAACTCATCGATTTCCTCGTCCATTTTTTCCAGAACAGGTTCGGAATCATGCCAGTCAAATCCCACTGCTGCCGCTTTCTCCTGTATGCGCTGAGCGGTAATCAGGGCTGGCATTGTAGTAGGAATACCATCGAGTATGGAGTCCCGTGATTTTTCCCTCTTCTTGATCCTTTCCCAGTTCATCTTTACACCCTGGGCATCAGGGGTGCTGTAATTTCCGAAAACATGAGGATGTCGATGAAGCAATTTCCTGCTGATCCGCTGGAGCACTTCCTCCATGGTAAATTCATCATGCTCGCATGCTATTTGCGTCTGCATCAATATATGCAGAAGAAGGTCACCCAGTTCTTCCGACAGGTGTTCGACATCATTTCTTTCAATTGCTTCCACCGTTTCATAAAGCTCTTCTATGAAATTCGGTATCAGGGAACGATGGGTCTGCTGTATATCCCAGGGGCATCCCCGAACAGGATCACGAAGCTTCCTGATTATTTCTAGTAATTCATCAAATTCCCGCATTTATATTTCATCCTCACTTTTATCCTCTTCATATTCTTCAACTTCCCATCCCCTTTTGACTTTACGGTTGATTATTTTCTTTCTGATGAATCCTGCAATGAGGACCAGTGGCAGGATACTCCAGATAAGTCCGGTTGTGGCAAGCAAAATCTCCATCCGGAAATGTGATCTGGCATAATTCTCGAAGATTCTGGAATACTGGGTCGGTGTTATCAGAAATGCCCTGGTGAAGGCGGAGGTGAAATTGCGTCCGGGGAAGGCAAGGTCCCAGAAGTAAATAAAATTCCTTCTCTTCCTGGTATAAAGGTACTTCACCGCCAGGGCTGAATGAGCATAAAACGATTCCCATTCTATGCTGTTGACCGGGTAGCCGGATGTCATTTCAGCAAGTTTCCTGGAATTGCCCAGGATATAATTTATAACAAAATTGAATTCACGGTTAATAGAGAGGTCATTGGAAAAATAGACAGCCATGCCCTCGTTGAACCAGAGAGGAGTATCCTGCCAGTAATAAGCCACCAGAAGATGTACATACTCGTGCAGCAATATTCTGTGCAGAGATGAAAAGTTCTTTAATTTTCTGGGATTGCGGATATAGATAGTCTGATCCCCGGGATTAAAAAATGCTTCGCTGAATTCAATTATGCCGGAAGTCCTGCCAGCATGGGAAAGGTATTCTTCCTCATCAGTGGCAATAAAAATCTTCACCTTTAATTCGGGGTATTGCCCGAGATTGCGGTGAAATGTCTCGATATTGTTTATCAGTTCCGTAGCTATTATCTCAGCAAGGCGTTTATCATCGGGGGGGAAGGATATTTCTATATTTTCTTTGTTAAATAAATTTCTGCTCTTTGCTGCCCAGAGCAGGCTGCTGATAAAAAAAAAACCAGGAGCAGCAAAATGTTATTTTTCTTCAGCATTGAGCCTGTCCTGTATGAGTTTAAGAAGTTTATCCATATTGAAGGGTTTAAAGATAACATCATGCAATCCGGCTTTTTTTGATTTGACCACGGCGTGATTGGGATCATAACCAAATCCCGTCATCATGACAACAGGCATATTCTCATTCAGCTCTCTGGTCCGGGAGAACAATTCATAACCATCCATATCGGGCATGGCTATATCTGTCAGCAGAAGATCGATCTTCCCCTTCATTATTTCACTTAACGCCCCATAGCCGGAATTTTTACATATAACCTGCAACTGGTCATTTCTTTCCTCAATTTCGAGTCTGAGGAAGTCTGTGACTTCGATTTCGTCATCAACAACAAGAATCCTTTTCTTTATCATACCAAACCCGGTTTTATCAGGAAAATAACTTTAACAAACGATTTCTGGAATTCAAGTAAATTTTTGCAAAAAAATCTCCCTGTGTAGGCAAAAGGTATTCAAAAACAATCCACATTTCGTCAAGGCAGGATTTATCTATTGCCAGGTATTCATTATCCCGATATGATGGAGCCGGGCAGGGAAATTCCATATCTTTTCCGCCCACCGAAATCCAGGTTATAATTCCTCTGTGAATCGAATATTCACCCTCACTATCACTGTATTCCATATCCAGATTCTTGGCAATATGCAGAAAAAATATCATCCGATAATAACGTTCTATGACCTCTATCTGTTTCTGAAGCAGTTCTGCCCTGTCAAACTGGAGATCATCGAATAGCCTGCGTCTCTGGTTATGGAGTTTCTGAAGCAGTTCCTTATTCTCCTGCAGATAGGAATATTCAACAATATGGAAAAAATCTTTCCTGTTCTCCAGGCAGAATCCTCTGCATGTCTTAGATTTATAGCGGCTGCAGGGATAATTGCCATCCGGGCATAAGGGATAACGCCAGAGATCAGCCATCGTGGCCAGAAAATCATGAAGAAAGAATCTGTTGCGGAAAGGACCCAGATACTGCTTATTCCCAGCGGTATCATCGCTGATGCCAAAAAAGGGAGGCGCGGTGAATTCTATGTTCAGGTAGACGTAGTCATTATAGAACCGGACCAGGGAATTGAACTCCGGTGTAACATCAAGCAGAATCTGCTTTTCAAGAAGCAATGCCCGAAAAAGGTTGCCTGTGGCGATAAATTTCACCTTTTCAGATAGAGACAGCATTTTCAGAAGATATTTATTATTATCCAGATTGCTGAGGATATTTCTGACATAAGCTCTGAAATTGGAAGTTTTAGAAACAAACAGGACTTTTTGTTTATTATCCTTAAATTCAATACAACCGCATTGTTCCGGTATTTTATTTAAATCCCTGCTCAACGATTTTTTGTCTACTTCCAGCATGGATTTATAATCGTCCCTTCCTGGAACAAGTCAATAAAAACCTTTAGCTCCTGAATTGCAGCAAGTAAAAAGAAACACACAAAGATGCCGTTTTATAATCAATAATCCTGCCATAGCCTGTTTACTTATAATTCTTGACGACAGTCAGCACAGCAAGAACTTTGCTGGGGAAGGACAAAATATGCTTTACAGGGACATAGAGACATACCTGAATCGCTCGGATTTCATCAGTAGATTTGATATTGACCTGGAAAGAGAGCAGCTGTCTGCCTATCATGGACTGAACCGTTCCACAAAAGCACTTCTGGTGAGCAGGGCTTTCTTTAAAACGGGCAGGAATATCATCCTAGTGTCCCATGATGAAAGGATAGCTGAAGAATTTGAGGATGATCTTGATCTACTGATTGGCAGCAATCGTGTCTTTTACCTGCCTGATTATGAAATCCTGCCTTACGAGGAAAGGTCTCCCCATTATTCAATAAGGGCGCAGAGAATATCATCCCTGGTACGAGCAACCACTGGAGAACACTCTGTTTATTCTGTATCATTGCGCTCCTTTCTGAGAAAAATCGTTCACCCTGAAATTTTTATTCCGCATATTATCAAACTTGATGTCCATACTGAATATAAACCGGAAATCCTGATATCCGACCTGGTAGCGATGGGATACGAAAACGAATTTCAGGTTGTGACGGTTGGTAACGTTGCCCGTAGAGGGGGAATCATCGACGTTTTCAGTCCAGGTACTGAGAAACCCATCCGGCTGGAATTCATGGGAGATGCGATTGAATCAATCCGCGTTTTTTCAGTTAGCACGCAGAGATCCACCGGGGAAGAATTAAACAGTGTAGTCCTCATGCCATCCCGCGAATTTTCCCTTCATGACATCAACACCAATGAGAAAATATGGAAGAAGATACACAAGGAAGGCTTCTATGAGGGCATTGAACAGGATGTTTCCCTGCTGCTGGATAAAACTGCAAATTTTATAGAATTCTTTTCACCGGCAGACTGTATTATCGCCTGGGATGAAATTATTCACACCAGGGATATCATCACTGAAATTCTTTATGAAACCACGAGCCTGTATCAGGCCAGAAAAGAGAAATTCAAATCAGAGATCCTGCCACATCCCGACAAAATCTTTGCCGGTGAGGATTTCCTGAATAAAATGCTGACGCATTTCAAAAACCTCTACCTGTCAGCATCCATTCTTCCGGAACAAATTTTCCCCGCTTCCGTTGCAGCCCCTTTTCAATCTCAGGAAAACCTGCATGGGAACCTTGATCTCCTGGAAAAATCTCTTCACCAGAAGATAAGAGATAATTATAGAATTCTTATTCAATCCGATAACAGTGGTCAGAGCAAACGAATGCGGGAGCTTCTTCCCCAGTTCGAAGAGCAGGTAGATTTTACCCTCGGTGTTCTGCAAAAGGGCTTTATACTACCGGACTCCCAACTGGCCATTTACACAGACCACGAGATTTTCAGCCGCTACAAGAAAAAAAGAAGGAAAGCGCGTTTTTCCAGGGATGAGGCACTCGTCGATTATGAATCCCTGCAGCCAGGCGATTATATAGTGCACATTGATCACGGCATAGGAATTTATGCAGGTCTTACAAAACTAAACATTGATGGCAATAACATTGAATGTTTACATCTTAAATACGCAGGCAATGATTCTGTTTATGTTCCCACCTATCAATTGACCCTGGTCTCCCGCTATGTATCAGAAGAAGGTTTCGTTCCCACCATCCACAGACTGGGCGGCAGAAGCTGGGAAACCACCAAAACCAGAGCAAGAAAACAGGTTGAACTGGTAGCGGAGGATATAGTTAAACTCTATGCGGAACGCAAGATCAGAAAAGGGATCTCCTTTGAACCCGACACTATCTGGCAGAAAGAAATGGAAGATTCCTTCATCTACGAGGATACTCCAGATCAGACAACCGCAACTATAGAAATCAAAGATGATATGGAACAGGACATCCCCATGGAAAGGCTTTTATGTGGAGATGTCGGATTCGGAAAAACGGAAGTTGCCATCCGGGCTGCCTTCAAGGCAGTAAACAGTGGCTGGCAGGTCGCAATACTGGTGCCCACAACCCTTCTGGCTGAACAGCACTATCTGGTTTTTAAAGAACGCCTGGCTCAATATCCCATCAGAATATCCATGTTCAGCCGCTTCCGTTCCCCGGGGGCATTGAAAAAAGACCTTGTCCTGCTTACAGAGGGTGTTATTGATATCGCCATCGGAACACATCGCTTACTGTCCCGCGACGTAGTCTTCAAGAAACTCGGTTTACTGATAATAGACGAAGAACACAGATTCGGAGTGCGGCATAAGGAAAAACTCAGAAAACTTAAATCGGATATAGATACTCTCTATATGTCTGCTACTCCTATCCCCAGAACGATGTATATGACCTTATCCCGCTTGAAGGAGCTTTCCCTGATCAGAACCTCCCCTAAAGAAAGGCTACCAATAAGAACAATGATGGTACCCTTTGATAAAGATATCATCAAAGATGCCATAAACCGGGAAATTGATCGGGGAGGACAGGTCTTTTTCGTTCATAATCGGGTCCAGACCATCGACAGCATGGCAGCTGACCTGAAAAAGCTACTTCCCGAAGTCAGTTTCGGAGTAGGCCACGGTCAAATGCCGGAGAAGATCCTGGAACGGGTAACCCTGGATTTTGCCCATCATAAATTTGATGTTCTCATTGCCACTACCATCATCGAATCAGGAATCGACATACCAAATTGCAATACCATTATCATCAACCGGGCTGATACCTTCGGCCTGGCACAGCTTTACCAGATACGTGGTCGAGTAGGGCGCAGCAATAGAAGAGCTTATGCATACCTGATCATACCTCAACATTTAAATGAAGAAGCACGTAAAAGACTGGAAACGCTGATAGAATATGAATCACTGGGAAGCGGTTATCAGATAGCCATGCGGGATATGGAAATAAGAGGAGTGGGAACACTTCTGGGCACCAGACAAAGTGGCATTATCAATACAATCGGCTTTCACTATTACAACTATCTTCTGGAAGAAGCGGTGAAGAATGTTCAGGCCAAAGATAAAATATCACTTATCGACCAGCAGTTTGATAAACTGAAAAGACTGCAGATTGAAAGTGACTTCTATTTCCCGGATGATTACATTCACGATGAAAAAGAACGCCTGAGCCTTTACCGTAAAATGCTAACCTTCACCTCTCCTGGACAATTTGACGATTTCTCAATTGAGTTAACAGATAGATTCGGCAATATACCAACTCCCGGAGAGAATGCCATCCTGTACTATAAATTAAACATGCTTATCGGAAAAACCGATATAGAAGCCTTTCAGTTAAAAAAGGGGATTGCTTCCCTTCAATTCAGCAATAAAATGCTGCCCTCCCGTACCAAACTGGAAGCACTGCTGAAGAAATTCAGTTATCCGGTCAGCTTCAGCAGTCTCAATAACCTCCGCATTTCCCTGGACATTGATGGGGGAAAAGGTAAATCAAGAAAAGAACTGTTAAGGGATAGCATGAGGATAATAGAATTTATTATTAACTGGTAATCTTTCAAGACGCACCAGTAAATGAAATATTTGACAAAAAAAACAGTTTTAAGTTTTTTTTTCTATTTTGAATGGAGTTTGAGTTTGATAAAAAGTAATAGAATTGATTTATTGCTGATATATTTTGCTATAACATTTTTTATATTTACCCGTAACTTCCAGATAATAAGCGATTTCAAGGAGGAATAGGTGAAATATATTGTCTTGCTCTTCCTAATCTCATACCTATTTCCAGCGCCTCTGCCGGGACAGATAGACCTGCCTGAGACTTTATACAGTATTTCCGTGGTAGGTGCGGTTAAAAATCCGGGAGTGTACCGCCTCCCACCCACCAGCAGGTTATCAGAGGTCGTTAAATTAGCCAATGCTGAAGCGCCAGTATATGTATATCCCACCGAGGAAATACTTGCAGCTCCCCAGAAAAGTCACAGCAATCCCTACCAAGAATACAAGGAGCTTATTGAAGAAAGTTATTCCCCAGAAGAGAGTTCATCCCGGAATATCATCCTGAAAAGAGACGACGAATCAATCCGAATCGATCTACAGAAGTTCTTCCGCTTGGGTAATGAAAGAGAAAACCCTTACCTTGAGGACGGTGATATTATCATTGTCCATCCTCAAACGGAGAAAGTCACTGTCTATGGGGCAATCAACAAACCAGGCAATTATGAAATAGTCCCGGGTGACAGATTGTCCGATATTATCGCTCTTGCTCTTGGTTTTACCGATGCTGCTTATCTCAATGCTCTGGAAATAATACGATACAAGGAAGATCACATTAATACTGAAACAATCATAGTGAATTACAGAGACATCATCGAAAACAGCACCGCTGCTCAGGATATACTTCTTCAGAATGACGACAGGATAATGATACGCTTAATACCGGAATATCATGAAGATCCGGTTGTCTACATCAGGGGAGAAGTCTATTTCCCGGGCATATATGTTATTACCGAAAATAGCACCACCCTGTCCGCTTTGATTACAATGGCCGGCGGGATCACAGAGAAGGCAGACCTGAAAAGATCCTATCTGCAAAAAAGAGAGGAAATTGAATATGATCCTGAGTTCGAAAGACTGAAATCCCTGGCACCAAGCGACATGACACCTCTGGAATATGAATACCAGAAAGCAAAGATCAATGAAATCCAGGCAAAAATATCTGTTGATTTCGAGTCACTTCTAAAGGGAAATAGCGATATCGATCCTTTCCTGCAGAATAACGATTATATCTATATCCCTGGTCAGATAAATTCTGTTATCGTTTCCGGACATGTAAAGAATCCTTCTTCCATAGCATATGAAAAGGGACTGAACTACCTGGATTACATTGAAAGAGCCGGCGGATTCTCCTGGCGTGTTCATAAAAGCAAGATCAGGATTATCCGGGGTGAAACAGGCGAATGGATTAAACCTGATAAAAATACTGTCATTTATGCCAGCGACATGATCTTCGTACCGGAAAAACCGGAGTACGATTACTGGCAGATAACTCGCGAGGCGATCGCCACCTTATCTCAGATAGCAACAATTATCATAGTTATTCAAACAGTTACCTCCCCTTAAGGAGACAAAGATGAAAAAGTACCTGATTACGGGGGGAGCCGGCTTCATCGGGTCCCATATGGCAGAAAAGCTTCTGGAGACTGGTAATAACGTTTCTGTGATTGACAACCTTTCAACAGGGGAATTCTCCAATATTCGCCATCTTGTAAAGAATCCCAAGTTCGAATATACCATCAATTCCATCCTGAACCGTGATATCCTGGAGAAGCTCATCAAGGATTGCGATGAAATATACCACCTGGCTGCTGCAGTGGGTGTAAAATTCATTATCGACAACCCCTTACTCTCGTTACAGACCAATATCGGCGGAACTGAAAACGTTCTTGAATTTGCCAATAAATACAAGAAAAAAGTCCTTGTTGCCTCAACTTCTGAGATCTATGGAAAAAGTAACAATGTGCCTTTCAAGGAGGAGGATGATCGTCTTTTAGGTTCTACCCATATTACCCGCTGGAGCTACAGCGCATCCAAAGCCATTGATGAATTCCTGGCTCTGGCTTATTACCGTGAAAAAAAACTTCCGATAGTAATAGCACGCTGTTTCAATACTGTTGGTCCCCGGCAGACAGGGCTATACGGGATGGTTATACCGAAATTCATCCGCAATGCCCTGCTAAACCATCCCATAACTATTTACGGGGACGGCAAACAATCACGCTGTTTTGCCGATGTAGACGATGTGATCGACGGTATGATAAAATTGATGAACTGTAAGAAAGCTGAGGGTGAAATTTTCAACATCGGCAATGATTATGAGGTTACAATAGAAGAACTGGCAAACAAGATCAAGAAAATAACCAACAGCAACTCCAAGATAGAGTATATTGCTTATGAAGACGCCTACGAAAAAGGGTTTGAAGATATGCGCCAGCGTAAACCCGATCTCACCAAGATTAAAAAATTCATTGATTACAAACCCAAATACGATCTGGACATGATCCTGAGTAGAATAATCGAATATTTTGAGGAGTAAAATGCAAGTTCCCCTGCTTGATCTGTATGCTCAGTATGCTAATATCCTTGGCGAAATCCGTCAGGGTCTCGAAGAATTATTTTCCACTCACCGCTATATCCTTGGTCCTCAGGTTGAAGAACTGGAAGAAAAAATCGCCGCGTATTCCCGGGCAAGATACGGCATTGGCTGCGCTTCCGGGACTGATGCCCTCCTGCTGGCTCTGCAGGCTCTGCAGATCAAAGAGGACGATGAGGTCATCACCACTGCTTTCACTTTCTTTGCTACTGCCAGTTGCATTCACCGCGTGGGAGCAAAACCTGTTTTCGTTGATATCAATCCCCGTACATTCAATATAGATCCGGATAAAATTGAGCCAGCCATAACAGAGAGAACCAGGGCAATTATAGCTGTACATCTTTTTGGCCAGCCTGCTGAAATGGACAGAATCCTTCATCTCGCGCAGAAATATGATCTTAAGGTCATAGAAGATAATGCACAGAGTATCGGCAGCAAATATCAGGGTAAAACCGTTGGTGCCCTGGGAGACATTGGAACACTCTCTTTCTTTCCCAGTAAGAATCTCGGAGCAATGGGCGATGCCGGTATGTGCATTACCAATGACAAAGATCTGGCAGATTCCATAAGGCTTCTCCGTCACCACGGTGAAAACCCGAAATACTTTCACAAGCGGGTTGGGTTGAACAGCCGGCTGGATACGATTCAGGCTACAATCCTGCTGGTAAAATTGCCATATCTGGAAAAATGGAATGCTGACAGAATAAAGAATGCCCGGTATTATTACAAAGAGCTTGCGGATCTAGAGCAGATAATCCTGCCGGAGATACATCCTCAGGCCTTCTCTATATTCAATCAATTCACTATCAGGGTGAAAGAGCGGGATAAATTATTTGAATATCTCCAGAAAAGGGGAGTAGGATGTGCCATCTATTATCCCCAACCGTTGCATATTCAGGAATGCTTTTCCTATCTTGGATACAAAAAGGGAGATCTGCCTCTATCTGAAGAAGCTTCTCTTCAGGTCCTTTCGATACCGATATATTCCGAACTCACTGACATACAGAAAGATTACGTGGTCAGGACCATCCGCAACTTTTACAGGTAATAATTAGAGGTTGCCATGAATATTATTGTCTGCATAAAACAGGTCCCAGACACAACTGAGATCAGAATTGACCCCAGTACCAATACCCTTATCCGGGAAGGCGTGGAAAGTATCATCAATCCTTTCGATATGTATGCCATTGAGGAAGCCATCCGGCTCAGGGAAAAGCTGGGAGGCAAGGTAACTGCACTGAGTATGGGACCGCCTCAGGTTGAGAAAGCACTTCGGGAAGCCGTTGCCATTGGTGTTGATGAAATAATTCTGCTCACTGATAAAAGATTTGCCGGTGCAGATACCTGGGCAACCAGCCTCACCCTCGCAACAGCCATAAAAAAAATCGAGAATTTTGACCTGATTATATTCGGACAGCAGGCCATTGATGGAGATACTGCCCAGGTTGGACCTGGAGTAGCAGCTTTTCTGAAATTGCCCCAGACCTGCTTTGTTAAGAAAATCGAAACTGTAGATAGTACCTTTATTACCTTGCAACGGCTTATGGAAGACGGATTTGACAGAATAAGAATGCCCCTACCAGCAGTAATCACCGTAGTGAAAGAAATCAATTCTCCCCGACTGCCGTCACTGCGCGGTAAGAGAAATGCCAAAAATGCCGAGTTAATCATCTGGAATGCCGATGATCTAAAACTGAATGAAAACGACATCGGTCTTAATGGTTCCCCTACTCAGGTTATAAAAATATTCTCACCCGATCTGAAAAAGAGCGGTCAGAAATACGAACTGCCTCCGGAAGAACTTGCTGACATACTTATCCAGAAGCTGAAAGAGCTGGGTAGATAGATCGGAGCCCTTTTTGAGGTAAGATGATACCTTATCCCAAATTGAATCCAACCCTGTTCAGGATTGGTTCCCTCCAGATACGCTGGTATGGTCTGCTTTATATAATCAGCTTTATAATAGGTTATCTGGGATTGAAAAAACTTCTTCCCTACCGCAATGTTAATCTCAGGAAAGAAACTTTCGATAACCTGCTCTTCAATATCATGGTCGGCGTTATCGTGGGCGGTCGTCTCGGTTATGTGATTTTCTACCACATAAGTTACTATCTCCAGCACCCGCTGCATATACTGGCAGTCTGGGAGGGCGGGATGTCCTTTCACGGAGGTGCTTTGGCAGTTATCATCATAGGATATTTATTCTGCCGTAAACACGGTTATTCGTTCTATCAGCTGGCTGACCCGGTTATGCCCTTCGTTTCCATCGGACTGGGTCTGGGACGGATAGGTAATTTTATCAACGGTGAGTTGTATGGAAGGGTCACA
>JAFGRJ010000135.1 GCA_016935235.1 Candidatus Cloacimonadota bacterium
ATGGCAGATCATCAGGATGATATTTTCATCCAGCAGTATGTCCCGGAAAAAATTTGCAATATTCTGTTCACTGATTTTCTTGAATTCTTCTGGTTTTTGCTGCAGATGAATATTATGTACCCCCAGACTGAGATTTGTCAGGTCGTCCAGATCAAGGCGGGTGGCAGGTCTGAAGGTGATATTCATACCTGACCTATATCAATCCCGGTATTCCTGCAGATAGGTAATACTTTCGGTATGTCTGTAAATGAAATAAAAGAAATACATCACGGCTACATTGGAAAAAAATAATAAAGGTAGAACGAGTATTGTCAGGTAACGATCGATCAGGAGAAACATAGGTTTATAAGACAGTAAAATGAAGTTCAGGAGCAGGTAGAGATGTATTATTGCAGTAAACCCGAAGCCTACTACTCCCATCATGGTTGCTCTGGCCAGTGCCTGGATCCTGTTTCTGGTAACACTATGCAGCACTAACAGGAAACAGATGAAGGTGAGGGTAACGAGAAGAGGGAGGATAAGGATCCAGATATATCCGGTATGAATCTTCACCAGTTCAATATCGTGTAAATCAAGTATCATCCTGAGCTGGTGGAGAAAAGATAGTATTGAGCCTGCCAGCGGCAGGAGAGTTATTCTCTTCATTTTGAGATCCTGCTGGGCAGAAAACTCCCGGTAAAGCGCCAGAAAGAAAAGCAGATACAGGAAGCTGGTTATCAACGGGATCATCATACTTATATTGAAAATGGTTTTGTTGTGATAAGGCTGTATTAGAAAAGTGCCGGTGATCCTGTTGATAAAGTTCATGGCCATGAAGATAACGCATAGTAAAGCCAGTTTTCTTATTTTCATCCCTGTTCCCTTTCCTTACGGTGATTTCTTTCCAGGATAATCTCTAACAATGCTTAAAATTAAATAAAAAAACACAGGATAATAACCATCCGTCAATCTTATTTTTTAAACTGATTATGAATCTGATCGAATAAATATTAAGTTCCATGGATGATCCCGCCCCAGTGAAATGATGACGCGGGTAGGGTGGGGATGATCTGGTTAATCTATAGAATCCGGAAAAGGAAGATCCAATACGGGAAATTGACCTGAATTGAGACTGCAAATCGGTTGCATCATTCCGGTTTTCAGGCAGCTGAATTATAAGGGGATTTTTTTTCTTATTGCCGGAATTTCCAGGCAGGAATTAATTGAATATGAGGTAGATTTATCAAAAAAATAAGCAGTAATGAAACCAGAACCTGGCATAAACGTTTTAATGATTAGTAAAGATCTTATTCAACGAATAAGGGCAGGAGAAATAGATTAAAAATCCTGATTTTGTCCATTTGCCGCTAGAAAGGGTAAGAATAATAGCCCTGATAGTCTCATTACTTTTACACATCTTATTATTATTGCTCTTTACAGGCAGAAGATTCCCGATTCTGTTTCCAGAGGAAATACCAATCGTATCAGACACAGTTGCTGATAAAAGAATAGTATTTGAACTAGTGGAAACTCCAGCCTCAGTTGAAGATAGAGAACCAGCTGAGGATACTAACCTGATTTCCGATAAGAACCAGGCTGCCCGTGATGATTTTACTGATCAGCCAATTCCGGATGGTGAACCCTATGCCAGTGGTGATTTCGATATACGGGAATACGAGAACATAGTTCCCGAAGATGGAGTTGAACAAGCCGAAAATCTGATATATCCGGATCTCAAGGAGTTGATCGGAGATCTGGGGATCATCGAAACAGGTAACATTCCCGAAGCATTGACTCTGGAAGATGTATTCCCCACTGATATCGACAGGCAGAAGCCGCGCTATGACAATACTCTGACATCCGTGAGGGATTACGGCGGATTGAGTTTCAATACTTATGAGTGGGATTTTGCACCCTACCTGCTGGATATGAAACGCAGGATAGAGAACAAGGTCAAACCACCGCCAGCATTTTACCATATGGGCATCATCAGCGGGGAAGCGAAAATACGCTTTATCGTGAATCCGGATGGCAGGATCAGGGCTCTGGAGGTTCTGGAATCACAGGGTCACGAATCACTGACACAAACCAGCGTGAGTGCCATCGAATGGGCAGCTCCTTTCCTGCCCCTTCCGGGAAACTTCCCGGAGGATTTCCTGGAAGTTACGGCTCGTTTTTCCTATATAATCAGAAAAAAATAAAAGGAAATAATATGACGGCAATCTGGAATTTTATTCTGCAGGGGGGTGTAGTTATGTTCCCTCTGCTGGTCTGTTCTATACTAGCACTGGCGGTTATCATCGAAAAAATGGTTACCCTCAAGAAGAAGCGGGTGATAAGACCGGAGATACTGGAAGTTCTGGCTGATATCAGGAAGCCGGAAGATGTCGGTCTGGCAGTGTCCTTCTGTAATCGTAAGAGCGGTGTATTTGCCAGTCTGGTCTGTACCAGTCTGAATTCCCTGGAAATACCTGCTGCTGAGATCAAAGAGATTCTCAGCGATCAGGGTCGACAGGAGATCAGGACTCTGGAAAGGGGCTTGAACATCCTGGAAACAGTGGCTACTATAGCCCCGGTGCTGGGATTGCTGGGGACAGTCCTGGGCATGATAAAAGTTTTCAATGTGATCTCAATTCAGGGCGTGGGAGATCCGGCCACCCTTTCCGGCGGTATTTCCGAAGCTCTCATCTCTACTGCCGCCGGTCTTGCCGTGGCAATTCCCACGCTGGTGTTTTATAATTACCTTTCCCACAAAGCAGAAAGCTTGATTCTCGACATTGAAAAACACATCAATGACCTGCTCTTAAAACTAAGATATATACGTTGAGCTTGCAATGCAACTTATCAGGAAAAAAAGACGCAAGGTAATACTGAATATAATATCCCTGATTGATGTGGTTCTGCTGCTGCTGATATTCTTCATGCTTACTACAAGATTCGTTGAACAGCCGGGAATGAAACTTGACCTCCCGAGTGCCAGTACAGCTGATAAAACAACGGTGAAAGAGCTGGAACTGATTGTGACTGCAGAAGGTGAACTCTATCTCAATGAACAGCGGATAGTACTTGATGACTTAGCAAAAGATATGAAAAGTATGTTGCGGGAATCTCATGAGCGAACACTTGTCCTGAAGGCGGACCGCAATGTTTCTCACGGCAGAATTGTAGAAATCATGGATATCAGCCGCTCCAGTGGAGTGGATAAAATAATCATCGCTACAGTGCCAAAATAACAGGCAACCAGTTCATTTCGATCAAATTATAAAAA
>JAFGRJ010000136.1 GCA_016935235.1 Candidatus Cloacimonadota bacterium
CACAGAAGTTAAGCTCACCCGCGCCGATGGTACTGCACTGGTAACGGTGTGGAAGAGTAGGTCGCCGCCATCTCCAAGAGCTGACCGTTTTTATACTTTTTTTACTTGCCTGCAGCAATATCAAGCCAATCCCCGCCTGAATTGAAACAGCTTTTTATTTTTCAGATACTTAGCTTCTGCTAACTGAGAAAGTTATCTTGAATAGGATTAAACGATAATTATCTGGTACACAAGAAGATAAATCTTTTATCACGGGCAAGGGCTTTTAGTGAACGAGCGGAATAATATATTAAGAAATAATAAATTAACTTGACAAACTTAGTATAACTTTGATGTTTTTGGCAGTTTTATAAAAGGAGGTTAGTAATGAAACGTTTGTTTATTCTGCTTTTAGTCTTGGCTGTCGCCTCAGCTTTCGCTTTCGAAAAAGGCACCAAAACCGTCGGTGGTTTCATCGGGTATAACAGTTACAAGTACAATTCAGATGCTGATGCTGTTAACACTATAGCCATCAATCCCGTTGGTGGTTATTTCTTCATGGACAATATCTGTGCTGATCTTGAAGTTGAGTATACCAATACGAACTCATCAGACTGGGATGAACCGGAAACCCATTTTGGTTTCGGTATCGGTGGCCGTTATTTCTACAACTACATCTATGGCGGTGCCGCTTTCATGATGATGTCTTATAGTCCTGCTAATGTAGATTTAAGCTATTCTGCCAACTACCTGAAATTCAGAGGTGGTTACCTTTTCAACATTGCCGAGAATATCTATGTTGATCTTGGTGCTCATTACATGATGGGCTTTGGTGAATACGGCGGTGATGGCGAAGGTGATAACGAAGAATCTGAACTGCAGATCGGTGGCGGTATAGACATCTTCTTTCCCTAATAGACGATAATTATTTATGAAAAGCGGCTTCCTGTGAAGCCGCTTTTTTTTTGCCGGAAAAATATATTGCTCTAATTGTGTAGCGATTATTTTTTGATTACCCGGGAGGCACCTTGAACAGGGATGAAATAAGAAAAACCATCGTAACCTTGCGGGAGAGAATAGCATATCATAATCGGTTGTATTATGAGCAAGCAGCTCCCGAAATCAGCGATTATGAATATGATCAACTGGTTAAGAAACTCCAGGAACTGGAATCCCGTTATCCGGAATTCAAACAGAAAGCCTCCCCCAGTGAAACGGTTGGTTCCGATCTGGAAGCTGCCAGCCGGGTAATTCCGCACAAGGTCAGGATGTTCAGCCTGGATAATGCCTATTCCCTGGCTGAAGTAAGAGAATTCCTGAATAAGATTACCGGGCAGAAAGGTTTCTTCCCGGAAGTTACTCTGGAACATAAGGTTGATGGCATCAGTATAAACCTGTTCTATGAAAAAGGGGAATTGAAATATGCTACCACCCGCGGCGATGGTTTTGCCGGTGATGTGGTTACCGAAAATGTCAGGACCATTTCTTCGATTCCCGGGAAGATACTTTATCTCAAACCAATTGAGGTGAGAGGGGAAATATTCCTGCCTGTGAAGGAGTTCATGCGTATAAACGAAGAACGTTCCCTTTCGGGAGAAGCTCCTTTTGCCAACCCCCGCAATGCTGCTGCCGGCACCATAAAATTAAAGGATACCAGCCTGGTTATGGAACGCCGTCTGGACTCAGTTATTTATACTACTGGCTTTTTCGAGCAACCTGGAATTAATTCCCAGTCAGAACTGCTGCGCTTCCTGAAAGAAAATGGCTTTAATGTCAGTCCTTACAATCAGGTTGCCTCTGATTTTCAGGGCATTGAGGAATATTGTGACTTCTGGGATAGGGAAAGAAGCAGGCTCGATTTTGAGATTGATGGCATTGTCATTAAAATCAGTGACTTCCGTCTGCAGCAGGAAATTGGTTTTACCTCTAAATTCCCCAAATGGGCAATAGCCTATAAATTTCAGGCTGAAGAAGCTCTTACCCGCCTGCTGGATGTGAAATTTCAGGTCGGACGCACCGGTGCTGTTACTCCGGTTGCAGTGCTGCAGCCCATCTTCGTCTCGGGAACGACTGTTTCCCATGCTACTCTTCATAATGAGGACGAGATCAGGAGACTCGACCTGATGATCGGGGATATGGTAACTGTCATTAAATCAGGAGAAATCATACCTAAAATTATAGCAGTACATAAGGATAAGAGAAAAGAAGGTTTAAGACAGATAATATTTCCCTCCCACTGCCCTGTCTGCGGTACCGGACTAACCAGGGAACCGGATGGAGTCATCAATTATTGCAATAATATTAACTGCCCGGCTCAGATTCAGGCAAAAATCCAGCATTTTGCCTCCCGTTCGGCAATGGATATCGACGGTCTGGGTGAAGCACGGATAAAACAGTTGCTGGATAATGGACTTATTACCAGGGTGGAGGACATCTATCACCTTGATTTCGAAAAAGTAAAAAAGCTGGAGAAACAGGCTGACAAATCTACGGAAAATCTTCGCAAAGCCATTGAAAATTCCAGGAGCCGCAGGTTCGATAAGGTATTATACGCTCTGGGGATCCGTTACGTGGGAGAAAGAACCTCGAAAATCCTGGTTAAGCATTTCCCCAACCTTGATAGTATGCTGAATGCCTCTGTAGCAGATTTTCTGACAGTCCCGGAGATAGGAGAAAAGATCGCCCAATCTTTATATGATTTCTTCCATGACATGAACAGTCTCAGTACCATTCGTAGCCTGCAAACCAGTGGATTGAAATTCACAGGCGAAGTGGAATCCAGTGATAATATTTTGAGTGGTAAGGCTTTTCTGATTACAGGTTCCCTGTCTGGCCTGGGAAGAAAGGAGATTCAGGAATTAATTGAAGAAAAAGGTGGCAAGGTGCTTTCCGGAGTCAGTAAAAACCTGGATTACCTTGTTGTGGGTGAAAACCCCGGTTCCAAGCTGACTAAAGCCAGACAGCTTGGCACAGTGCGGATATTGACCGAAGATGAGTTCATGGATATGATAACAACTGGTGTTCAATAAAAGCACCGGGAAATACAAATGAAGATACTGGAGAAATATATCCTCAAGGAAAATTTTGTTCCTTTTCTGGTATCTCTGCTCGTGTCAACCTTTGTGATGCTTCTGGACAAGATCATCGATCTTCTTAATCTGATCATCGAAAAAAAATTGGATTTCCTGACCATTGTGAGTATTTTTGGCCTGAGTTTACCATTCATGCTGGCCCTTACTATCCCCATGGCAATTTTACTGGCTTCCATCATGTCCTTCGGTCGTCTGGCGATCGATAATGAGCTGGTCGCTTTCAAATCCTGCGGAATCAATGTATATACTCTGATGCGTTCCACGGTGCTGGCGGCAATTCTCATATCGATCTTCATGCTGTATTTTAACAATGAGATCCTGCCAGAAACAAATCACATGCTGAAGAACATGATGATAAAGGCAAACTACCGCCGCCCGGTAACTGCTATTGTACCCGGCACCTTCACTACCATGAAGGATTATACTATATATGCCAAGGAAAGAGTTGGTGAGGATCTTTTTGGAATTATCATCTATGTGAAGGAAAGAAGCAATTTTCCTCAGACCATTACTGCGGAAAAAGGAAATATAATTCTCAGTAATGGCGGCAATAGCCTTAAAGCTGTATTAATGAACGGTGAAATGCATGAATTGGATCCCAGGGAAGAAGGAAAATACCGTTATCATCGTTTTAAAACATTTACCCTGAATCTCCCCGATCTGGGTTACCAGCTTAACGAAGAGGGAACCGATTACCGCGGGGATCGCGAATTGAGTTCGGGTACTATGTGGCAGATGGTTCAGGAGAAAAGAAAGGAAATATCTGAACTGGGAAATGAAATCGCCACACTGGAACAAAATATCTCCCACATCGATTCTCTTTTCCAGACCAATGTCCGCTTTACACCTCAGGAAAAACAGGATCAGCACAAGGAATTGAAAAAATTCCAGAACATGCTGAAGATAAATACTGATAGAAAGGTAAAGCTGGAAAAGGATATCAATAAATACCTGGTGGAAATCAATAAGAAATATGCCATTGCTTTCGCCTGCCTGGTTTTTGTCCTCATCGGAGCGCCTGTGGGAATGATGACCAAATCCAGTGGCGTGGCCATGGCTTTCACTGTGAGCTCATTCGTGTTCCTGGTATATTATGGCACTCTCACTCTGGGTGAAGAACTGGCAGATAAAGGTATGATATCTCCCTTTATTGCCATGTGGATATCAAATATCATTTTCAGTATCCTGGGAGTTTACTTGATAATCATGTCCGTTAAAGAACAGAAATTCGTAGATGTGAAAGGTTTCTTCAATAAAATTACCCGCAGGCTGAAACTGAAATGAGAATACTTGATAAATATATTTTGAAAGAATATATAAAAACATTATTGATTATCGTTTTTGCCTTTTCGATACTCTTCCTTGTTGTAGATATTTCCGATAATATGCCCCGTCTTATCAGAAAAGGTGCCGCCGGGAATGATATCGTCCTTTATTTCCTGCTGAGATTGCCCTATCTGATTCTACTGACCTCCCCAGTGGTCGTTCTGCTGAGCGGTCTCTTCCTCATGAGCACATTATCCAAATATAACGAATCCATAGCCATCCGTAGTGCCGGGATCAGCATATTACGCATGGTTATACCACTCTTCTGGTTCGGACTGATCTTCAGCCTGATCATTCTGGTTCTGGGAGATCTTATCCTGACCAGATCCGAGGAATACAGGGATTTTCTTTATCAGGAAAGGATCAAGAACCAGAAAGTTGAAGACAAGAAAATGAGATCTCACATTCATTACCTGGGTACGGACAATAATCTTTATTATATAGGCTTTTTTGACGGATACCGCAATATTCTGAAAACAATAGATATCACTACCTTCAATCATGAGTCCGGCAGTGTGGAACGTAAGATTACAGCTGGCAGTGCCATCTGGGTGGATGATGCCTGGCATTTCAAGGATTGCCAGATTCGCTTCTTCCAGGATGGGATCTTCCGCGGAGCAATATTCTATGACACCACCATCATCAATGAGGTGGATGTAACTCCTATAGATTTCATTAAAAGTGCAAAAAAACCTTTATCCATGAATATATTCGAGCTCAGGCAGTATATTGAAAGATTACGGAAAGTGGGTGAAAATTACAGCCGGGAAATGGTAAGTCTTCATCAGAAAATTTCTTTCCCCTTTGCCAATCTTATCATTCTACTGTTCAGTGTCCCACTGGTATCCGTCTCCTCCCGCAGCCGCAGCCGGGGTTTGTTATTTGGCATTGGCTTGCTTGTCTGTTTTTTATATCTTTCTGCTCTTAGGATTTGTCAGAGTCTGGGGTACAATGGGATCCTTTCCCCTTTTATTGCTGCCTGGCTGCCTAATTTTACCTTTTTCCTGATTGGTATTTATTTTGTTGTCAAGGCGGAAGTATAAAAAAACGCCCCTTGGGACAAGAGGCGTTTTTACAAACATTAATTCTATTTGATGAGCAGCATCTTTCTTAATTCGGAGTAACTATCGGTCTTCATGCGATATAGATAAATACCACTGGGCATCTCGGTGCCGCTGTAATTTTTTCCATCCCAGACAATCTCATGATAACCGGCAGGATATTCTTCATTTAAGAGGTTAGTTATTAATACCCCCTTCAGATTGAAGATACTTATCAGGACCCGCTGATTCTCACCCAGATTGAAGCATATCCGGGTATGAGGATTGAACGGATTGGGGTGGTTACCGATAAGGGCTGTAATCCCGATGAGATCATCAGGATCGTTATCAGATTGGGGTGCGGTTGTGAAAGACCAGATATCAGCTGGGGTTTCTCCACCCGGATTGCGACAGATCACCTGCCAGTAATAAGTGGTATCGTAGTCCAGGATTCCAGGATCGAAAAATTCTACTGCGGGAACGTTATCAAGAACAAGAACTAGCGGTGGATCAGCAGTATCAAAGTAAAGATCTACGGTAATGGTGTTGGCACCGTTTGACCAGGCAAGATCGCTATTAATGGGAACCTGGATATCTCCGTCACCGGGACTGGGATCAGAAGCGGCACCGGGAGGATTTAATGGTTCGGGATTTTCTTCTCCAGGTGTACCATAGTCACCATCGCCATAAGGTGTATAGGAAGTGTACCAGTAGGTCCCGAGATCGTTGTCCTCATAGTTCATGAAATAAGGATTCAAAGCCATGGAAGCACCCGAGGGATCGGGAAAGCTCGCACCATCGTCATATTCCACCCGGTCAATCTCAGTCGTACCGTCCACCCATAAGAGCACCACCTCATCAAAACCGTTGGCCAGAGTGAAATCTGCATACTGATAATCGACCGTAATACCTCCATTGGTGAAAATGTCCTGATTGATCCCCAGCACCAGATAATCGTAGGCTGTTATATTTAGAGGACCCTCATTGTTTATGGTGTGGATGTCCGTATCGTTGTCCTTGATTACCCAGCCATTGATGTCAATGACTGCTGCGGTTGTATTGTAGATCTCGAACCATTCTCCGTCCGTGTCATTCACAGCAGCAGGATTCTGCATGATCTCGGTTATGATTATGTCCCCTTCCTCTGGCTGAGGTACCTGCTGCAGAATAGAGAAATATGCATCACTCTCATCCCAGGGTAAACCATCAGCAGCATCAGATATCCTCACTGAATAGTTATCACCCACTGGCTGCCCTGCAGGTATTGCCCAGTCCCAGGTACCGTCGTCTTCTGTTTCAGCAATAAGTACAGCGGGATTCTGTCCGTTGATCAAAAGCTCTATCTTAACAGATCCCGTGAAATTATAGGAATTCCAGGTTATCGCTTGTGTTGTGCCCTGATACCAGGCTTCACCTCCATTGGGCACAATTACCGTTATTACCTCTTCGCTGCCTGCGGGGACTATATCATCAAGCCAGCGGCTGGTTACAAA
>JAFGRJ010000137.1 GCA_016935235.1 Candidatus Cloacimonadota bacterium
CACTAACGATGATTTTCCTTCTATCGGGTTTGATTTTACTGATTGTGGGCGGCAGAATAATTGTGAATTCTGCAGAGAGATTCGCTCATGACATTGGGATATCACAGAGAATCATTGCTCTAACAATTGTTTCTCTGGGCACATCTTTGCCCGAAATTGCAACTTCCATCGTAGCCGCCATTAAGAGAAATGTTGATATTGCAATCGGGAATGTGGTCGGTTCGAACATTTTCAATGCTTTTTTTATCCTGGGAGTTTCAGCAATCATCAATCCTGTAGAGATGCAGAAGGGTTCTAACCTCGATCTTTCCTTGAATTTACTGGCCAGTGCCCTGTTATTCCTTTTCATTTTTACAGGCAGAGGCAGGAAATTGGATCGCTGGGAGGGTATTATTTTTATAATAATATATATAGCTTATATTTACTTATTGATAAAACCCTGAAATCAGTGATCAAATCATGAGGGCAACCCTCATGGGAATTATGAATGTCAGTAAAATGATAAATATATAAAGGGATTCATTATGCATTTTTTCCCAACTCCAGACCATAAAAAAGCAACTGCGGCAGTGGTCAATTTCTGCAATCAGTTTCATAATATTTCTGCCATCCTGCTTACCTGCTCCTGTGCCCGAGGCAAAGCGTCTCCGGAAAGCTGCGTGGATATCACGATCCTGTTGAGACCGGAAGTATATGATGAAATAGCAAAAGAAATATTGAATATATGGGACGATTTTTACCAGCATGAAACAGCTATCCAGAAAATGCTTGCCCATGGAAAATTTGCTCACATTGATCTGGATCTGAGTAACGGTGTTTTTAATCCTGATAATTATTACCATGGGTGGATGTCGGGACCTGATACATTTGAGCTGGAGGTCGGAAATCAGATAAAATACAGTATTCCTCTCCAGGCAAATGATAAATATTATGAAGAACTCAGATCAAAATGGCTGCCCTATTATCCGAATGATCTGGCAGAACAAAGGTTAGATATGGTAATGAAGTATTGTATTAACAATCTTGACCACATAGAATCCTGCGTGAACAGGAAATTATTTTTCCAGGCTTTCGACCGGTTTTATAATGCTTGCAGGGAATTCTTACAAGCTCTTTTTATTTCTTCCAGAAAATATCCCATCTGCTATGAAAAATGGATAAAAGAACAGATAGTCGATATATTAGAATTACCGGATTTGTATTCGGAAATTTTACAATTATACGCAATACCAGCTCTTGATAGTAACAAAATGCTTGAGAATAGAGAAAAATTATTGTCCCTGATAAAACTCTATATTTATTATATATAATTATGGATCGAAAAAATTTCATAATCCGCTTTCTATACTTTATGATTTTGAAGAACATACTTACTTTACAAACTGCAGGATTCCTGAAATAAACTGTTAAAGGGGATTATCAGAACAAATAAAAGGAGAAACAGGTAAAACCAGGGATGTTGGTTTCCAATTCGGGATCAGGAAAACCCTGTCAGTCTCTTTAAAAGATGCCTGGGATTTTTTATTTTCCCGGGATGGCATCAGGATATGGCTCGGTGAAATATCCAGTAATCTGGAAGTAAACAAAAAATATAAGACCAATACAGGTGTTGAAGGTGTCGTTCGTATACTTAAACCTCTCTCCCACATCAGACTCAACTGGAAAAAACCTGATTGGAATAACATGTCCACCCTGCAGATCAGGGTGATTGAAAATAAAGACAGAACTGTTATCAGTATTCATCAGGAAAAGCTGTTGAACAGCGAACAGAGAGCTGATATGCAAAAATACTGGGGAAACGTAATAACAAATATAGCAGAAAAGTTAACTAAACCATGCGATAGGGTATTGTAAGACATTATACATAATAAATCGACATGATCTTAATAAACATACCCTGACCGCAGTTTGGTCACCAGTCATAAATTGAACCTAAGCGATGTAATTAAGTATGTAATCCAAATTTTTAAATAACCACCTGGATATATTCTGACGCCTATAAATTTATCGGAAAATTGGATTTTTCTCATGTTAAAATAAGTAACTCAATGATATAGATAAATGAAATATAAATTTAAAATTATAAAATGTTGACAGAGAGGATTTTTAACAAATGTATGTTATCTGAAAAAAGTAATGAATTTCCATCATGGTTGAATCAACCATTCATTTATATTATGAAGGTAAGGTATGAGTAGACGTTATATAATGCTGGTAATATTACTGGCATGTTCAGCTTTACCTGTATTTCTCCTGGATGCCGAGTAAATTGCCCTGACCAGTAGTGGATACCATCATATATATCCCGAGTGGTCAGCTGACGGGAACTGGGTAGTCTATCAGATGCAGGATAACACCGGATTTGATCAGATCTATAAGGTGTCTTCCTCGGGAGGAGATGAGATTGCCCTGACAAGTGGCAGCTGGGACGACTGTTATCCCCGGTGGTCACCAGACGGCAACTGGATAGCCTATATCAAGGATAATATTGCAGGTTACAGACAGGTATACAAGATTCCCTCTCTTGGTGGTGATGAGATAGCAATCACCAGCAGCAGTTTTACTCACGGATATGAATGGGACTCCCCGGAATGGTCCTGGGACAGCAACTGTCTTACCTGCAGTTCTTATATGGCAGGTTACTGGAGAATAATGAAAATTCCTGCCGATGGCAGTAATGAATCCGTACTGACAAGCGATTGTTTTCCAGCGGGATCAGTCTACCCTAAATGGTCACCAGATGGTTCCCTGGTAGCGTTTCACCGGGGTGTGGATGGTTATCATCAGATCTTCATCGTTACAACAAACGGCACTGCCAATGAGACCATGTTGACAACTGGAGTCTATACCCACTGGTATCCCCAATGGTCACCTGACGGCAACTGGATCACTTATCAGCGGGATACCGATACAGGCTGGTGGCAGATTTTTAAAGTATCTATCACGACCAGAGAAGAGGTCCAACTTACCCAGGATGAATGCCATCACCAGCATCCCCAGTGGTCTCCTGATGGCAACTGGATTGCCTATGTTAAGAATGATCAGACCGGCTGTAACCAGATCTACAAGATCCCGGCTGACGGAGGAGAACAGGTTGCATTGACTACTCTGACTCTGGATCACTGGTACCCCCAGTGGTCACC
>JAFGRJ010000023.1 GCA_016935235.1 Candidatus Cloacimonadota bacterium
CACAGAAGTTAAGCTCACCCGCGCCGATGGTACTGCACTGGTAACGGTGTGGAAGAGTAGGTCGCCGCCATCTCCAAGAGCTGACCGGAAAATTTGCCATCGTAGAAAGTACGGTGGCTTTTTTTTTATGAGACAGAAAAATAAAAACTTGATAAAATAATTACCGGAAATTAATTAATGTTATAAAAAAGGTATAAAAAAGAACGGGGAGTAAAAAATGAAATTAAATCTTTTTTTCATATGCGGTTTAATTATCCTTGTAGGATTTTGCTGGGCTCAGAACGAGATTCACCTTTTCCAGAATTTTTATCGCGATGCCATGATTACATCGCAGTTATTTCTCAATGGTTCCTTTCAGTATAGCAAATCCAGTATGATGAAAGTTGACTGGACAACTATGGACATAGGAATCAAGGCAGGATATCCAATCAGCGACAAGCTTGAAGCAGATGCGGGAATCAGTTTTATCAGTATATCTCCTGATGAGGGAGACGGTGAATCAGGATTATCAGATGTGCTGGTGTCAGGGAAATATTGCTTTAAAACAGATCCTGTTATCTCGGCAGGCGCTTTTATGACATTACCTGTAGGTTCGGAAGATATCGGTCAGAGTAACTTGAATTTTGGTTTTTGGGGAGCAATCAGACACAGATTGTCAGAACCAGTTGAAATTAATGGATCTGTCGGACTGGATTTTGTGGAAGGCGTAGACGCTGAGACTGGCGATACTGAATATAAAAATGACTTTGTTCTGGGAGGAGGTGCTGTGTATTCTCTTAGTGAAAAAATAGCACTTGTTCCTGAATTGACCTTTACAAGTGATTCTGACTATTCCTTGTTAAGCTGCGGGATAGATTATTCTCTGTCAGCTTCAGGAAAAATGAGAGGTATGCTCGGTTTAGGTCTGGATGATGGGGCTCCTGACATCCTTCTGCATTTATCATATTTGACGGGATTCTAGAAAGCAGGAGCACCTGAACACCTCTTTTTTCTAATATCCATCTGCAGAAATTCACTGTTTTACTAGCGGGTATTCTTATTCATTTATTGCAATACCCCATCTGTTGTTTCGTTACACAAATTAAATATATCAGTATCAGGGACAAAGTGATCTGACATAAACATATTAATAAAATGGGAAGAACGCACATTTTTTAATTGTGGCAATTTAACTTATAAGCAGGTTTTATATGAATTTGATCTGAACAGGGAAGATTCTATATCTTGCCAATTTATGTCATATTTTTTGGCTGGTTTTTTAGAAAGCATAAGAGGTGGTAGGTAAACGGGGGATTCATGAAGGTCGATATGATCATTCAAGATGCCAGGGAACTGTTAACACTGGCGGGGAAGAAGGGACCGAGATGCTATGAGGAAATGAATGAACTGGCAATAATTGAGAAAGGTTCTGTTGTTGTTAAGAATGGTAGAATTGTCGCAGTAGGTACGAAAGAGAGCATAGCTGCGGAATACAATGCAAACAGGATAATCGATGCCAGGGGAAAAGTGGTGATGCCTGGTTTCGTCGATCCGCATACCCATCCTGTTTTTTTCGGGACCAGGGAAAAAGAATTTGAAATGCGTATTCTCGGTAAATCTTACGTGGAAATATCTCAGGAAGGAGGTGGAATCAGATCAAGTATTGCGGGTGTAAGACAGACCAGTGAGGAAGAATTATATCAACTTTCCCTCAATCGGATCAGGAGGATTATCAGCTGTGGGACTACCACTCTGGAAGCAAAAAGCGGTTACGGTCTGTCAACTGCCTCCGAATTGAAAATGCTGAGAGTAATCAATAGGATAAAACAGGAATTGCCGATAGATATTATCCCGACATTTCTGGGGGCACATGAATTTCCTGCTGAATACAAGGACAACCGCCAGGAATACATTCGTATCCTTAAGGAAGAAATGATACCAGCAGTAGCGAAAGAAGGACTGGCAGAATATTGTGACATTTTTACCGAAAAACATGTGTTTTCAGTAGCAGAATCACGTGATATATTGAAGACGGCCAGGGATTACGGATTTAAGATCAGAATGCATGCGGATGAAATTGAGCCTATAGGGGGTGCCAGTCTTGCCGCGGAGATGAAAGCCGTATCAGCAGATCATCTAGGCTCAGCATCATCTCGTAGTATTATTTCTATGAAAAAAGCTGGTGTTATCCCGATTCTCCTGCCAGCTACGATATTTAGTCTTGGTTTGAAAAATTATGCCCAAGCCCGGGAAATGATCGATAAAGGCCTGCCCGTTGCTCTGGCCACAGATTTTAATCCGGGCAGCTGCAATTGCGACAGCATGCAATTTGTCATCACCCTTTCCTGTCTGCAGATGAGAATGACCGTTGCCGAAGCCATCGTTGCCTCTACAATTAATGCAGCCTGGTCCCTGCAGAGAGGAAAAGAACTGGGAAGTCTGGAACCTGGGAAAAAAGCTGATATTCTGGTGATGGATATGCCATCATATCGTTATTTACCTTACCATTTCGGTTCCAACAACGTAGCCCAAGTTTATAAGGAAGGTAGATTGGTCTATGAAAATAATATATAAAAAAAGGGGAGCAAAGCTCCCCTTCACCTTTTCTGGATTATATTCGTAATCAGGGCAGAATGCTCTCCAGGTGCTGGATATAAGCAAGTGCTCCGCCTTTTTGATAACCGGTACGACCTATTTCATCTCCACTGCTGCTTAAAAGCACTACGGTTGGTACTCCTCTGATATTGTAGTAACTATGCTTGTAGTTGTTGTAAGCGATCGTTTCCTCAGTCTGTTCTATTTTCTTGGGAAAATCCAGTTTAACCATAAACAGGTTTTCCTGGGCATATTTGATAAATTCTTGCTGAGTAAGTACTTCCTTGTTCAGGGTCATGCACCAATAACACCAGTCCGAGCCGGTAAATAGTACAAAAACTGGTTTGTTCTCCTGCTGGGCTAGTTCGAGTGCACTTTCTATACGGGGATGCCAGTCTATTGTCAGGGAATCAACCTCAGCTTTCTTATCAGCGAAACAGGAAACAGATAACAGGGTTATGGATAGTAGGGATATGATCAAGATAACTCTCATTATTACTCCTCTGATTCGATATTGATATTTATAATGATATCGGCTGATTTTTTTAACATGGCGGATACTCCACAGTATCTTGTCTCAGATAATTCCACAGCCTTTTTGATTTTATCTTCTGGCAGTTCCTTCCCTCGGAAATTATAATTAAGATATATTTTCCTGTATATCTTCGGGTGCTCTTCCGTTTGTTCAGCTTCTACGGTTATGTTCAATTTGTAATCCTCAATCCTCATTTTCTTAAGGATCGAGACAACATCCATTCCAGTGCAACCAGCTAAGGCACTGAGCAGTAATGGTTTGGGACGAAGACCCTTACCCTGTCCCCCATATTTTTTATCGGAATCAAAGTAAAATCGTTGTCCCAGCAATTCTGCTTCAAATAACATATCGCCTTTCCACTCAACACTGGTTCTGGTATTCATAAATCTGTTTACTTCTCATCCAGGGCTTCATGATACGCATTTAAATAAAGGAGTATATGTTCGTAAATTTCCGCAACCTTATCCTGGGGCAGTTTATTTATCAGATCTTCCTGAATGTTCATGAAATCTAGAATGGTCTGTTGATTAGCCTTGCGGCCTTTGTCGGTTATTTCTGCCAGCCAGCTGCGGCGATCTCTCTTGGATGGGAATCTCTTGACCAGCTTCTTCTTGACCAGTGTATCAATAATACGTGTGATACGACTGTGTGAGACTTTCAACTCCACCGAGAGGTCGTTCATGCAGACAGGTTTATTGATGTTGTTCAGAAAATTCAATAAATCACATTCCATCCTTCCCAGGTTAAGACATTTCCGGCGAATCATTTCTTTCTTGGAACATAGTTGATATACTGCCCTACTCAACTCCGCATACTTATCAACAAAACTTTTCATGGTCACTCCTATTTAATATTAAGTAAACGGTCAATCTTGGTCTTATCGAATCCTACTACAGCCTGGTTGTTAATCCACATCTGCGGGACTCCTTGCTGACCGGTTTTATTTACCATATCCCGTGCCGCCTGTTGATCTCGGGATACATCAATTTCTCTGAATTTAATATTATTCTCGATCAGGTAGCTTTTCAACTTTCGACACCAGCCACAGGTGGATGTTGAAAAAACAATTACACTTTTACTCATATTGGCTCCCCAAAAATATTTAACAACAGCAAATTTTAAATATATGATAAATTTATTTTAAATTCTGGCAAGTTTTTTTTATCCAATTTCTTTTAATAACCGCTGAATAACATTTTTAGATTTTAAACCTTCAGCTTCTGCAGCAAAAGAGATCAGAACCCTGTGTTGAAGGACAATTTCTGCAATACTGCGCACATCTTCTACGGCGGGTGATAATCTTCCGTTCAAGGCAGCCTTGGTCTTGGCTGCCAGGATCAGATACTGCGATGCGCGTGGGCCAGCTCCCCAGTTTACCCATTTCTTGATGAAATCGTAAGCTTCAGTATATCCTGGACGCGTAGATCGCGCTAGTTTGACTGCGTAATCCAGAACGTGATCACTTACAGGGATGGCACGCACGGCTTTCTGTATATCACAGATCTGTTCTCCAGTCAGTATTGAATTTACCTGCTGTAGATGTCCCATGGTTGTGCGTTCCACAATGTCTTTTTCTTCCTGATAAGAGGGGTAATCGATGAATATATTGAACATAAACCTATCAAGCTGTGCTTCAGGTAAAGGATATGTCCCTTCCTGTTCAATCGGATTCTGCGTGGCAAATACCAGGAAAGGTAATTCCAGCTCGAATGTCTTGTTTCCTGCGGATACCTTATATTCCTGCATAGCCTGCAGCAATGCAGATTGGGTCTTGGGAGGAGTACGGTTGATTTCATCAGCCAGGATGATATTGGCAAATATCGGTCCTTTAATATATTCGAAATACCGTTTTCCATCGGCTTTGTTTTCTGCAAGAATATCGGTACCTGTTATATCTGAGGGCATCAGATCGGGTGTGAACTGAATTCTACTGAATCTCATATGCAGCACCTGAGCCATTGTGGAAACCAGCAGAGTCTTGGCCAAGCCCGGTACTCCTTCCAGAAGGCAATGTCCTCCTGAAAGCAGTGCAATCAGAAATTCTTCAATCACCTGATTCTGTCCGACGATTACTTTGGAGATCTCACCGATTATACTGCTCTTTACTTCCGCTAAACGATCCAGGATTTCAACATTATTTTCTTTCATACCGTCCTCAATTATTTTTTTTATCAGAATATTTAAGATCTTTGGGTTTGATTTTCAACGCCATTAAAGATAATCCCCCTAGAAGAAGGATGATTATCGTCGTCAGCAGGTGAGAGAATGTAACAGCAGCACTTGTCAGGTTTTCATTTAATCCCAGAGCAAAGGAAAAAATCAGTACCCACATGAATTGATTGGAACCTATCTGGGCTGGAGGGGTTGGCAGGATGTAGGTCAAATTCATTAATGTATAACCGAAAAGAATATGAGGATAATCAATTTGTGCCCCGAATGCCCTGAAAACCATAAAAATGTAAAAAGCTTCAGCAAATATTGCCAGTATGGTTAACAGGCTGATCCCTGCTATGGCAGAAAAGCGTTTTCGCATTATGGACATCCCGCTGACAAAACTATCTATGAAATATTCCAGTTTATTTCTGAAACCGGGGGGCAGGATACTGAAGATAATATTCAGGATATCCACTGTCTTTTGTTTATGATTTACAGCAAGATAGAGAAAGATTATCAGCAGCAGAAATATCAGGAGGATAAGAGTAATAACCGTGTAAAGAGTTATGTTCATCTTGAAGGTGAACAAGGGTAGACCTATTAATATTATGAGTATGGGGAACAGGTCCGATAATTTATCAATGAATATTGTGGGCAGGCTTCTTGAAATTTGAAGAGAGTATTTTTTTTTCAGGAGCAGTGCTTTAACAAATTCCCCGGCTCTGATCGGGACCAGAAAATTTACCAGCAAACCCAGTATAAATATGCTGAAACTGTCCAGCACGTTTAGCTGATAGATAGGTTTCAGTATTATACGCCAGCGTAAGCTCCGGAAAAAATATGCCAGCATATAAAAAACGGAAAAACCCAGGACCGGTTCAAGTTGAAAACTGGTCAGATAAAAGAGAAATTCCTTCCAATCAACAATCTTGATCCATAATCCCAGAAAAATACTCCCGATCAGGGAACCTATCAACCAATTTAGTTTCCGATTTTTCATTATTTCAGATCTTCCCGTGAAATTCAATCCCCGAAAAAGTTGTAAATTTGTCAAAGTTTACTTTTACTTAGCAAGCGCACTTTATTTGTGGAGATTTCATTGCAGCATATCTGAAATTTTGGTGGTTCTATGTCTTTTTCACAAAAAGAAGATATCGATGATGAGACCAGAATTTCTTAATCAGATCAGGTGCTATCCTCTCAAACCATGCGAACTTAAGCATTTTTTCCCTGAAATCGGGTAATTTACCTGTATAGTAATCTAAAATAGAATAAGTTATCCGGTCTCTCCCCTTTTCTTTTAGCAGACCTGATAAACCAATTTTGGTAAGTAATTCAGTCTTCGACATTCCGATATCAGGCCAGGGTGGATTATCAATGTAGTGCTTCTCCAATAAAGTCCAGTTATGTTTCTCCATTGTCCTGATGATATTTTGAGGTATTATGTTTTTCTCTTGCAGGAGGGACATGGAGCTGGCACCAGAAAAATATTTCTGGGAAAGATAACCTAAACCGGAGCGATTGGGTACAAAGAACAGACATACTTTGTTTATGAACGCTGAAATTTTCTGAGCGAATTTATCCAGATCTTTTACAAACCAGAGAGCGGAATAATTCCAGACCATATCGAAACTGGTTCTGGAGAAAGGTAAATTCAAGAAATCATTAACATATAATATGTCAGCATCGATACCCGTATTTCCCCAGGCATCTCTGATTAATTTCACTCTCTCTTCATCATTATCACAGACAGTAACCCGGTATCCCTTTCTGGCTATATCCATGGAGTTGATACCACTGATGCCGGTGAATCCGAAAGCGGGTACTTCCAGAATGGATTGAATTCCAAAGAGATTAATAATATTTTCCAGTTTATTGTTTATTAATATTCTCTCATAACTTGAGCCCAGTCCTTCATCGGGATCTGCAAAATACCTTTTCCATGTCTTAAGGATAGGAACTGCCATAATCAGATTAATCCTTCTTCTTTATACCACGGGATAACAATTCTGCAACCCTGCTCCAGAGTAGTACTGGGATGATAGGCAATGGCGTTCTCGAGATCTTCGTGGATTTTGCTGAATCTTCTGTCTACGCTGAGATCCTTGATCCTGCGCTGATTCAAAGGAGCCGGTTTATCCATGATCCTGCAGATTATTTCCAGGGGAAATATTAAAGTCTGTCCAAGTTTAACCGGTATTCTAATCATTGTTTTATTAACGCCCACGATATTCTTTATCGTCGTGACGAACTGGTTGACGGTAAATTCTTCATTACGGGCACAGATGAAGGTGCCACCACTCTCCTTGATTAGAAAGCGGCAGCATATTTCAATCAGATCCTGTGTAAATATAAGTGGTGACATGATATTGTCTCCAGAACCGAAAATCGGGAATAAGCCTTTTTTTATGTATCGCACCGAATTCAGAAAATCAGATTTATAGTCCCCTGTACCATAAACAAGGCTGGGGCGGAGGATCACCAGAGGAATATTATGATTCTGGCATAAATTACTTATTTCCCTTTCCGCCAGTAACTTACTCTGCCCATAAGGGGTATCGGGCACAGGTTCAGACCTGTTACTGACAACCTGTCCCCTCTGAAATCCCAGACTGGCCAGAGTGCTGAAGAAAATGAATTTCTTTAGACGGGGATTTCTCTTTATAACAGCTTCAAATAGATTCTTAGTACCCTCTACATTGGTATTTACCATCTCAAGAAAAGATTTCGCTGATAAAGAAGAGAAATCCACCCTTGCTGCCAGGTGTAACACCGCATGCAGATTTTCCGGAATATCGGTCAGGGACTCCTTCCTGGTAATATCTCCAATGTACAGCGGTAAATCATATTCCTGCAACTCACCCAGTACGCTATTTTCTCTGATCAGGCAAACAGGATTGTGCCCGTTCTTGAGCAAAGCTTTAACAAGGTGCTTCCCGATAAATCCGGTAACTCCGGTTAACAGGATATTCATAATCAATTTTTCCTGTGCCAGGTTCTAAAATAATTAAAAGAATTATTGAGATGTATTCTGGGCAGATTATCGGAATTTTCAACAAAGTTGCGATCAGCAGAGGACAATCCCCTGAAATTGTCGAGAAGATGAATTTTCAGATAGGCTATGCCAGGATTTAATATACCGATCAGAAAGTTGAAGATTCTAACTGTTCTTGGTTTTTTTATCCTGTTATCAGGGAAGGATTCCTTATGGATTAATTTATAAATTTCATTGATAAGATATCCTAGGGTCACTGGTCTATCGGTTATCAGGTTTGTTGCTCCGAATGCTATATCCCGATCAAATATGCGTTTTATCGCATCAACGATGCCTTCAATATTGCTGAGGAGCAGGATGAGCTCCTGATCTGGCAAAAGAAAACGTTTCTTCTCAACAAGTAAGAAGAAATCCTGGAGTAGATTCTTTTGAAAATTGCCATAAAGGTAGAAATATTTAATGAAATAAGCTTCCAGACCATATAGAATGTATTTCTGCAATAGACGTTCAGTATGTATCTGTAATTGATGATATCTTTTGGGACAACTAGTCCCTTCTGTATCAGCAGTTTCAGATTGTGCATGGGCTGTTGCTCCGGGTAGATAGGGAGTAATGTAGATTAACAACGACTTGTTGGTAATAGCATTGATTGCCAGTTGTTCAGGAATGTCCACATAGAGCTTTCTCAGGTAGTTTTTATGCGATACTTTGCAAAAGGGTGGTTCATTTAGATGGATTATGGCATCATGAGCGTTGTCTTGTAAATAATGTCGCAGGTTCTTGATATCAAAAGGATTCAGATAACTTTCGTGAATATTGTCGTTATCAGGCAGTGGCTCCTTATTTACTATCCTGTAATTCAGTAAATTGCATCTGTAATTCTTCTTTGCCAGTTGAATCGCCAGATATCTTGCCAGTAGTGAGCTTCCGTAGGTTATAAGTATATTCTTGAGCATTTCAGAAAAGTTTTTCTATGATGCTGGAAATAAGAGATTTCCTTTCAGTAATATTTTTCACATAAAAGAAATCAATTTTCTGGTTAGCCAGCATCAACCGAGGATTGGCATCGGTCAAGAGTTCCCAGGTATAGTTGTCAATGCGTGACCGGACCGGGTGCTCAGCTAATGCCAGACTGTAATTGTCTTTGCTTGCATGATCATCGGAGGCAATAAAATGAGCATAACCTTTATTCAGCAGAATCCAGGCTGCTTTTGCAATTTTTTTCCCATATAATCCCAGGAGGCTCCCTGCGTTAATCTGCAGATAAATACTCAAGTGGATGAAATCTTCTGCGTTTTCAGGATTGTTAAATATATAAGCGTATCTTTCCGGATGAGCCATGATAGGTTTAAAACCCATACGCAGCATTTTGTAGAGTATTGATTTCAGCTTGGGGGGTAACTTACCCATATTTGTTTCAAAGAGAATATAGTCTGTTCCCTGGATTACCAGTTTCTGCAAGGGCATATCTTCACAATCCAGATGTTCCAGGTAGACTTCAGCTCCCAGGTGAAGCCCAAGATTGATGTCATTGGTAATTAATTCTTTTTTCAGGTCGAGGAAGATGTTCTGTAATGCTTGGAGATCCTGGTTATATATACCCGGAAAATAGTGGGGCGTTAAGATTACTTCACGTACGGAAGAAGTTGATATATCCCTGAGATGGCTGATCGAAGTTTCCAGGTTTGGTGAGCCATCATCGCAGCCAGGGAGCAGATGAGTATGAATGTCAATCATCAACGTTTAACACTGTGAACTGCTGCGGCTATGTCTTTTATAAGCTGTACATCCCATTGCTTTTCCAGAATATCTCCGGTAACTATGAAATCAGCGCCGGCATTGGCTTTTTCAGCAGCTTCTTCTGGAGTTTTAATGCCACCTCCCACTACCAGGGGGAGTGATACATTCTTCTTGATTTCCCTTATCATGGTATCTGGTATAGAATATTGGGCTCCGCTGCCGGCATCCAGATATAAAAGCTTGAAACCAAGGTATTCACTGGCAAGAGCATGGGCTATGGCGATATCGTTCTTTGTCCGTGGTATGGGAAAGCTTCCACTCATGTAATGAACCGAAGTATTATTACCTGATTCTATTAACATGTAGGCAGTGCCTATGGCTTCTAACTTGTAATATCTGATCAGGGGTGCAGCTCTTACCTGTTCTCCGATAAGCATCTGGGGATTCCTGCTGGTAACAACACTGAGAAGAAGCAAGGCGTCGGCATGAGGTGAAACAAAATTGAATATCCCCGGGAATATGATCACAGGTATGGACACGCTTTCTTTGATAGCCTTCAGGTTCTCATCAAAATTATTGTTCAACATCAGGCTACCACCCACAAGTATGCCATCGGCCCCATTCACCTCACAAGCGGTAGCATGTTTCCTGGCTTGCTGCTTATCTATTTTATCAGGATCTAGCAGACAGAAATAACTGGCTTGATGTTTTGCTAATTTAATCAATTTATCATAAACTTTCATATTATCCTATCCACAGAATGACCAGAAGAATAAGCATATCAAACTTCATTCCCAGAGTTACGATCCGCATCCTTCTTTGTCCTGTTCCCCTATACAGTATGAAGAAAAATAAAACCAACGGTATTATGACAAGCAAATTTATCATGTAAAAAATTATCGGGGTTATTTTAGCTGTCAATAAGAGATACCCGTTAAATAGGAAAATCAGGAAAGCCGGAATAAGGGCAAAATTCACAATCCCTCTAGTTCCCGCAATTATTGCCAGCGTCCTTGCTCCCACCCGCTGATCTCCCTCAATATCTTCGGCGTCCTTGATGAATTCACGCACCAGAGTATATAAAAAGGCAAATACAACTATGATCCAGCAGTTTTTTACATTTCTATTGCTAAGTCCCCCAAACAGAAAAGTTGAAGCTGCGGAATATGCTACCATGAGGTTGCCACTAAGAGGTTTATGCTGGCAAGCTTTAGAATAGAAGAATAGGATTATGATATTAAGAGCAGCTATGATGACACAGATAATATTTCTCGTTAACAGACTGCTGAGAAAACCCAGGAAAAATAACGTGAAAGCATAATAAAAAGCTGTCCTGATCTTCATCTTGCTTGAAGGTAAAACCCGGTCGGGACGGTTTATCTTATCGGACTCGACATCATAAAAATCATTGATAACATATCCCCCGGCAGCTATCAGAAGAGCTGCTGCGACAGCGGCAATTACTTCGGGTGAATACACATAAATTCTCTGGAAATATGCTCCAAATAGTACTGTAAGAGCCACAAAAATACAGTTGAAAGGTCTTATGATCCGAAGAAAAGCCATTTGATCAGGGCAGTCTTTCTTTGATCATGTTGACGAATTCAATTAGAATATCATTGTTCTTCATGTTTTTGATCAGATTGTAGGAATCTCGCAGAAGTTTCTCTGCTGTTTTTTTGGCTTTCTCCAATCCAATCAGATTAGAATAGGTGGCTTTGTTGTTCCTGGAATCCTCGCCTGGTTCCTTGCCCAGGATATCAAAATTGCCAACCTCATCCAGGATATCATCCACGATTTGATAAGCCAGACCCAGATTCAGGGCAAAATTGCTGAGGGTAATGGTGATATTCTCTTCGGCATCAAAAGCAGCACAGGCAAGCTCCATGGAAGCCTGTAAAAGAGCCCCCGTTTTCTTCAAATGGATATAACGCAGAGTGTTTATGTTTATTTTTTTCTTGGTAGAAAGGATATCCACGGTCTGACCGCCGATCATGCCACGGGTAGACATGGCTCTGGTGATGATGCGGATGCAATTGAGAGCAATATGTCTCGTCTTGATCTCAGTGAGAAGCTCAATAGCCTTGGTTATGAGAGCGTCCCCTGCAAGTATAGCAGTAGCTTCCCCGAATTTCACATGACAACTGGGATTTCCTCGCCTTTCGGGAGCATCATCAATACTGGGAAGATCGTCGTGAATAAGAGAAGCTGTATGAACAAACTCAATAGCGCAGGCAATGGGAAGCAGTCGGTCGAGACGGTTGATATTCTTGCGTCCAATCAGCATTTCATATGTAGCAAAGAACAGGATTGGTCTTAATCTTTTTCCACCGCTGAAAATTGAATAACGCATGGCTTCATGTAGCTGACTGGGATACTGCTTGGCAGGAGGTAAATAGATATCAAGAGCTTTTTCCAACAGATTTTTCCTGGTTTTAAAGTATTCCTGTACTAACAAATCAACCTCTTTGTTGGTTATTATCGGATAAAAATATTCTCTTTCCCAGACGGGCAGACTGGTACATAGCCAGTATTATTTCCAGAGATTTTTTCCCGCTTCTGCCATCAGTACCTGGTTCTGCATTATGACGTAGAACATCAACAACATTCTGCAGGTAACCGAGATGACCTGAGCCATAAACCGATATCGGCTCTGCGGCAGTGCTTTCTACAAGCTTATCATCATCATCGTAATCCTTGAACTCCCAATTCTGGATTTTATTTACCGCGATGCCCCCCACCTTAACTGTACCATTTTCTCCCATAACTGTGATTGAGCCTTCCAGGTTGCGGGGAAAAATATTCATGGTTACTTCAACAACGCCGATGGCACCGTTAATGAACTTAATAATACCAGCACCTTCGTCCTCTGTCTCTATATCATGATTAAGGGTAGCAGTTATAGCCATTACTGATTCCACGGGTCCTATTAACCATTGGATTAGATCGAAATAATGGGAAGCCTGGTTCATGAAAGCTCCCCCATCGTACTTCCAGGTCCCACGCCATTCCGCCTGATCATAGTAACTCTGCGGTCTACTCCAGCGAACGGTGGCATTGGCACTGAATATCCGTCCAAATCTACCTTTATCGATCGCCCTTTTGAGAAGCTGAACCGGGGGGTTCAGACGATTCTGTTTAACGACAAAGAGTTTGACATCGTTATTTTCACAGGTATTGATAAGCTTATCGGCTGATTCCAGGTCAATGGCCATTGGTTTTTCTGTGACGACATTGATTTTTCTGTTTGCTGCAGTTACCCCCATTTCTGGATGTAATCCACTAGGAGTGCATATGATAACAGCATCAAGTATTTCCTTCTCAAGCATTTCCAGATAGTTGCTATAGGTTCTCGGAATGTCGAATTCCCGGGCTGCCTGCCTGGCTTTTGCCTGGATAATATCACAACAGGCTATTATTTGAGCGTTTTTTATCTGTCTGAACGCTTCAAAATGCTTCGCTGAAATGCGCCCGCATCCAATAAGTCCAAATTTCAAATTTTTCATCTTACTAATATCTTTCATCAATTTATAATTTTTCCATATAATAAACTTTCAAGTGCTTGTCAATATATTATTATAGTATTAAAAACAGGTCATCTCTGTAATGACCGGTGAAAAGTCCGGAAATCTGATTATTTGTTCATAGGAGGAGCGGGAAAATCCCTTCTAATTGTAACATTTTTAAATAATGTAAGTTACGGAAAAAGTCCTTGACAGAAAAACTCGCTTCCTAAAGTAAGGGCAACGTAAAATATTTCGAAAGAAGGAGAATAGCAGATGACAAAAGCAGATTTAGTCAGAAACGTGTCAGCTGAAACAGGAATAATCCGTAAAGATGTTGCTCTTGCTGTTGATGCTTTCCTGGAAGCAGTCAAAGATTCGATGAAAGAAGGTAAACATATTGAGATCAGAGGATTTGGCACCTTTAAATTAAAAGTTAGGAAAGAAAGAATTGGTCGTAATCCTAAAACTGAAGAAAAGGTAGATGTACCGGCTCGAGTCGTTCCTACCTTTAAATTCTCCCGAGCCTTTAAAGAAGAAGTCGACGACGCTAATCAGAATATACTGAAATAACCTGCTGGAGGATTAATGCCTTGCGGAAAGAAGCGTAAGAGATATAAGATCTCTAATCACAAAAGGAAAAAAAGGCTTCGAAAGAACCGGCATAAGAAAAAGGGTAAATAGCAGGTTAAGAAAAGCTTAAACGGTTGAGGTCCTTGGTGATACTCAACCGTTTTTATTTTTTCGGAAAGTTGTCCTCTGAATCTCTGTCTGCTGACCGATAAACCAAATCTTCAGCATTGAATTTGTCGATCTGACTCTCATTCAATATTTCGATACCATTTTTATAAAGAAAATTTGCAGTTATGCCGTTACCTTCAATTACAGTACCAGTATGGGAGCCATCATATATCTCGCCGAAACCACAGGATGGAGATCTCTGTTTGAATATCGCCTTTTTACAACCAATCATGCGAGCAAGGAACAAAGTTTCACGGGCTCCTTTCAGGAAATTGGTAGTAAGGTCTTTACCACAGGCAGTTTTCACTCTTTTGTCGAGGATTTCAGAGGTAGCTCTTGGTGTTGGCAGACCTCCCAGTTGTTCAGGACAAACCGGAATGGCTTGTCCCTGTTTTACCAGAGTGCAGACAAATTCGTTGTAGTTATTGGAACCATCATGTTTACAGTTGATTCCAGCCAGACAGGCACTGACCAGGATCATCGCTCCATTTTCTCCTTTAATTCCACAAGCTTTCTGAGAGCCTCCAAGGGTGTTAAGTTGTCCAGATCTAACTTTCTGATCTCCTGCAGGATTTCTTCCTTGGCTTCAACCTCAGCAAAAATGGAATCGAAGATATCCATCTGAAAATTTTCCCGGGCCAGTTGTTTCTTAGCCTGGGCAGATAATCCCTGAGGACTGATCTCGTGCTCTTCCAGGTTATGCAGTATCTGTTTTGCTCTTTTAATCACTCCCGCTGGAATCCCGGCCAGTCTGGCTACCTGGATACCATAACTCTGATCTGCTGCCCCTCGTTCTATCTTACGTAAAAATATGACTTTATCATCCCATTCCTTAACCAGGATATTGTAGTTCTTTACTCCAGGAAGAACATTCTCCAGTTCAGTAAGTTCGTGATAATGAGTCGCAAACAATGTTTTAGCGCTTATATCGACCTTATTGTGAATATATTCCACGATTGCCCAGGCCAGGCTGAGTCCGTCAAAGGTGCTGGTGCCCCTGCCAATCTCATCCAAGAGGACCAGTGACCTGGGAGTGGCTGAATTGAGGATGTTAGCCGTTTCCAGCATTTCAACAAGAAAGGTGCTTTGTCCCAATGCAAGATTATCAGAAGCGCCCACCCGGGTAAATATCTTGTCAAAAATAGGTAGTGATGCTGATTCTGCCGGAACGAAACTTCCCATTTGAGCCAGCAGAACAATTAAGCCGAGTTGTCTGAGATAAGTTGATTTTCCAGCCATATTGGGACCGGTAATGAGGGCGATACGGGTATCCGCATTATTCAGGTAGACATCATTGGGTATAAATTCTTCAGTGTCCAGTAGACTTTCTATGACCGGATGGCGGCAATTCTTGATGTCTACTATACCATCTGTATTGAAAAAAGGTTGTCGGTAATTATTATGATATGCTATATGAGCCAGATTACAGAGCACATCCAGGTTGGCTATAACACTCACTAATTCCTGCATGGCAGTAAGATTGGCATACAATTTTTCCCTGAGTTCGAGAAATAGTTCGTATTCAAGATTTTTTATCCTCTCTTCTGCCCCCAGTACTTTTACTTCGTATTCCTTCAATTCAGGGCTGATATAGCGTTCCGCATTGACCAGGGTCTGCTTCCGGATGTAATGCTCCGGGATCTTATCCTTATGGGTTTTGGTTACCTCGATGTAATACCCGAATATTTTGTTATAATTGACTTTAAGGGAAGGTATACCAGTTTTCTGACGTTCGTAATCCTCCATCCGGGCAATCCAGCTTTTACCGTTACGGCTGATATTCCGCAGTTCATCCAGCATCTCATTGCAACTATCCCTGATAATATTTCCCTCAGTTATCTGTACAGGAGGATCTGCCATGATGGTGTTTTCTATTTGATGGATGATATCAGAGTAGTCTTTTATCTGATCTTTATATTTCTGAATCAATTGATTGCTTATTTCAGAAATCAGTTCACCGAGTCGGGGGGAAAGACTGAGATAATTTTTTAGAGCGATCACATCGCGAGGATTGATTTTCCTGGTTCCAACCTTGCTCAACAGGCGGCTCAGATCACCAACATTCTTCAACAGCTCTCTGATATCCCTGGTGAGAGCGTAATTCTCCTTCAGACAGTGCACAGCTTCCGAGCGGTTATAGATAGTCTGAATATCCATCAACGGATGAGAAAGCCATTGTATCAACTCCCGGGCTCCTAGAGGTGTTCTGGTCTGATCGATGACGGAAATCAGGCTTCCCTGGCGTGTATTGTAGCGGATGGAGCGGAAGAGTTCCAGATTACGCCGGGTAACCTCATCAATCTGAAGAAAGCAGGATAAAGAGTAATATTTTATATTGCTTATATGTTTAAGTTCCTCATTTTTCAGAGATTTGAGATAGGCTAAGGCGGTCGCTGCAGCAATTTGAGCCAGTGGTTTATGTTCCAGACCAATACCCTCCAGGGAGGTTATCTGGAAATGGTTTTTCAACATCTGTTCGGCTTCTCTCTGTTCTGAATACCAGGTGTCGAAAACAGTAAGAGCAGGCTCGTAATCCAGATTGATTTCCTGGAACCTTTTTTTTTCGCTTTCACTGGTAAATATCAATTCGGAAGGATGAAGGCGCATCACTTCACTTATAAGTTGATCCCGGTCAAGTTCGGTTACCAGAAAATCAGCAGTGGAAGCATCAATAGCCGAAAATCCATAAATTTTATTCTCGGCGGAATGGAACACCGCACAGAGGAAATTATTATCGTCTTTGCCAATAAGATCGCTGTCAATTATAGTACCGGGAGTGATGATATCAATAATACCTCTTTTTACCAGCCCTTTTGCTTTTCTGGGATCCTCCATCTGTTCGCAGATGACTACTTTTAATCCCTTTTTAATCAACTTGTTAAGATAGTTATCAAGAGCATGATAGGGAAAACCGGCCAGGGGTACAGGATTATCAGCCTTTTTATTACGTGCGGTAAGTGTTATGCCAAGTACTCTGGCAGCTACCTTGGCATCATCGAAGAAGGTTTCGTAAAAATCTCCCATACGAAAAAGTATCAGTTTATCAGGATGCTGTTCTTTGATCGCCATGAACTGCTTGAGCATGGGAGTGAACTTGGTTCTGTCCTGCAAGTCAGTACCTTTTTATGACAAAAGAATTGTATCCTTCTTCCTTGAGCATCTGTTTAACAGCGATCAATTCCTTTTCTGAGGAGAAAGGACCATAAGCTACCACATGCAGAGCTCTACCCTTAAGTTCCTTGGTGAAAATGATGTGATCATAAGAGAGGATAAGGTCAATTTCAGCAGCCAGTTTTGCAGCATTCTCGGGATTACTGAAGGCACCTACCTGAAGATAGATTTTAAGTGATGTTACCGGTTCAGTTTCAATATCATCAGGCAGGTATGTGTCATCTTCCCCTGGTATTACTGGAGTATCAGGATCAGGCAGGTTTATATCCTCGTTTACGGTTACATCAATTTTTTCAGGATCCAGATTGCGGAACTCCTGCAGTTCCTCGGATGTAACGCTGTTGTCTTTTTCCCGGGATAGGGCATACATTCTGTCTTCAGCCTGATAGCTGTAACTATGATAGGGGAATTCCATCTTCAATTTACGGTATGAATTAAGAGCTTGTTCATAATTGCCCAGCATTTCATGACAGTAGCCACTCCGGTAGTGAAGTAGTGGAATATTATTCTCAATGAATTCAGAATTTCTCAGGAAATCAAGGGTGTTTAATGCTCGCGTGAACAGCTTTTGCCCGATGTAAGACTCAATTATGATGAAATAGGAATATTCTATTTTTGCCTTATCCCTGGCATTGAAAATATAGTTCTGAGCTGAAATGATCGCTTCCTGATATTGTCCGTTCTTATAATAGGCATTGGCCAGCCAATACTCCTTGGTGTTTATCTCGTTATGGTAGATGGTTCGCAGTTTTTTAATAGCTTCCCCATAATCTCTTTGCAGGATATCTATCTGTGCCAGTTCCAGGAGAGCAAGCTGGCCATAATATGAAGAAGGAAATTCCTGATACAGACTCATCAATGCTTTAATAAATTCGTCACCTTTCTTCAGGGTTCTTGCTTGCTGAAAACGTTCCTCCAGATTAGCATCTTCTCCCCGGAGTAAGAATGAAAATAATATCACCATGATTAAAATACTTAATATTCTGGTTTTTTTCATCTGATCATATCATATTTTTTTTCTAACAATTCCATAGCTTGGTAATATTTTAGGCAATAAGATTTTTACAGTAGAATTTGGTTTTGCTTCATTTATCCTGATACCATCAGCATCCAGAATCTCGGTTACCTCGATGAAGTGATCATCATTGAAATCAGGGAATATTATCTCAATAGTATCACCAATACGAAAACTGGCTTTAACATTAATCTGCAGATGATTATTTTCGTACAGGGCAGGGCCGATGAATTGATAATTTCTGATATAGTGAGAGTTGGGATAATGTTGCCTGCTGCTTTCTGATTCTTTACTGAAAAAACCTTCAGTGTAATTGCGGTGACTCACTTTAGCAAGTTCCTCCCTGAGACTGGGAGGTAGGGATTCTTTCTGTTCGATCAGATGCAAGGCTTTGCGGTAGGTACGGGAGAGGTTGGCCACGTAATACAGACTCTTCATCCTCCCTTCTATCTTGATACTGTCAATCCCGCACTGGATAATTTCTTCCAGGCGGTCAAAAAGACAGAGATCTCTGGAATTGAGAATATAAGAGCCGTTTTCGTCTTCCAGGATACTGAATTGCTGATCTGGTCTGGTTGCCTCAACCAGACTGTATTGCCAGCGACAGGGCTGGGTGCAGTTACCCAGATTAGCACTACGCCCAGCTAGATAATCGCTGAGGAGACATCTCCCGGAATAAGAGATACACATGGCACCATGGACGAATATTTCCAGTTCCAGGTTGGGTAGTTTCTTCTTTATAAAGGTAATTTCATCCCGGGATAATTCCCGGGCCAGGATAATTCTCTTGACGCCCAGATCGTACCAGAAGCTTGCTGCTTTCCAAGATGTGACATTAGCCTGAGTGCTTATATGAACAGGAATATGGGGAACCATTTCCTGAGCCATTTTGAATATACCCGGATCGGAAATGATAAGGGCATCGACCTGAATAGCTTCAAGAAACTTCAGATACTCAGGTAATGCTTCCAGATGCTCGTTGTGGGGATATATATTAACAGTGATGTAAATTTTCTTGGCAAGGGAATGAATGAAGTCAACAGCTTGTGATAGTTCTTCTTGATCAAAATTCTCGCTTTTTGCTCTCAGACCGAAATTTTTCCCGCTGGCATATATTGCATCTGCACCATATATGGCTGCATATCTCAATTTTTCCAGGTTACCCGCGGGTGAGACCAATTCCATTACTGGCTCATCATCCTTAAAAAATCTTTATTGCTTTTGGTAGCCATCATTTTTGTGCGTAACATTTCAATACCCTGAATGGGGCTCATGTTCTTGAGGAATTTTCGCAGTACAAACATACGATTGAGTTCTTCAGTATCTAGCAGCAATTCTTCCCTGCGTGTGCCCGATTTTACCAGATCAATAGCCGGGAAAAGCCTGAGGTCACTTATAGTACGGTCAAGCACCAGTTCCATATTACCGGTGCCTTTGAACTCCTCAAAGATAACCTGGTCCATACGGCTGCCCGTATCGACCAGTGCAGTGGCAATAATTGTCAGGCTTCCTTTTTCCAGGGTATTACGGGCGGATCCGAAAAATTTCTTGGGTTTATGCAGGGAATTGGAATCAATACCACCAGAAAGTACTTTACCACTGGAAGGAGTAACCATGTTGTAGGCACGAGCAAGTCGGGTTATGCTGTCCAGCATTATAACCACATCCTTGCCCAGTTCCACCATTCTCTTGGCTTTTTCCAGTGCCATTTCCGCTACCTGAATATGGTTGCGGGGAGTTTCATCGAAAGTGGAGCTGATTACTTCAGAATTGGTTGGTATAAGAATCCTCTTCATCTCGGTCACTTCTTCCGGTCGTTCGTCCACAAGTAATACCATAACGTAGACTTCGGAATGGTTTGTTAATATTGCGTTGGAAATATTCTGCATCAGAACGGTCTTTCCGGTTCGGGGCGCTGCAACAATAACTCCTCTCTGTCCTTTACCAATGGGGGTAAAAAGGTTTATTACCCGGGTTGAGATGTTATTGGATTCTGTCTCCAGATTTAAACGTTCTTCTGGATAATAGGGTGTCAGTTTATCGAAGAATTTGGCTTCCCTAACTTCATCAGGGGATTCGTAATTTATCGAGTCGACTCTGATCAGGGCAAAATATTTCTCTTCATCCTTGGGTGCTCTAGCCGGACCCGAGACCATGTGCCCTTTTTTTAATCCGAATTTCTTGATCTGAGAGCTGGAGACGTAGATATCATTGCGACCGGGCGTATAGTTATTTTTCTGAAATCTCAGGAAACCATATCCATCTTCCACCACCTCCAGACATCCTGTTACAAATGCTAGCCCTTCCTGCATGGCATTCATTTCAAAAATCTTGTGCACCAGATCGTTCTTCTTTAAACCGCTTATGTCAGTAATATCAAGGTCTTTGGCGAGTTTCTTGAGATCGACAAGATTCATCGTGAATAATTCAGTTTGTGATTCTTCCATAAGTGCTCCTTTAATTGTATTATTCCAAATGAGCATCAATTAATTGCTTATTAAAAAAATTTCAAGCTCTTCCTGATGTCAAGGAAATAAATATTTTATACTATTGCTTCAGCAATATAACTATCAATAATTTTAAATTGCTTGACACTATTAAAAGAAATTAATCATATAATTCGAAAATATCAGCATAATTATTCATAATATACGATCTACCTGATATTTTATTATTTTTTATTTGTGGAGAAAAAAATGAAAACATCCTGGAAAAATTTAGTATATATTTCACTGGTTATTATCCTGTTAATTCTTGGACTCAGAGTTTACCGGATTATCAAGTCTCTGCTGAGATTGCATAAAGTTCTACCCCAGTTTCTGGAAAATCTCTATGGTTCTAAGATAGAAACCGATCTGACCCTGACCTTGCATTATACCATTATCAGGTTGGGAATAACTCCTGAATTGGAACAAAGAAAAGAGGATATCAGGAAATCAACCCGGGAATATATCAATGAGTTTTATCCCGAATTGAAAGCTGAGCGAGTACGAGTTGAGATAGTTACATTGAAGGTCACCCAGTAAGACCGAGCCTTTCTCTTTTGTGGGAATTATATCAGGTGTTAATTATTTGTTGAAAAATTACTGTTTTTAATCATAAGGTTATATTATGGCGCGTCTGTTTGGCAGAGAGTATCATGAACATTCCAATACCTGGTATTTCAGAAGCATTATAGCTGATCTGAAAAAGGAAGAGGTCAGACTGAAAAGGTATCTGGATGAGAACGGGAATGTGATCTTCAAATTTGAAGCAGAGCCTGGTAAAAGCAGGGTTTTCGGAGTGAAAATGGAAATCGTATATGATCAGGAGAACCAGCAGATTATTTCCCATTCCTGTTCTGAACACGGAACCGAAAACTGTAATCACTACCTATCCATCATCAATTATGCCTATAATTTTCTGACTACCGATCTGCTGGAATCAAAAGTGGTACAAACCTATCAGACCAGATTACTGGAATACAACGAATACTGGCAACGCATAGCTCTGGCTGGTAAAATTGAGATTGCTGATATCTTCAATCAACAGACAGACAAAATCAGATTTTATGTGAAAAGTTATCAGCCCATTAATATCAGGCTGATTTCCCTCCTAGCTGCCCAGAAGGACTATCGGGAAGATGACATACCCCACCTGGATTCGGCCCGGAAACAGATGATTGCCTTATCTGCAGAGGAACTGCAATTTTTTACTGTTTTACAGCAACAAAAGTGTTCTTACAGCCGCAAAGGTCTCTTCTTCACGATCTATAAAAGTAAGATGATCCACCTTTTTCCTTTGCTAAAAAATATCAATAACAAGGTTTATATCAAGGAAACAGGTGACCGGATAACCTTTCCGGAAGAAGATTTCCATCTTAATTTTCAGGTTGTGAAAATCGATGAGAACAATTACAGGTTCAAGGTCATGAGCAGCGAACAGCTTTCCGCTGTCTTTATCGGCAGGACTTCTTATTTTCTAAGAAAAAATAACATCTATTCGCTAAATCTTCCCTTCAATACCAAGGTTGCTCAGCAGATATTTTCCGAAGGTTTGCTGCTGAAAAAGGCTGATCTGGTATATATCTCATCAATTGTTGCCCGTCAACTGGGATTACTGAGATGTTTCATCGATTTTGCTGAAGATATTGATATACCTGAAGTGTATCATAGCAGTCCCCTGATAACTTTCAAGCTTTCCAAACAAGAGCAAGGGATCCGTATGGTGGGTTTTCTCGAATATCGTCCCGATGTCATTATCCCCATGTCTGTAATCAAATTACCGGCAGATCTGGTGAGATTCGACATCGATAACAAGGTGAAGTGGTTCTATATACCTCCGCAGGTTAAGTACCAGATATTCTCCTTCTTGGCAAAATTACCGGAACCAGTGGTCAATAATCTTGATACATCTTCCGAAATGACTTTTGCTGGAGAAAGGGAGATTGACAGTCTCAAGAAGATAATCTTTGAACACTCAGATCCCACCTGGAACATAGAACTTTCTGATGAGCTTAAGCGGGAGTTCATCTACAAGATTACCCTGCAGCCTGTCATTAAAGCACGGCGCAGTAGTGAGATTAAATGGTTTGAATACGAGGTCGAATATAAATACAAGGACATAAGTTTCACCCATGCTGAATTGAAAAGATTCTTTAAATCAAAAGATAAATTCATGAAATTATCTGATGGCAGGATGCTTTACTTCGAGAATGAGGAAATTTTTCAAAAAGTGGATGAAATCCTCAGAAAAAGTGAAAAATTACCTTCGGAAAGCTATAAACTGTCGATATATAACCTGCCTTATGTTTATCAATTGGGACACGTCCGGGAGGGAATCAGGATACATGGTGATAATTATCTGGAAAAAATGTTCGCCTCTATACTGGCTCGAAAGCTGGAAAATCCAGACCTTGTGCCCGGTCTTTTGCAACCGGTCATGAGAAGTTACCAGAAAACCGGTTTCTACTGGCTGAGGATGCTGGAACATTATGGTTTTGGCGGTATCCTGGCTGATGAGATGGGGCTTGGTAAAACCATACAGGCAATATCAATATTATCAGTTCTTCCTTCCGATGCCATCTCCCTGGTTATTTGCCCCAAAACGCTTCTTTTCAACTGGGGAGTGGAGATCGAAAAGTTCAACCGGAATCTATCCTACATAATATATGAAGGTAATCAGAAAGAAAGGAAGGAAATATTAAAAAATCTGAATGTAAATATTCTCTTAGCCTCATATTCCATAATAGTAAACGATATTGATCAGCTTACTGAGATCAATTTTAACTATCTCATCCTGGATGAAGCTCAGCATATTAAAAATACTGCTGCACAAAGGACAAGGGCAGTGAAAAGACTCAAGGCTCAGAACCGCATGGCTTTATCGGGAACGCCGGTAGAGAACAACCCCACCGAACTTTGGTCTATCTTTGATTTTTTGATGCCAGGTTATCTGCCACCCTTGCGAAGATATAAGAATGAATTCATTAATGTCAGTTCCAACCTCAAGCAAACGCAGGAGAAATTAAAAACCCTGGTATCACCTTTCATTCTCCGCCGCAAGAAAAATGAAGTGCTCGTGGAACTTCCTGACAAACAGGAACAACTTTCCTTCTGCCGGTTGACCTCTCTGCAGGAAAAAATGTATCTGCAGATTATCGAAAGGTTGAAAATCAATTATCTGGATGATCCGGAAGCCTTTACCCGCAACTATATGCATGTTCTGGCGGCAATGACCAAGCTTCGTCAGATATGTAATCATCCGGTGCTGGTTGATGGCAATATAAGGCAAAAATACGAATATTCCGGTAAAATGGAACTATTGCGGGAAATGCTGGTCGATGCAGTTGAAAGTGAGAAAAAGATACTTGTCTTCAGTCAGTTTGTCCAGATGCTCAAACTGCTGCGGCAGATGTTGATTCACTATGGTATCGTTTTTGAATATATGGATGGGACGTCCAAAAACAGGCAGCAAAGAATCAATAATTTCAATAATAACAATAACATCCGGGTTTTTCTGATCAGTCTGAAAACAGGTGGTTTCGGGATCAATTTGACAGCTGCAGATACAGTGATCATCGTAGATCCCTGGTGGAATCCCATGGGAGAGAATCAGGCTATCGACAGAGCTCATCGTATCGGGCAGACTAAGAAAGTGATAGTCTACAAGGCTATTACCATGGGTACGATAGAAGAAAAAATCCTGCAGCTGCAGCAGAATAAACGGGAAATGTTCGAGAATCTTATTGAAAATGGGGAAAGCCTGATCAGAAATCTGGGACAGGAAGAACTGAGGAACCTGCTGGAATATAAGGTTTAACCATGCCTGATCTTTTTTCCATCACAGATCCTGTGGTATGTGAATGTAAGGTTAAAAGGTCATTGTTCGTAGCGCATCTGCAGCCAACAATTTCCCTAGATGAAGCCAAGGGTTTTATACGCCGTATTAATATCGATCATAAGAATGCTTCCCATAATTGCTGGGCTTATATCATTGGTTACACAGGAGATACTTTTCACTTCTCCGATGCCGGCGAACCTTCCGGTACAGCAGGTAAGCCAATCTTCAATACTCTGAACAAATACAGGCTTACCAATATCACTGCCGTCGTAACGAGATATTTTGGCGGCATTAAACTGGGTGTAAGGGGATTGATAACAGCCTACAGTAATATTGTGGATATGGCAGTACAACAGAGTTCTATGATTGAAATCGTCAGAATGCAGAAAATCAGGATACAGACAGATTACGATTTCATTGAAAAACTGCAATACCAGTTGGAAAAAATGGGGGCATCCCTGTCTGATTTTATTTATTCTGGGATGATATCATTCCTTGCTGTTTTTCCTCTTGAACAGGGGAAAATAATAATGGATTATATCGACGAGTTGAATAAAAGGAATAAATTGCATTACGAAATCGAAAGCTGAAATATTGATAGGAGCGACAATATCAAGATAAGAGCCAATTATCCCAATCTGAAGCTATTAAAAGAAGCAGTCGCCAATCGTTTTCTTTCAAGAGGGTATCACCAGTTCCCCGGCTATATCCCTCCTGCAGTGGAATACTGGCAAAAGGGTGAAAACTCATCCCGGGAAATAAATGTAAGGTATGAAGATCTTTTTTTTCTGTGCGATGAGGATAATAACTGGGCAAATAAATATCTTGAATTGATTCTGAATAGCCGTCGGGGAGACAGACCAGCACGCAAGGAACTTAAGGTTCTGGGACAGAAATACCTGCGTGAGATTCATGATTTCTATCTTCCCTTGAGTTTTTATGAGGACAGGTACGTTGTACCCTCAATGTCCGACAAAGTATATGATGACAGGCTGATCAGTGATAAGGGCACAATGCTTTTACAACTGACTCAGGAAGGCTATCCCGTACCTGATTTCTGTATATTGACCGCCAGTTATTACCTTTTAACTCCCCAACAGAGTGAACCCTACCTGAAAGCTGCTATCGTTAATCTGGAAAATATGACCCGCCAGTATCTGGGTTCTGACACAGCCCCGCTGGTATTTGCTCTAAGGTGTGCCATGCCCCAGTATATTCCAGGTCTCATGCCCACTTACCTTAACGTGGGGGTCATCCGGGAAAGCTATCAGGCTCTGAAACGGCTCTATGATGCCGAAGTGGCTGGAAAAATCTATATCCACAACCTCAAGAATCTTTTTTTACTGCTTTTCCCGGAAAGCAGGTTGCCGGATTATGAAGAACTGATTAAAGACATTGATGGTAGTATTGGATATCTGTATGATGCGATCGGACAGACGGATCCTCTTTTACTGGAAGATCCATATTATCAGGTTTCTTTCTTCATCAAGCAGGTCCATGAGTTTTACGAACATAACCGGGATCTGCTTTATACATTCGTGAAAAAGGAAAGGCAGTATCCTTCTCTTATCCTGCAGAAAATGGTCTGGACAGTTAGACAGGATGAATCCTATCCGGGAGTTCTCTATTCACGACATTCCCGAACCGGTCTCGGTACTCAGATTGAAAGTGTCCGTAATATTTTCGGGGAAGATATCATGACCGGCATGGCCAATACCGATGACAATGAGTATTTTAACCGGGAAGAGATAAAAGTTCAGTTCCCGGGAGTTTATCATGTAGATCCTCTACTGACCAAACTCGAAGAAAAATTGCAGTCTCCAGTCACAATTGAATTCGCTGCAGAATCAAGCAATAAAGTTCATTATTTTGCGATATTGCAGTTAAATGCTTCTGCAGTTACAGGTCGGGCTATCCTGTTGTCATCAATTGATATGTATGAGAAAAGAATTATTTCTAAAAAACGGGTTATCGAACTGATACAACCCTATCATTTGACACAGATATTTTCCGATCGGATAGATGACAGATCTTTTCAGGACCTGGTATTTTTTTGCAAGGGAGTTTCCATCCTTCCCCGCACCGCTGTATCAGCCCACATTTATTTCTCGGCTCAGAAAGCCCTGGCAGCAAAGAAGAAAGGTCAAAAGGTCTGTTTCTGCAAGGAAAGTTTTCTACCCTCTGACACACTGGTAATGGCTGAGGTTGATGCCATTATCAGTCTCACTCCGGCAGCAATTCATGTGGTTACCGCCTGTCGTGGTTATGGAGTGCCAGCTTTTCTGAACCTTGAGGATTACGGAATAATTCTGGAGAAGGACAGACTTGTTAATCCGGCAGGTCTGGTAATCAAGGAAGGAGACTGGATTACGCTTTCAAGTAAAAGAAAAATGATTTTCTGTGGCAGGGCGAGATATACTCCGGCAAGGTTCAAGAAATATCTTGATGGCGAAAGATTTGAACTGGAAGCTAAAGAAGCAAAAGTATTTATAAATATGACCAAGGCTTTTACGGAATATCAGAAGCTGGTGAAATCACTCCAGTATGAGGAAATTGTCGATATCAACGACCTGGTGAAACTTATTCAGACCGATCTGCGCAACGAGCCGGATAAAGCCCGTAATTTTCTCAATACCTGGTTTGATGCACATATGGAGCACTATGTAGATGAAACCATAAAAAGCGAACTGGGAACCCACAATGATCAGCATGGCCTTTATAAGATGCTTACCCTGGACCGTAAGATCCTGTTCTTCAAGAAGATCATCAAGGAATGTCTTAAAAGAAGGTTAATGGGTTTTACAGCCGGGTCTTTTATGCTGGGAAGATTTCTGAGCCAGCCCCATCCCGTATCTTTCTGGAAAGAATTCAGCGCCGCAGAAATTGTCTTTATGCTTAATGAGGTCATTCTCTTTGAAAAATACCTGAAAGTACTGAATGATGTGGGGGAAAGAAGATTAAATCGGGCAAGAAAAAGAATCCTGAACGAAGGGTTGGATAATATCTATCTCAATATTGCCAATGCCCGTACCTTTACTACATTGAAGCTTTACTTCAAAGACTGGGACAAGGTGATCAGGTCTTTTGCTTCGACCTATGCGAGAGAGACTAGATTGTTGATCGATTTGTTACAGAAACCTTTCGGTGAGTTTTATGATTACAGCAAACCCTGGTCTTACAACGAGCTGAAGAGAATATGTGACCAGGAAAAATTACCTGTACCTGAGGCGGAATCACAATAATTCAGGATCGCCAGCCTTCGTGTCCGGGCCAGATCATTTTATGAAGCTGCAATTGCAACCTAACCTTGATGCCCTCGTCCAGTATCCATTGAGCCAGTTCGGAAGGAGAAAGTGCTGTAATAACTGGTGAAAAAAGGATCTGATAAGATTCCAGTTTATGATCGCCAATGAAATTCCGAGCCCAATCGAAATCCTTACGGCCTGTGAGGACGAATTTTATCTCATCCCGGCAGGTGTCCAGGTGTATGAGGTTCTTCAGTAAAAAACAATCTTCATATCCACTCCCGGGACATTTCACATCAACTATTATATGAACATAGGATGGTACTTTTTCCAGGTCCAGACTGCCATTGGTTTCCAGCATTATTTGAAAGTTATTCTGGTTTAACATCACCATCAAATTATAAACATCTTCCTGAAGCAGAGGTTCTCCCCCGGTGATTTCCACCAGATTGCAAGCCGGGTATAAGGCTATCCTATCCATGATTTCCTTGCAGGTAAGAGTTTCTTTGACCTGAAAACTCTGAAGTGAGTCGCAGTAATGGCAGTGCAGATTACATCCAGCCAGGCGGATAAAGATGCAGGGAAAACCTGCAAAACTGGATTCCCCCTGAATACTGTAGAAAATTTCAGACAATTCTAACATTAAAATGGTATATAATGGAATTCCTTATGATAACCCAGCAGGGAATCGACCTTATCGATTATTTTTTCCGGGTGTCCGATAACGAATTTCTGCCTTCCTGATAACGAGAAGAAATAGTAATTATCCTCTTTGATCTTGAAACCGGAAAGAAGTATGGCATCACCGTAGATCGGGGTGCCTTTATGGACGAGAAGGGCTATATCGGGTATTTCAACTTGGAGCAGGTTTTGGAAAGGATCGTCATCTTTCGGTTCCAGCAATAGCAACTCACTGGTGGTTTCACTCAATCTGCCATAGGGTTCCGGTAACATCAATGCTCTGGCTGCATTTTCGGTGATGAAACGGTAGATATCTCTGGCTGCTATCTGAGGGTATTCCCGATGAAATATCTTAAGTTCGGCAAGAAGGTTAAAGCTGCCAGACATAGTGGAATCTGTGCCAAGTACCAGATTCACTCCGTATTCCATACATGCGGGGATATCGATAGTTCTCCCGATAAGGAAAAGATTGGATTCCGGGCAACAGCAGATTGAGGTTCCTACCTGTGCACACTTCTTTATTTCCGGGGGAACTAAGGCAATTCCATGGATTATTAGTGAGTTTGGTTTAAGGAGATTGAGACGTTCAAATATGCCAAACGCAGAACGTGCTTTTTCATTGGTGCCTTCTGCAAGATGTAGTATAAAGGGCATTTTGCCTTTAGTGGATTTCCACTCCGAACGAGCAGACTTTCCTCCCCACCAGTTTCCCAGAGATATCGAATGGCACTGGCGGTAATTCTCTGGTACATAGATGGGAAACTGCTCATAATAACTCTTCTTTTGATTGGGAGCATGATCCTGAACGACATGGCAGCCTGAGAAAATATTCTTATATATACCAAGGGTGGTCAGCAGTTTGGCATTACCCTTGAGAAGATTGAATTTCCCATCGTTGAACCAGACTTTATTCCGCTCCAGATAAGAGGGAGATGTCTTCATTTCTTCAACCCAGATATCGGTAGTTGGATAAGGTCTGTTTTTACCTGCTTTGGGAAGCCAGTTGCCGACAAGGTGATCATGGCTGTTAATCAAGGGAGTGTAGGCATAAAGGTGAGAGGTGGGAAGCTGGAAATCTCCGATTTCAGCAAGATGACTCATCAGTTGCAGATCCTGATACTCAGAAACATGCGTGGAATTGAACACACATTTACTGACTTTTATTTTCATCTTTTCACCAGTTTTTTGTTAATCAATGGTATTACCTCGAACAAGTCACCAACCAGCCCTAGATCAGCAACCTTAAAAATCGGTGCATCAGGATCCTTGTTAATGGCAATGATGTAGTCGGAAGACTGCATCCCGGCAAGATGCTGGATTGCCCCCGATATGCCTACAGCAAGATAAATGTTGGGCTTGATGGTTTTACCAGTTTGACCGACCTGATGGGAATAATTTATCCATTCAGCATCAACAGCAGCCCGGGAAGCACCTATCGCCCCTCCCAGATTGGTTGCCAGCTCTTCGATAAGCCTGAAGTTCTCCTTGTTCTTTAAACCACGACCGCCGGAAATAACCAGATTGGCTTCAACCAGATTTACTTCCTGGGTATCATCTTTCACAAATTCCAGATATTCGTTCTTTTTGTCGTCGGCACTGAATCTGAGATTTTCTTTAATGACTTCCCCGGCCCTGTTTTCGTCAGCTTCTGCCGGATCCATCACTTTATGTCTGACTGTTGCCATCTGGGGGAGATGGTCCGGAGTAACGATAGTCGCCATGATATTTCCACCAAAGGCAGGTCTGGTCTGGAGAAGATTTCCTGTTTCAGAATCGATTTCCAGACCGGTGCAGTCTGCAGTTAAGCCTGTTTCCAGTTCAACTGCAACTCTGGGGATAAAGGATCTGCCAGTTACAGTTGCACCCGATAAGATGATTTCAGGTGAATATTTTTGCGCCAGATAGATCATAGCACGCGCATAAGTGAGATCACAAAAATCTGCGAGAACCGGGTCATCGATCATTATAACCTGATCTGCACCATATTTGATCAATTCTGCTGAAAGCTGCTGAATATTATGACCGAGCAGTATCGCTACCA
>JAFGRJ010000138.1 GCA_016935235.1 Candidatus Cloacimonadota bacterium
AAGGCATTAACAGGTAAACCATATATAACAGAGCAGATCCAGGTACTTTATAATCCCGGGGACAGAGATGAATGGCAGTTAATTGATGAAATTGAATTTGATTGTTTCATATCCCCAGAGCAGTATAGAGGTTATGCCTACAATTCCTACACTCTTGAACTGGAAACAGTTTCCGATCAGGCAAATCTTATTCCGGATGCTGTTACAGCCATAGGCAATGCACCTCTCTGGCTGCAGCCTGATCTGGAGAACACCTTCCGTCATCTTTCGGAATATTATCAGGAGATCTGGGCGTATATTTTACTGGCAGCGGAGCATCCTTATATCGATGAGATAGCATATTCCATTGCTCATACTTCTACTGCTTACCTTTCCGAGGAGAATTATTATCATGCGGATTTGTTCCAGGAAAATGCAGCACTTATCTATGAAATAGACAACGATCTCTCTTATGTGGAAGTAGTTGATTATGGGATCGCCGGCCTGGATCCTGACTACTATACCACAACCCGATACTGGAAAATTGATAATCTGGGCAATACTGTTCAGGTGGAAGTACCCAGGGAGATATACTATATGTATCTGGTGCATCCTAAGAATACTGATGAGATACCGGCTTACATCGATCCGGATATAGTTGAGGATAATTACTGGCACGATAATAACATCAGCGATCCTCCCACCGGTGTTTTCTGGAGAAATTTTCTGTACAACCATAATGATGAGGGATATCCTCTTCTCAAGGATTACCTCATGAACTGCGCTGTTGTCTGGGACAGCGCAACCCTTTCTTCTTCTCATGCCATCGGAGCTATCAGTACCTGGCTGGCTGAATCCCTGACTTTTACTTCCAACCTGGAAAGACCGCATCAACCGGTGCGGATTTATCGCAAGCATATCGGTCGCTGCGGAGAACACGCGGACATGCGTTCCGCTGCAGCCAGAGCTGCCTTGATCCCCTGTACAAGCATCCTGACCATTTCCGGTGATCACACCTGGAATGAATTCTGGGATGAAGATTGGATACACTGGGACAGCCCGGAGGTTAATAATCCCATGGTTTATGAAAATGGCTGGGGTAAAGTTCACGCCTCTGTCTTCGAAATTAAAAGCAATGGACTGCTCACACCAGTAACTGCAAAATATTCTGATGGTGCTGCTCATATTCAAATCTATGTGGTCGATCCCGATAATCAATCCGTTGACGGAGCCAGAATAGTGCTGGGTGTCCAGGATGGCGTGGAAATCCTGGGAGATAATGTGGGATACACCGGAAATGACGGCATGTATGATTTCGAGGTGGGAGAAAGCAGGACTTATTATGCCAAAATGACCTCGGAATTGGGGAATATTGATGATTATCAATTATTGGTGGAAAATGCTGTTGATGGTGAAAGTTATTCCTTCATTTTCCCGGTAACAGGTTACATGCCTGATCTGGATTTCAATGAAATTGCGGTTCCAGAAGATAATCAACAGGATTATATGCTTACCCTGGATTTCACCGTGAGTCGTGAAATCACTCATGGCAGCATAGTCTTCGATGATGTACCGGAATCCGGATTTTTCAATGGCGTGGAAAATGGTCAGCTCAACTTTTTCATGTTTGATTTGATAAATTTCAGCTCATATTTTGCCGGATTCAATTTTGAAGCTTTTAACGTGCTCTATCCGGGAACAGGTGCTGACCTGGAATTCAATATGCCCGTACCCGAATTTGGTTACTGGTATGCACTCTTTGATAACAGCCAGTTTATCAATCATCCCCAGCATGTAACAGGTACGGTTTCTCTGTACGAATTTGTGGAGACAGCCACCGGGGGCGACGTTGAACCCGTATTCAAATCTGGCAGTTATCCCAATCCCTGCAATCCTGTCACCACCATATATTTCGATCTATCCACCTTTTCCCGGGTGAGTCTGCAGATCTATAACCTGAAGGGTGAGAAGGTTATAACCCTTCTGGACCAGGATATGCTGCCAGGTCATCATACCATGCTCTGGGAACCTTCAGGGTTCAATTCCGGAATATATTTCTATCACCTGGTTCATGGGGATAAATCTGTTACCGGCAAGATATGTTTGATCAAATGATCATTGGGGAATAATGTGAAAGATCAAGTACAGTTAGTGCTTAAAGACAGTATCAGGGATGTAAGGGGAGAACAGGTCGCGGCACGGGTGAAGAATTATCTGGGTTACGACACCGGAATAATCCGGACAGGTAAGGTATACACCATAATGTACGACCTTAATAAAAAAGACCTTAAGCAGTTTGCTCAGACAGGGCTGGCGGATGAGATCCTTCATGATATCTATATTAACGCCTTTTATAAGGATAGTTTTTATCGATCCTATATTCTGATATCGAAATTACCGGGAGTAACTGATGATGAAGGCATGTCCGCCCAGAAAACGCTCAGTGACATGATGGGCATGGAGATCGACACTGCCACTCAGAATATCTTTTCTCACGATGTTTATTATTTTGGCAATAAACTGGACCGGGAAGAACTTGCTGAAATTGCTGAAAAACTGCTTGGTAATCCTCTTATCCATCATTTTGAATATGGTAAGTCATTGAAAAAGGTAGAATACATCCCCCTGGTGAGAATAAAAAAACCTGATAAACCCGATGTTATCAATATTTTCGAGGATGATGAGGAATTATTACGGCTTTCGCGCGATATGCTGCTATCATTGAATTTGCAGGAAATGAGAGCAATCAAGAGTTATTTCAAACAGGATCAGGTTATGCAGTCCCGTATTCGCAGAGGCATGCCGGCAAATCCGACTGACTGCGAACTGGAGATACTGGCGCAGACCTGGAGTGAGCACTGCAAGCACAAGGAATTTAATGCTGTAATACATTATCGGAATCTGGAAACAGGGGAAGAGCTTGAGATTAATTCTCTTTTTGAAACCTATATAAAAAAAGCTACTCAGATAATAATGGAACGGCTGGAAAAAACCGGCAACAACTGGTTACTCAAGGTATTTAATGATAATGCGGGGGTTGTCAGGATAGACGAGGACACAGTTTTTGTCTGGAAAGTTGAGACCCACAATTCGCCTTCCGCCATTGATCCTTATGGGGGTGCCATTACAGGTATTCTTGGAAACAACAGGGATCCACTGGGAACTGGGATGGGGGGAGCCAAGTTGATTTTCAATACCGATGTTCTCTGTTTCGGTCCTCTTGATTACAATAAAGAGCTTCTCCCCGGTCAACTTCATCCCAGAACGGTTTTCAGCGGTGTACGTCATGGTATTGAAGATGGCGGAAACAAATCGGGTATACCCACGGTGAATGGTGCCATAATATTTGATGAACGCTATAGTGGAAAGCCTCTTGTTTACTGTGGCACAGGTGGTATAATGCCAAGCCGGGTGCTGGAATCCAGAACCTGGGAGAAAAGGATAAGTGCGGGGGATATCATAATCATGGCAGGGGGAAGAGTCGGTAAGGACGGGATCCATGGAGCAACCTTCTCTTCCGCTGAAATCGATGAGAATTCTCCGCAGTCAGCCGTTCAGATTGGGAGTCCCCTTACTCAGAAATTACTGATGGATTTCATGCAGGAAGCAGTGCAACTGGGACTTATCCGGTGTTCAACGGATAATGGGGCGGGTGGTCTATCCTCCGCTGTCGGAGAGCTGGCAAAAATCAGTGGAGGTGCTCTGGTAAATCTGGAGCAGGTCCCGCTGAAATACACCAATCTCAAACCCTGGGAGATCTTCATTTCCGAGTCCCAGGAGAGAATGATCCTGGTCGTTACTGACGATAAAAAGGAAATACTCTTTAAATTGGCCGCTGACCGGGAAGTGGAGCTGTCCGATATCGGGACATTCACCGATACTGGTTTTCTGGATGTTCGTTATAACAATAAACGGGTTGCTCTGCTTGATCTTGAATTTCTCCATGAAGGAGTTCCTCAGAAAATGCTGGAAGCGGAATGGATAAAACCTGATCTGGAAGAGCCTCAGCTACCTGAGATAACTGATTACAACAAGATCCTGCTGGACCTCCTGGCAAGTGACAATATTTGCTCGCGGGAAAGTGTCATCAGGCAATATGACCATGAGGTACAAGCCCGTACTGTAATAAAACCCCTGATGGGTCCCGAAGGGAAAGCTGCCCAGGATGCTGCCGTGCTGCGTCTGACTTATGATGGATTTGAGGGCATCGCTGTCGCTAACGGAATACATCCCCGCTACGGTGATATTGATCCTTACCAGATGAGCGCGGGAGCTTTTGATGAAGCTGTCCGGCAGATTATTGCGGTGGGAGGTTGCCTGCCCGAGGTTACAGAAGCATCAAACCGTTTCTGGTCGGTGAATGATAACTTCTGCGTACCGGATTCGGTCTATGATCCTGTCACCAACACGGACGGTAAACTGAAACTGGCTAAACTGGTGCAGATGAATCAGGCTCTCTATGATATGTCAACCTACTTCAATATTCCCATGACATCAGGCAAGGATAGCATGAAAAATGATTTCCGCTCTGGTTATGCCAAGATCTCTGTTCCTCCCACGATCCTGTATTCCATGGTCGCAAAAATCGATGATGTCAGGAAAAGCGTCACCGGTGAATTTAAAGCTTCTGAAGATCTAGTCTATCTTTTAGGGAGAACCCATGATGAACTGGGTGGTTCAGAATTCTATCGGCTCTTCGGTCAACTGGGGGCTAACGTGCCGGTTGTCCGCAAGGAAAAGGCCAAATGGTTATATAAGAAAATCGCTAAAGCCAACGAATTGAGATTGCTCGAATCATGTCATGACATTTCGGATGGCGGTATGCTGACCACACTGGCGGAATGCTGCATCGGCAGTGGACTGGGAGCCGATATCTGGATCGATGGTTTTCAGGATATCCCGCTCAATGTTATCATGTTCTCTGAAACTCACTCCCGTTTCATTGTGTCAGTAAAACAGGAAAATCGGCAAACCTTCGAAAATATCTTTGTCCATGATGGCATTTTTCTGGGACAGATAACGGATTCTCCTATACTTACAGTTAGTTACGGTAAAAAAATAATCATAGAATCGAGTATTGAGGATATGACCAAAGCCTGGGACAAGGGACTGGAGAAATAGATGAGCAGGGTAAAAACGTTAATAATAACAGGATTTGGCATAAATTGCGAAGTTGAAACTGCGGCAGCCTTCAAACTTGCCGGAGCCGAAGCTGATATTATTCATTTGAATGATATATTCCTGCGCAAGTACTCTATACATAAATACGATATCATAACTTTTCCCGGGGGGTTTTCCTTCGGTGATGATCTGGGTTCCGGCAAGGTGCTTGCCAACAAGATGAAATACAAACACCTAGTCTCTGGTAAGCTGTTCCTTGATGAATTGATGGATTTTCTGTTTGACGGGAAATATATACTTGGTATCTGTAATGGATTTCAGTTTCTGGTAAAAATGGGACTGCTCCCTAATATAAATGGTGATCTGAGCCAGGAAGTATCCCTTACCCATAATGATAGTGCCAGGTTTGAAGACCGCTGGGTATACTGCAAGGTTACCCAGAACCTGAAGAGTCCTTTCCTGAGAGACATTGATGTTATCTACCTACCGGTACGTCATGGTGAGGGTAAGCTGGTGATAAAGAACGAAAGGATAAAGATAGAAATTCTGCATAATAATTTGAACTGCATGAGCTATTGCAGCAATGATGGTATAATCACTTCGGAATATCCACATAATCCTAATGGTTCAGAGTTGAATTGTGCAGCTCTTACCAGCACATCAGGGCAGATACTTGGAATGATGCCCCATCCGGAAGCTTACACCTCATTATATAATAATCCTAATTGGGCACAATGGAAAAGGAAAGATCCTGAGATTTCGGAAGAAGGTGAAGGATTGAAGATTTTCCGTAATATTGTAGAGCATATCAAATATAAAAAAGACTGATCGCATGTATTTCAACACGCGAAACCAGTTAAGCGATGG
>JAFGRJ010000139.1 GCA_016935235.1 Candidatus Cloacimonadota bacterium
CTTCCTGTCTCCACCTCTCAGGCAATTGTCGGTGCCATTATTGGCTGGAATATCTTCAGCGGTTCTATAACTGATTACAATCCCCTGTCCAAGATCCTCTCCACCTGGATCCTGAGCCCGATTCTGGCAGCTCTGTTCTCTCTTGCTCTCTTCAAGCTCTTCAAATTCATTCTGAACCATGCCAGGATACATTTACTGGAATTAGACCTCTTCAGCCGCTTAGGTTTGATAATAGTGGGAGCCTTTGGAGCTTACAGCCTGGGAGCCAACAATATTGCCAATGTCATGGGTGTGTTTGTCCCGGCAGCTCCTTTCCGTCCCATTAATATTGCAGGTATAATGTATTTTTCGGGTGCCCAGCAATTATTTTTCCTGGGGGCACTTGCTATCGGAGCCGGCATTTTCACCTATTCGCTCAAGGTTATGCGGACAGTGGGCAAAGACCTTTTCCGGTTATCTCCCCTCACAGCCTTGATTGTTATCCTGGCTGAATCGCTGGTATTATTCATCTTCGCTTCCCGGGGATTGCAGGGCTGGCTTATTTCATTGGGATTGCCTCCCCTTCCCCTGGTACCTGTTTCCAGTTCTCAGGCTGTTATCGGAGCCGTGCTGGGTGTTGCCCTGGCCAAAGGCGGCAGAAACATTAACTACAGAGTCTTAAGCAGAATTTCGACAGCCTGGGTTACCACACCGGTGATCGCGGGTATAGTTTCTTTTTTCTCTCTTTTCTTCATGCAAAATGTATTTGACCAGCAGGTGTACCGACCTGTAGAACATCAGCTCAAATCAGCAGTAATGGTTAGAATTTCTGCAGAGGGAATAGATACCGAAGGTCTGCAGCCTCTTGTAGAAAAGACCTTCAGCAATGCCCGAACAATGAAGAGAGCTCTTGTGGCAGCGGATTTATACAGTCAAGCTGAAATAACCAGGATAGTTAACCTGTCTGAAATTGATCACCTCATGGTACCCAGTAATTTATCCCGGGAAAAATTTACCTTTCTGGAGGAAGAACAATATCGGAGTCTGGAGAATCTGCGGGGAAGGAAGTTCCTTTACAAGTGGCAATTAGTGGAGGAATTGGGACTATTGTCCAGTTCCTGGCTCTTCAGGAAATCAGTGCCGGAAAACATGAGTTACAATGAGACTTTAACCTCACGATACCGGGCTTTATATGAGGTTCTGAGAGTATCCAAGGAAACTTTTGAATCAGATTTCTCCTGAACTGAATCAGGTCTTTAATTTCTTTTTTTCAGCAGCCGGGAACAGGATATTGTTCAGAATCAACCTGTATCCAGGAGAATTCTTGTGTAAAGCCAGTATTGTTTCCGGATCACCCAGGCGATGCTGATAATCTTCGGGATCATGTCCGCCATAATAAGTGAATGTCCCCTTGCCAAAATTACCATGGAGATATTTAACCTCATCTACTTCAGGTGATTCCCCCATGATGATAACACTTTTCTTGACGAACCGCTTATGAAAGGAAGTGGTCTGACCCAGAAAACCATTTATGACATTGGTATGGCACTGGGTAAGCATGGTAGGGACAGGATCATATTTGGCAGAAAAATCGAACAGGGTGAAGAAATCAGCTTCAGGACCTCTCAAGCGAGCGTAATCGCTGGCATCGATGGAGGAAAACTCGTACTGGAAAGGATCTGTGATCAGTTCGAAGTTCTCGAAGGCAAAGGGGCGGCTGAAATCAAGTTTTTCAGCAAAATCCGGATCGGGGTCGTCCCCATCGAAGACAGCCTCGCATACATCGACATTGCGGGCTGAGAGTGCTATATCAAAGGTATCAGTGGCTGCACACATGGAGAAGAGGAATCCTCCATTCTGAACGTATTCCCTGATCTTTTCCGCAACCGCATGTTTCAGCAGCCAGACTTTACCGAAGCCCAAACTTATTGCCATCTCCTCGTTTATTCTGACCTCTTCCTTGTACCAGGCAGCATTCCGGTAACTGCCGTAGAACTTGCCATACTGCCCCGTGAAATCTTCGTGATGCAGGTGCAGCCAGTCGTATTCCTCAAGCTTTCCCGCCAGCACTTCTTCGTCCCACAGCGTATCATATTCGATTTCGGCATAGGTCAGGGCAAGAGTGACGGCATCATCCCAGGGTTGGGCATTGGGAGGTACATAGACGGCGATTTTAGGTTCTTTCTCCAGAATAATTGTATCCATGTTGGACTGGTCGATCTCAGCCTGAATGGCAGCCACTTCCGACCCGGAAACAATTTCATAGTAAACTCCCCGGACATGGCATAGATTCTGCAGATTGTCGGAATCTGGAAGAAGGTAGGAGCCCCCGCGATAATTCAACAGCCATTTCACCAGATACTGATTTTGAAGAGCGTTGAATGCTATTCCATAGGCTTTGAGATGATCAGACTGAGCAACATCCATCGGGATCAGAATCTCTGCTGCTGCAGAAACGAGGGAAAAAAGCATTACCAGCATCAACAGTCTTCTGATAATCATAATTTACACTCCTGATAAAATTTCCTTCTGGGTTCAGGAAAAAACAGGAACTGATCCTGTCAAAGAATATCATTATTCCAGGGAATCGATAACAGCGATAAAATCAGCTATAATTTCATCAGAAACAAAGTAGTAATCGGCTGAAATCTTCAGTTTACCTCCCTGGCAGGGTAGGATGGACCTGTCATATTTTTTCAGAAGATGATGAAATCTGATCTCGAAATCAAAACCGAACTTTCTTTTGTAATCGGCTAACATCATACCCTCACTCGTCCGCAATTTCAACATGATATACTCTTTCTCCAGAATGCTGCTGTTCAGTATCTCCCTTTGGGAGAGGATATCTCCGGACCTGATCATTTTTTCATATATCCGCAGGCTTTCCGGGTGGTGATAACGGATACCGGGCAGATAGCCGGCAGCAGCAGGACCCAGACCCAGATAATAACGACCGTCCCAGTAAGCTTTATTATGGCGGGAATGGAAACCGGGGCTGCAGAAATTTGAGATCTCATACTGCCGGTAGCCGGATCCGGTCAGCTGCATCCTGATCTTCCTGTAAAATAGGGCAAGGACGCGATCGGAGGGTATTCTATTCTTGTAAGCGGACAGGGGGACTTGATCCGCAAGACTGAGACAGTAGGTGGAGACGTGCCGGGGTTCGAGTTCTACAAGCTGTTCAAGTGATAAAGCAAGCTCTCTGGCAGTCTGCCCGGGCAGGCCATAAATAAGATCAAGGGATACATTGTCAAAACCGGCTTCACGCAGGTTATGATAAGCCCGGATTGCTTGTGCCCGATCATGCAACCTTCCCAGGAACCTGAGCTCGCTATCCCGGAAAGACTGC
>JAFGRJ010000140.1 GCA_016935235.1 Candidatus Cloacimonadota bacterium
CCTAACAATTCCAATGTGGGATTGATGACAGGCAATTATTTCAACAAATTGACAATCAATAAAGCTGCCACGGATATCCCCCTGACTGCAGGCAGTGCATCTGACACTCTGAAAAATAATTACAGCATGAATACAGGTAACAATCATCCCCGGCAGGAAGCATTTCAGGAAACGAAAACCAGACAGAACAATATTGCAGAAATAAAAGAGAGACTGGCGCCTGTCCCGGGTAAGGACAGAGACGGCAATCAAGTTCTGATCACCCGGGACAACACAGTTCTGGTAACAACGGATCTCGTAATTAATAGTATTCTGGAGATCAGCAATGGTATTTTCGATCTTAACAATCATACGGTTGATGCCAATAGCCGTGTAGATATCCACGGAATCCTGAAAATGAACACCAGTAACTGCATATTATATGCTGGAAGTGGAACTTCTCACGATATTGGCTGGTATTCAGGTTCCTCCGCTAATATAACCGCTGGAACCATTTATCCCTCCTATTCCATGACTTTTTTTGATGGTACCAATGTTTTAATGGGAGCTGGCAGCCTTATTTATTTCAGCAGTGATACTTATGAATCAGGTTTCTGGTGTTATGATGCCGATGCCCAGGCAGGCAGTGTTGTCTTCAACAAATCGAGTGGTAATGGTTATATTGCTGCCGGAAGTACCCAGCCTTTACGTTTGAGCGGTGATCTCGATATCCTGAACAGCAACCATTTCCATCTGCAGAGTTATGATATGTTCATGGAAGGAACCATCAACATTACTACCGGCTCTCTGGTGGATATGGGAGCGGTTGCGGAGATGGAAGTTGACAATGATCTTATTCTGGAGGGTGACCTGAATATTGGAGCTGGAACGGTAATTGTACATGGAATACCCACCTTCTCATCTTCAGGTTCTCTGAATATTGCGGGTGGTAGTTTTGTGTGCGATACACCAGATACCGGCAGGAATTATATTTATATTAACAGTGACATGGACATGACAGATGGTTTATTCGAATTAACTCATAATAGTATATATTTCAGGATCAATCCCAAGAATGTGTCCGGAGGCACGATACGCACCGGGGAATCCTTCTGTGCCAACGGTGCAGGTATTTTCCAGCCTTCGGGAGGAACGGTGGAAATCACGGGCAGCGGGAATTTCGCGTCTTACCTCTACAGTAACAACTTTTTTCATGACTTATTGATCAACCGCGACCCTGAATGTGGAACCGGCATGTATACAGATTTCACTGTTAAGAACGATCTTGCCATACAATCTGGTCGGCTTTACAATAGCAGTTCCTATGATCTCTATCTGGGAGGTGACTGGATAAACAATGTGGGCATAGACGGTTTTCAGGAAGGTACGGGAACAGTCATCTTTACAGGCCCGGGAGAATCTGCCATTTTCAGTAACGAGACCTTCTACGATCTAACAGTTGTTGATGCCATACCTGGAGATTTTTATACACCTGAAATTCAAGGTGGGTTGAATATCTCAGTTCTCCACGATCTGGAAATCATCAATGGATGTATAGCTTTACTCGATAATGCTGTCATAACTGTCGATGGAAATATCAATATCCATACCGGTGCCGGTCTCAATACTACTTACGGGGCTAGAGTAGAATTCGCCGGGAATTGGAATGATGCCAATACAGCAGTTACCGGCTGGCAGAGTTACACCGCTGGTAATAATTCCATTTTTAATGCTTTTGGCACCAGTGATCAGAATATCTCAACATCCTGTCCACAGCTGGAAGTCTACCAGCTGCTGATCAGCAAAACCGGGGGGAATTTCATTCCAGCTGCTGCATTCAAAATAAACGGCAATCTGAATTTCCTTTCCGGATACTGGATTGACAGCTTGACTGGCCTTACTCATTCACTTTACGGAGATTTCTATACAGGAAGCAGTGCTGCCTGGAACAGTAGCGATAATACAGTCAGATTCACCGGACCGATGGAACAGAGCCTGGAATATTATGGCAGCAGTGGTCATCTGGTAAACATCATCATTGATAAAGCTATGCCCCGGCAGCCGGAGAATCTCTTGAACAGCACAGGGGAACGCGATCAGGACGTGATCATGTATTCAGATATCCCGGCTCAGAACGGTCTTATTTCAATCCAGGCGGGTATACTTAACCTTAATGGCAATACCCTTACTCAATCGGGAGGTAACATTGTTATTGGCAGCAGTGGTACTCTGATTGCTGATGCAGGTGCAGTAATCAAGTTAGGCGCAGCCGATGAACTACTGGTAAATGCGGGGGGCAGGCTGGAAGTAGTGGGCAATGCGACCAATCCTGCCACTGTTACCCGGTATGGCAGCGGGGATTACTATACTCTGGAGATTAATGCCCTGGGTACGATAGCAGCAAAACATGCCATATTCAAATACCTGGGGAGTAATGGCATTACCATCAACGATCTGGCTGTGGTAGACCCGATCTATAAATTCGACTTCTGTTCATTCAGCAATGGTGATCCTGCAACGGGTTCCTGCCTGCTTTACTTCCTCGATTCTGCTGATTTGGAGATTCAGTCAGCTTCCTTCCCTACCATAAATCCGGGTTGTTACAATGTTCGTAAGACTCTTAATGCAGGAGATATCACTTTTATCGATGCCACAGGCGATTTCGCCGGTGAAGATTACGAGAATGACCCATATGGGCGTATCCACTGGGAAAATTCGGTATTACCCGCAATTGAGAACCTGACTATCATTTATAATTCATTGGAAAATTGTATTGAACTGAGCTGGACTTACAGCGCGGAATATGACAGTTTCAGGATCTACCGTGGAAATTACCCGGATTTTATTCCAGAACCGGGATTACTTATAGGCAGTACAACCAGCAGCAATTATACGGATTATGATCTGAACCCAGAAAAATCCTTTTACAGGATAATCGTAGTAAAAAATTAAAAGATGACCTGCGCCTGAAACAGGATCTCATCGTTATCGATTTTCTTTTCTGCTTCCTTCAGAAAGCGATAATTGAACTGTAACCGGGTAAAGTCATTAAGGAAGAAATTCAATCCAGCAGTGATTATACTTTCTTGATCTTCTCTGGTGCTTTTATCGGGGTCGTAGTATTCATATTTCGCAACTGGCTGTAATTTCCAGGGGGTCATGTACATTACCATGAAAAAATATCCATACTTCTCATAGTCTCCTAACTGAAGACCGCCAACTCCCCCTCAGCCTCCACCGAGGTTTATCCCTTCGTCTCTACCATAAATATACTCTCCCTGAAATAACATGCCGGCATATTCTATCTGCGTTTCCAGTGAATAGCGAATATGTTTGCTTTCTTCGGTGTTGCCTTGCACAGCGGATGGAGAAGTGCCATAACGGCAACTGCCACCAATTCTCAAGGGTGCAAATGGCTGGACAACCAGCCTGCCAATCAAATGTTTATTCTTGTTATCGTCAGCTTCTCCTCTGCCTGTTCCATTCATGACTGCTACCCAGAATTCAGCAAAGGAAACGGGATTACCATAGATCATAGCCCCGATGTCACGCTGGGGTGCTCCCAATTCGTCAACGATCTTGGCTCTGATGATCGTATGCAGTGCTGCGCACCCTGTATTCTGTTCCAGGCTGAAAGGTGATTTGAATTGCCCCAGGATAAGG
>JAFGRJ010000024.1 GCA_016935235.1 Candidatus Cloacimonadota bacterium
AATCCTTGCAATTGGTAATTATAGATAAAATAATAAGGCAACTCAAGAGAAAATAAAAGAACATGGAAACGTTTGTATGAATTTTTAGCAAGGGTATTATATCAGCCTTTTATGATTGTAAGCCTGGCAATGGCCCTATGCAGTGCTGCTTCAGCCCTGCGGAAATCTATATTGGTTTCTGTGGATTTCAATCTGTTTTCTGCTCTTTTCCTGGCAGCTTGCGCCCTTTCTGCATCGATCTCTTCTTCTTCTTCAATAGTGTCACAGAGTATCCATACCTGATTGTTTTCAACTGTAACAAAGCCATCGTGTATAGCTAATTTTGATGTTGTATTGTCCTTGTAAAGAGTAAGGATTCCGGGACGGATTTTTGTGATGAAAGGTGTATGTTCACTGCTTACGCCAAAATCACCTTCGCATCCAGGAATGATCACATGATCGAAGTATCCGTCGGTTTTAATTTTAACTGGTTGGATTATTTTAACTCTGATGCTCATTTTTTCATTATTTCTTTTACTTTCTTGTCAGCTGAATCAATATTGCCTACATACAGAAAAGCCTGTTCCGGCCATTCATCGCAATCACCGCTCAAGATGGTTTTGAATCCTTCTATGGTGTCCTTTAAGGGTACATATAGACCGGGTGTATTAAGGAATTCTTCGGCTACAAAGAATGGCTGGGAGAAAAATCTCTCCAGTTTTCTTGCCCGGTTTACAACCAGTTTATCTTCTTCGCTCAGCTCATCCATGCCAAGAATTGCGATGATATCCTGCAGATCTTTGTATTTCTGGATTATTCTCTGTGTTTCACGTGCAACACTGTAATGCTCATCACCGATTATTTTGGGATCGAGTATGCGGCTGGTGGAATTGAGGGGATCTACAGCAGGATATATTCCCAGTTCAACGATGCGGCGCTCTAGAACAGTGGTGGCATCGAGGTGGGAAAAAGTGGTAGCAGGTGCGGGGTCAGTCAGGTCATCGGCGGGAACGTAAATTGCCTGTACCGAGGTAATGGAACCATCTTTTGTCGAGGTTATTCTTTCCTGCAATTCCCCCATTTCTGTGGCAAGAGTGGGTTGATAACCAACTGCAGAGGGCATTCTTCCCAGTAAGGCTGACACCTCTGACCCCGCCTGAGTGAAACGGAAAATATTGTCAATAAAGAGAAGCACATCCTTCTTTGATTCATCACGAAAATATTCGGCTATGGTAAGCCCTGATAAACCAACCCGCTGCCTTGCTCCTGGAGGTTCGTTCATCTGTCCGAAGATAAGAGCTGTTTTTTCCAGTACTCCGGATTGAGACATTTCCAGATAAAGGTCATTTCCTTCACGTGTCCTTTCACCAACCCCTGAGAAAACGGAGTAACCCCCATGTTCAATGGCAATATTGCGGATAAGCTCCTGTATCAGTACTGTTTTTCCTACCCCAGCGCCACCAAAAAGACCTATTTTCCCTCCTTTGGAATATGGTTCAATAAGGTCTACTACTTTTATTCCAGTTTCCAGGATTTCATCTTCCGTGGAGAGATCTTCAAATACCGGTGCGTGACGGTGTATGGGATACCTTTTTTCTGTTTTTATCGGTCCTTTATTGTCTATAGGCTCTCCCACTATGTTTATTATTCGACCCAGGACCTTTTCGCCAACAGGTACTGTTATTGCCTGTCCTGTATCGATTACAACCTGATTTCTTACCAAGCCATCTGTCGAATCCATGGCAACAGCCCTCACTTTGTTTTCACCCAGGTGCATTTGAACTTCCAGTGTCAGATCCGGTAATTTCTCTCTCTTTATTTTTAGCGCGTTATGAATGGCGGGAAGAGCTCCTGCTCCAAACTCTACATCCACGGTTGGTCCTATTACCTGTAATACTTTGCCTTCGACCATTTCTACCTCTATGCCGTTTTTTATTTATTTATCGCTTCTGCCCCGGAGGATATTTCAATTATTTCCTTGGTTATTCTGGCCTGCCTTGCCCGGTTGTAATACAAGGTCAATTCCTTTATGAGTTCCGTTGCATTGTTCGTAGCAGAATCCATTGCCAGCATCCGTGCTCCCTGTTCTGCAGCAGAAGATTCCAGCAACATACGCCACAATTCTATATTAACGTATTTCTTTCCTAATTCATCTATGATTGTATACTGGTCTGGTTCATAAATATAATCAAGCATTGATATTTCATTGTCTGCAGTAAAAATTGTGATGGGAAGAATATCCTTGATGATTATGTTCTGCTGAATAGCAGATTTGAATTCGTTATAGATAACTTTTATGGCAGAATACTTTTTATCCAGGTAAAAATTTAGTATTTTAGCAGCAATCTCTTTGGAAACAGAAAAATCCATTTCGTTGAATATTCCCTTGTAGGTGTCGATTATACGGCCAGTTCTTTTTTTCAAATAATCGGCACCTTTTTTGCCAATGCAGATGAGATCAGTATCTTTCTTATCATGTATATATTTCATAGCCTGTCTGATTATATTTGAATTGAATGAACCACATAATCCCCGGTCTGAAGTCAATATGATAAGAATTTCCTTGCTTTCACTTGATGTACAAAGTAAGGGGTGTTCGGAATTCTTCCCCTTGTATTTCAGTATCTTTATCATCTGATTAATATGATCAGCATAGGGTCTTGCCTTCAGAATCCTATCCTGGGCTCGCCGTAATTTTGCTGCTGCAACCATCTTCATGGCGTTGGTTATCTGTTTGGTACTTTTTATACTTTCAATACGGTTCTTGATATACCGAATGTTACCGGTCATGCTTATACCTTAGAATTTTTTCATGACTTTTTTACAGATCTCATGCATTTCTTCTTTAATTTCAGGTGTTATCTTGCTGGTGACCAGTTTATCCATGAAATCCTTATATTCCACATCTAATGTATGATACATTTCTTCTTCCACTTTCCTGACATTTTCGACATTTACCTGGTCCAGATATCCTTCATTAGCCATGAATATTATCATCACTTGTTTTGCTACCGGTAGCGGAGAATATTGTGACTGTTTCAGTATTTCAACGATTCTTTCACCTCTGCGCAGCCTGTCCTGAGTTGCTTTGTCGAGGTCGGAGCCGAATTTGGCGAAAGCCTGCAATTCAAAATATTGTGCCAGGTCCAGCCTTAATTGTCCCGTTACCCCGCGCATGGATTTGAGTTGGGCGCTGCCACCTACCCGGGAGACAGAGAGTCCGGCATTGATTGCCGGTCTTATTCCGGAATAAAACAGGCGGCTGCCTAGATATATCTGACCATCGGTTATAGAGATGACATTAGTGGGAATATATGCCGTGATATCGTCGGCTTGAGTTTCTATTATGGGAAGGGCAGTGAGTGTTCCTCCTCCCAGTTCATCGTTTAATTTTGCAGCTCTTTCCAGTAAGCGCGAGTGCAGATAAAAAACATCTCCGGGATATGCTTCCCTTCCTGGTGGACGACGTAACAACAGGGAAAGTTCCCTGTAAGCCACAGCATGCTTGGAAAGATCATCATAAATAATAAGGGCATGTTTACCATTATCCCGGAAATATTCACCCATGGTTGCTCCGGTATAAGGAGCCAGGTATTGCAAAGCAGCCGGCTCCGATGCTGTAGCTGAGACAACAATGGTGTAAGGCATGGCTCCGTGTGCTTCCAGTATCTTTACAATTTTAGCGACAGATGATTTTTTCTGTCCGACGGCGACATATATACAGTAGACATCCGAATCTTTCTGGTTGATAATAGTATCGATGGCAATGGCGGTTTTACCTGTCTGACGGTCTCCGATGATGAGCTCACGTTGTCCGCGCCCGATGGGTATCATGGAATCGATAGATTTAAGGCCTGTTTGCAATGGTTCCTTCACCGGTTGCCTCTGAATAACACCCAGGGCTTTTCTTTCCACCGGCATGAATTTTTCGGCTGTAATCTTTCCCTTTCCGTCTATGGGTTGACCCAGCGAATCAACCACCCGTCCCATCAGCGCTTCTCCAATCGGCACCTGCAGGATGTTACCGGTTCTCTTGGCAACATCGCCTTCCTTTATCTTACGAGTATCACCAAATAAGATACATCCTACATTATCTTCTTCCAGGTTAAGAGCCATCCCGATTACTTTTCCGGGAAATTCCACCATCTCCCCCGCCATAACGTTCATAAGACCATATACTCTGGCGATACCATCTCCTACCTGGACAACCCTTCCGGTTTCGTTGATATCGATCTCAAATTTGAAATCATCAATCTTCTTCTTTAAAATTGCACTAATTTCATCTGGTTGAATTTTCATATTTTCCCCTGAGGTATTGAATTAATAAATTTCTGCAGATTGTGTGCTACGGTACCGTCGAAAGTAAGTATTCTGCTCTGGGCAATAAAACCACCGATAATGGAAGAATCAATATTAACATCCACAACTACCTGCTTTTCCAGGATCTTCTCTAGATAATCTACGATCTTCCTGATAACTTCTGCAGGTTGTTCTTTAGCCATCGTTAACTTAATAGCCTCCTTGTTCTGACTGGAAAGTATTATATTATTCATTTCAGAGAGGATATCATTTATGAGAATAAATTTATGTCTTCTGCTTAAAATCACAAACAGATTATGCCAGATTTTCTGCAGGGATGTTCCGGAGAGTATTTGCTTAAAAAGGAGTTCTCTTTCTGTGTGCGGGAAAATAAATGAATTTATTATTTTGATGTTCTCGTTTTGCTCTGAAAATACTTTCTGCAGAAATCGCAAATCTTTTGCCAGCTGGGAATACTTTTCCCCATGAATCAGATCAGTCACTGCCTTAGCATATCTTTTTGCCAGCAGGGCACTTTTCAATTCTTACTCCGTTTTTTGAGAAGATTCGCTATTGCTTCCCTGTCTTTTTTCGAATCCATTTTTTCGGATAGAAACTTACTGCTCAGATTGGCAATCATATCCGACATTTCATGCTCGATCTGGCTGATTGCTTTTTCTCTCTCGTGAGTAAGCTGCAGGTTGGTGTCCTTGATTATTTTCCTTTCATGTTCTTTTGCTTGAGTAAGAATTTCTTCTGCTTTTTTTTCCGCCTCTTTTTTTGCAGCCTTTTTCGTTTTTCTGATCTCGGCGGCAGACATACGAAGATCTTTCTCCTTCTGTTCAACCATTTTCTGAGCTTCTTCTTTAGCTTTGCCGGCCTCTTTAATGTCCTGGGCTATTTTTTCACTGCGTTCCTGCAGAAATCTGTTTATTGGTTTGTAAAGAAGACGATTCAGTATTACCAGTAATACCAGAAAATTCAGAATGACGATGATCAGGGTGTAATCTATTGTAATCATATTAAGTTCCTGACTATCATACTGTTGATTATATTAAGTTGAGAATATGAGCAGTAAAGCAATAACCAGCGAATAGATACCGGTTGACTCGGAGACAGCCTGTCCAACCAGCATAGTTCTGGTGATCAAGCTGGCGTTTTCTGGTGATCTGGCGATACCTTCACATGCTTTCCCGGCCACAAAACCTTCTCCTACACCTGGTCCAAGAGCTCCGATTCCCATGCAGATACCTGCACCAAGCAGAGCTGCGGCTCTCGCGATAAATTCCATTTTATCCTCCATTTTTGATCTTCATATGGCAAACAACAATAAAAAAGATATAACCAGCGCATATATGGCAGTGGATTCAGAGACTGCTGCCCCCAGAAACATCGTTCTCATGATGCTGGGTCGCTGGTCAGGAAATCTTCCTATCATATCACTGGCCCTTCCTGCTACATTACCGATGCCCACTCCCGGTCCTAAAGTGCCTAATCCGATTGATAGGCCTGCACCCAGCAAGGAAACGGATTTCGCAACGATATGGCCGAGGGAAGCATCTCTAGGTTGCAGTGGAGTTGAGTAAAGCAAAAGCAGAGCCACGACCAGAGAAAAGATTGATGAGGTTTGAGCAAGTGCCTGGCCAATTAGCATATTTCCCATTATAGCGTTGCCATGCTTAGGCATTCTGCCAATGGACTTGCAGGCCTGACCGCCGGTGTAACCTGAACCAAGAACAGGACCGATAGAACCAAACCCTATAGCTATACCTGCGGCAAGCATTGCAGCAAATCTGTATAATCCACCCGCAGCAACATCGAAACCACCGAAAAGGAGCAGTAAGGATATCACCAGGGAAAATATCCCCCCGGTTTCCGTAACCGCCTGACCGATAAACATATTACGAAAAATCAGATCACCAGCCTTAGGTTGCTTCATCATGGCATAGGATGCTTCCCCGGCTATATAGCCTACCCCTACCCCGGAGGTAACAGAGGCAATACTTACACTGATCCCGGCTCCTATATAGGCAGCGACTTGGATGATTTCACGGGTTATTTCCATTTTCTACTCTGTAATCTCTGCACCGATATAGGTTAACGCTAGCATGGTAAAAACAAAGGATTGGATGGTTCCGACAAAAATACCGAAAAAAAGATTCAATCCAATGGGGAGAACCACAAACTTTACCAGAGAAGATACAACCAGCATGATGATAGCTCCTCCCAAAATATTGCCAAAAAGGCGGAAAGAAATGGAGACAGCTTTAGAAAGCTCTCCTACCATGTTCAGAGGTGCCAGAAAGGGCAGGGGTTCAAAAAACCCCTTGAACCATTTCCAAAAACCCTTGATTCTTATACCCAGAATATGAACCAGAGATACAGCCATTATTCCAAGCCCCAAGGGGACATTCAGGTTTCTGGTTGGTTCTATGAATCCGGGAATCGGGACAATACCAATCATGTTACAGGTCCAGATGAATATAAACAGCGTGACCACGTAAGGAGTAAAATTAACCCTTTCCTCACCCAGTGTGTCCTTGACAAAATCTTCAAAAAATTTATATAAAAGTTCGAAAAGCACCTGGGGTTTGCTGGGTTTTTTAAAAAGGTGTCTTCGAACAAGTAGAGATATGGAGATGAGAATACAGTTGACAATGAAAAGCATTCTTAAAAGCTGAAAAGAACTTAGAGCATTTTTTTCACCGAAAACTTCCCTGAAAAAGTTATAAAGTCTCTCACTTCCATATATTTCGGGAAGTTCATCTTCCTCCTGTAGATATCTGTCTGGCTGGAAATCCTCTGTTATTTTCTTCTGCAGATCGTAGGTTTTTTCCACATTACGTAGATAAAAACGGCCATTTTCAAACCCAATCTGCAAGGCTCTGTTCAATCCGCCCGAAACCAAAACCAGCATGATTTCTAAAACCAGCAAAACCAGCAACAACTTACGTGTTGCTATCCTTTTTTCAGCCATTGTTACCCCTGAAATATCCGCTTTTCTTCAGGTAGTAAAAAAGTTCTATGACGTAGATGGAAATCTGAACGGAAAGAAGTCCAAGTCCAAAGAAAAGAATGTCTGGCTTGATAAATTTTACTACTATTATCGAATACACTATTAAAAGGATGAAACTGATATAGTATCCCTTAATAGCGTTTACTTTCGCTCTGTATTGACCAGCTTCCAGGCTATTTTTCATGGAACGGGCAAGCCAGAACATCCTTGCGACTGCCGCCAGAGAACCCAGTATCCAGCCTAAAGACCTAGAAAAAAACAACGGCAATGTCAGGAAGGCGGATATGTTTGTCAAGCAAATAATAACTAATATTTTCCGCAGGTATTTATTGATATTCATCAAATATTTTTTATTAAAATTATTTTATAATAATTAATATTTTAAAACTTTCTTCAGAAACCTGTAGGAACTCCAGAAAGCGCTGATGATCCCTAAAATGATACCGAATAACAGTAAAATTCCACCGCTGTGGAATTTCCTGTCTAGGAACAGAAAAAGCAGGAAAAAGAAAAGTATGGAAAACGCTGCTATGAATCCCAGTTGAGTAATGATCACCAGGTATTTGAGGATTTCATTATTTTGTTTTTGTTTCGGTTCTGTCAGCTTCATGTTTGGGCAAGAAGGTTGTTTGTTTGATAACTGGACTCTTTCCGCTCATAGAACTATTGCCATTAAAGACAGCCCCTGCGTTTATTTTGACTGTCTTGGCGGTAATGTCACCGCTGAGGTTAGCAGTTTTATCCAGTTCCAGTGCTTCATTTACAGAGACGTTGCCGGAGACTTTTCCGGCAATCAGGCATTCCTGAGCTTTGATATTAGCTTTAGCATTTCCCGTGGCGCCGATTGTTACAAATCCGGTTGATTCGATCTCTCCTTCTATGTCACCGTCTATTCTAACACCGCCGTCGACTTTCAGGGTACCGGATATTTTGCTTCCTCTGCCGATTATGGTAGATAATTCAACATTTTTGTTTCTTGTCATCATAACCTCTTTTTCAGTTTATTTTTAAAATATTTTCCGGATTGATATTGATCTGGTTAAGCAATATTTCAAAATGGAGGTGAGGAGCAGAGCTGTTGCCGGTATCTCCCACCAGCCCAATAATATTTCCTTTACCAACCATATCGCCTTTTTTAACCAGGATTTTAGCAAGATGGGCATATTTGGTTGAATAAGTATTCAAATGGTCTATCTGGATGACATTTCCAAAATATTTATCTATATATGTTTGGCTGATGATGCCAGCAGCTGCTGCAACTACTTCTGTTCCCAGAGAAGCAGCGAAATCGAGTCCCTGATGTTTTTCATTGAAGCGCTGACTGATTATATACTCGCCCTGAACGGGTAATAAATCCGGAATGAACATCTGTTCTTTCTTCAGAGAGTCCTGCCTGCTGGCAATGTCAACACCCGTGGTGGTCATCGGTTCCTGTGCCTTGTTGTTAAGGCGGTTCAGATAGTCATCGAGAAGATTTCTCAGACGTTCTTCCTTACTGATGATTTTCATGTTATCCGAATCAACCTGTGATTTCAGCTTTTCAATATAGAGATTGGAAGCTTCTATTTCCTGCTCCAGCTGCTCTATCATATATGTCAGGTTGTTATTTCGCAGATAAAGAATTAGAGCAATAATAAAGAAAACTGCTAGCAGCAGAAAAAGATACTTATTCATGACAGGTTTCCAGTTCCTTGACCAGCGAGTAAAATTCCTTCCTGGTTTTGTAATATATAGAGATTTTTCCTTTCTGGTTTCTGTCAAGGATCTTAACTCTGGTACCAAAGATCCGGGCAAGTTTATGCTCATAATCCAGAATGGCTTGAGGTATCGGTTTAGGTTTGGTTTTGGATTGTATGTCTCCTCTTGCATTGATCTTACGCGCCTCGATTTCAGTTTTACGAACTGAAAAACCATTCTTTTCAACCAGGTCACAAAATTGTTCCTGCAGTTTTTCATCTACTTGAAGAATGGCCCTGGCATGTCCTGGTGATATTTTTTCCTCCAATAATTTTCTCTGGATTTTATTACTCAGTTTTAAAAGCCGGATAATATTGGTGATGGTTACACGGTCTTTACCAACGATTTCGGATATCTGGGAATGGGTCAGGTTGAATTCGTCATGGAGCTGCTGATAGGCTTTTGCTTCTTCGATGGCATTGAGGTCTTCCCGCTGGACGTTTTCGATGATGGCATACTGCAGTTGTTCCCGGGGAGTAACGTTGCGAATTATAACAGGTACTTCCTCAAAACCGGCCAGTCTTGCCGCTTCAAGTCTTCTCTCTCCTGCGATTATCTCATATATCAGATCATCTTTGCGGGTCACGATTATGGGTTGAATAATACCGTTTTCCTTGAGTGAATCAGCAAGTTCTTGCAGTTTCTGTGGATCAAAGTTTTGCCTGGGTTGAAAATGGTTGGGGATGATGTTCTCAGTTTTCAAGGTTGTTATCCCGGTGGCTCTGTCCATAGATTCGGGACCTGTTCTGATAAGGGCTTCTAATCCTCTTCCTAATTTGGTATTCATCTTGATATAACTTCCTTTGCAAAATCGAGGTAATTCTTGGCACCGATGGATTTGATATCATAATGGAAAATCGATTTGCCAAAACTGGGGGATTCGGTAATTTTGACATTGCGTTGTATGATTGTATCAAAGACCTTTTCCTGAAAATATCTTCTTACTTCCTTGGCTACCTGTTGAGCAAGATTCAGACGTTTATCGTACATGGTCAATAAAACCCCCAAGATGTTCAGTTCAGGATTGAGGCTTTTCTTGATCAGGCGGATAGTTGTCAGGAGTTGACTTACACCCTCCAGAGCATAATATTCACACTGAATGGGAATCAAAACGTCAGTACAGGCGGTAAGTGCATTCACAGTGAGCAAACCCAGAGATGGAGGGCAGTCAATAAGTATATATTCATATTCGTCAATAACAGGTTCCAGGGCTTGTTTGAGTTTTGATTCTCTGGAGTATTCTTTTACCAGCTCGATTTCTGCACCAGTGAGATCCATATTGGAAGTTACAATATGCAGTTTGTCGAGAATCCGTGAAGGTTTGATGATATCTTTAACAGAGACTTTTCCGATAAGAGCATCATAGATATTGGGATTGTCATGTTCCAAACCAATGCCACTGGAGGTATTTGCCTGAGGATCAAAATCCACCAGCAGGGTCTTCTTTTCATAGATAGCCATTGCCGAAGCAAGGTTAATGGCAGTAGTGGTTTTACCTACACCGCCTTTCTGATTTACGATCGTTATCACTCTTGCCATAATTTTAACTGACTTTTATCTCCAATAGGTTTCTTGTTCCCAGAGCCGGGTGGTTAAAAGCGTATGCTTTTACCTGCGCAGGTATCCCGACAACCTCGACCTCTGTACCCCTGTAAAGATAAACATGGCCCCCCCTTCTCAGGAGTCGAGTCATTGTGAAATAATATTCCGGTGTGATTCTGACGGAACGCGATAAAAGGGCATCAAAATAACCATTCCACTCAGAGTCAAGCTTTTCAAGCCGTGAAACAATCGTGAAACACCCGTTTAAGTCAAGTTTTTTGATTATATTTTTTACAAACAGGATTTTCCTGGCAGTTGCATCGAGAAGATAAAACTTGCTGTCAGGGAAGATAATTTTCAGGGGTATGCCAGGAAGACCTCCTCCGGTACCGAAATCAAGGACAGCCTTATTATTAAGTTCCAGTACAGCCGCTGGCAATATGCAATCAAGGTAATGACGGGTCCAGAATTCATTAACAGGAGTTTTCCGGGAGATCAGGTTAACTTTTTGATTGGCTGATACAAGTAGAGTATGGAATTGTTCAAAGGATCTCAATATGCTGGGATAGTCTTCCTGATAATGTTTTTTTAAATAATTCATAAAATATTCTTTATGCATTAGGGAAAAAATCAACACAGGCAGCAATATGTCAAGGATGCCATGATAAAATAAATTAATAATTTGACAATAACCCATTCATGCAGCTAAATGCAATGAATTAAAGGATAATCTGGATGGAACAATGAAAACAATTGAGATATATGTTTCCGGAAGGGTACAGGGTGTTTGTTATCGATATTTTGCCCTGGACAAGGCTAATGAATATGGCATAGTTGGTAATGTACGTAATCTCAGGGATGGTCGGGTGAAGATTATAGCCCGTGCTGACGCGAGTTCTCTGGAGCTGTTTTTGAGTGCTTTGCGACAAGGACCAGCATTAGCCCGGATCGATAATATCGAGATGTCTGAAATAATATCCGGGGAGAGTTTTCAGGGATTCAGGATTGAATATTAGGATCTATATTTTTCTTCTGGCGTTTTCCATCCTTTTACTGGGAGGGTGTATCATACCTCGCCCAATCTACTACACGCCATCAGAGAGGTATCATATTGTCAAGGAAGGAGAAACCCTGACTGATTTAAGCAGGCGCTATAGAACTTCTGAAGATTTATTGATGTTATTCAACGGACTTGGCAGTGAAAAGATATACCCCGGGCAGAAAATTCATCTGTATCCCAAACCGGTTTTTAAAGAGGAATTCGTTACGATAAGGCCCATTCCTCTTCAGGGTATGCATAAAGTAGTTAAAGGTGAAACTATATACAGAATAGCCAAAATGTACGATTTGAATATCATCGATCTGCTGGAAAATAATAACCTGAAAAGTATGGAACTGAAATCAGGACAAAATTTGATGTTAAGATCACCCACAACAGCTAATGATGATGTTGACAGCAGTAACATTGTCCATGAAAAACCATTATATACAGAACCGGAGGAATCCGTGCAGAAGGTAACCATAATTCCGGAAGAAAATCCCTATGACAGAAACGATCTGGTGATGCCGGTAGAAGGAACGGTCACTTCTGAATTCGGGATTAGAAATGGCAAACCCCATAAGGGGATAGATATTTCAGCCCCGGTGGGTACTCCTGTGCATGCTGTTCTCGATGGTAAAGTTGTTTATACCGGTGTTCAGAGAGGATATGGTAATGTAATAATTCTGGAACATCAGGATTATGTGATGACGGTTTACGCTCATAATGATGCTAATTTTGTGCGCCTGGGTGACAAAGTAAAGAAAGGACAGCCCATCGCTGCAGTCGGTGACACAGGGACTACATCAGGTCCGCATCTCCATTTTGAGTACCGTATCCAGGGCAAAGCGATCAATCCCCGGGAAGTACTTCCCGACCTTGCTGCAAGATAAGATTATGAAAGACAGATATCTTATTGGACAGGTGGCAAAGATTCTTGGAATTCATGACCAGACGATTCGGATGTACGAAAGAAAAAATCTGGTGAAACCGATGCGGACACCCAACAACACGAGAATTTTCACAAGTGCTGAGATAACCCGGATCACAATTATCATAACCCTGACCCAGGAAATAGGCATGAATCTCTCCGGGGTAAAGATAGTGCTATCACTGGCAAAAAAATTACGCATGAATGATGATGAACTTCTTGACTTTATTTATGATCACCGGAATGAATTCCAAGTATGAAGGAATGCGGGAAAAATAATGGCTGAGAATGTATTTGAGGATAAAGCTCTGCAGAGTTACCTTAATCAGATTGCAGACATAGAACCTTTAAGCAGGGATGAAGAGTACGAGTTGGCACTCAAGGCAAAAAATGGTGACAGGGAAGCGATTAACAGGTTGGTGCAGGCTAATTTGAAATTTGTAGTAAAAGTAGCGGCCAAATACCAGAATCGTGGGCTCACCCTTGCTGAATTGATCAGTGAAGGCAACATGGGATTGATCAAAGCGATCAAAAAATTTGAACCGGAAAAGGACAATAAGCTTATCTCCTATGCTGTATGGTGGATAAAGCAAAGAATTCTGTTTGCTCTTGCAGAAAAGACCAATGTTATCAGAATCCCTTTAGGCAAAGCCAATATTGCCAGCAAGATCAAGATTGCCCGGGAAAAGATTTTCAGTGAAACCGGGGAAGAAGCATCCGTGGAAGAAATCTCCGAGATAACCGACCTGGATGAGAAAGCAATTGAAAAGATGGGAAAGCAGTCAATTAGTACCGTTTCCATAGACGATACCAGTTATACGAGCAAGCACGATGAGGTTACACTTTATGAGTTTCTGGAGGATCCTGGCATAATCGATCCCAAAACCCTGTATTACCGGGAAAAAGTAAAGGACAGTATTGATAAATCTATTAAGAATCTTCCGGCCAGAGAAGCCATGATTGTAAAGGAATATTTCGGTCTGGAAGGTCAGAAAAGTAAGAATTTTGCTCAGATTGGTGAAGAACTCGGTCTATCCAGAGAAAGGGTGAGACAGATCCAGAAGAAAGCCCTGGAAAAGATATTCAGTGAAACATACAAGGAATCAGAAAAGGATATTGATTATCTTATTCAGGAATACCTGTAGCCTGCAGTTGTCATAATAATATTTTGCAGAGCATACCTTTATAAACAGATGAATTTACATAATACAGTCAAATTTCGATCATACCAGTCAGGATCTTATTTTTCAGATAAGTCTTTTTTGTTGCATTTATGGCTGTTTTGCCTCTGATCTTGACATTAGGACCAAAGTAGACGTCCCCGGCGACATTCAATTCTGTACATTCCCTCAGGGAAGGAATACCATCGCGGAAGTGTTCTTCCAGTTGACTGATTTCCCTGTAATGTTCATCTAGTCTGATAACCGGAGGTTTCCCGCGCAAGCTGTCGATGATGATATTGAATCCTTCTGATAATTTGTAGGCATCAGACCAGAGGGCAAGAAGATCATCGGTTTTCTTGACTGGAACGAAGCGATGACGATCCACGACGATTGCCTTTGCCCCGGGAAAAAGGCCGATTGCTGCCCCCATGGCTGTTTCTAGCTGATAAACTGGACAACCGTTAACTTCCTTGGTGTTAAGAATCAGTGGCAGGGGAAGGATATTATTATATTCAGCAAGTTTCTTCTTCAGAGCCAATAGATTTACCCAGAGATTGTTCGTATTAAAATATCTGTATTTATCAACATTCTGAAATTCCGCAATGTCTTCCTGAGGGCATTGGGCTACTTCTCTGAGTAGTAGCTGCCCATCTGATCCCTGCGCCAGATGACCTCCTTTCTTATCCATTTCGGTACGCAGGCATACTTCCATCAGAAAGGGAACTCTCTTATCCTGCAGGTAGTGGAGTATCTTGGAATTTATAATTGCTCCCAGGTTGTCGGAGTTGGATATGAAGATATAATCTATGTGATGTGCAGCCAGTTTCTGAAGCGTACCAGTTATTTCCAGAGCCAGATATATTTCACCATGCCCGGGAGGATTCCAGTTAAGATTCTCCTCGGCAAGTTGCAGAGGAGCAAGGTTATCTCTTCTGATCTTGGGGAATCTATTCTGAATGAAATCAAGAGGTATACCGGGGATTTTCAGTTCCGGATATCTTTTTAACCACTCCAGTGTATCATAGCGAGTATTAAAGCTGTTCATAAAAAGCAATGGAATTTGCAGCCCGGTTTTTTCTCTTAATTTGATCGTTTGCTTACATATTATATCAAGGAAGTTGTAATTATCCTTAACTTTCAACAGGGATTTAGCTTTTTTAAGGCCCATGCTTGTTCCCAATCCGCCATTCAGTTTTATAATTGCAACCCGGGAAGGCTTATAATCTTGGGGTTGTTCAAGGGTTGAGTAGAAAATGAGGTTATCGGACTGGGGTAAGGTAATATCGCTTTCAGGGATCATTCCAGAGGCGCCTTGCTGAACCTGCTCGAAATAATGAATAAAAGCCTTCACAACAGTCTCGGGTAAGGCTGCTTTTTTCATGATCGATATATATTTTGACTGGTAATTCAAGATATGTCCTTATATTAGAAGTTTACTCTCTCGGCAATGGAGATCTGCCGTTCCCTGTTGGTATTTCTATTCTGATTCACAATCAATTCTCCCAGTAGTCCAATGGAAAGGAACTGAATACCGACAGTTATCAAAAGAACGGACAGGAAGAGCAGGGGTCGGTTGGTAAGAGGCTGATGGTAGATAATTTTCATTACGGTAAGGTATAGCCCGATTGCGAAACCAACCAGTGAGAAGGTCACTCCGATGCTCCCGAAAAGATAGAGCGGACTGTGGATGAAATGGGTGACCAGTTTTACTGTGAGGAGGTCTAAAAATCCTCTTAAATATCTTTCCCTGCCATATTTAGATTTTCCGAACTTTCGGGGACGGTGCTGTACAGGAATTTCAGCTACCCGGAAACCTCTGGCATGAGCCAGGGCGGGGATATATCTATGCATGTCACCGTAAATATCGAGCTCTTTAACCAGTTTACTGCGGTAAGCCTTGAAACCGCAGTTAAAATCGTGCAAATGGAGTGAGAAGAACATGGAAACAACCCAGTTAAATATACGGGATGGGATCTTTTTGGAAAGGGGATCTCTTCTCTTCTTTTTCCAACCCACAACCAGATCATAGCCTTCTTCCAGTTTGGTGAGAAATTTGGGAATTTCACCCGGATCATCCTGCAGGTCGGCGTCAATTGTGACAATAACATCCCCGGAGGCTATCTGAAAGCCCGTTTGCAATCCAGCGGATTTCCCAAAGTTCTTGCGGAAACTTACTACTTTTACATTATTGTTTTTTTCTGCAAGCTCCTTCATAACAGAAAAACTGTTGTCCTTACTTCCATCATCTATGAAAATTATTTCATATGCGCAGCCGGGGATATTTTTAAGAATTTCCTGATACAGGGTTAGCAGGCTTTTCTCTTCGTTGAAAACCGGAACCAGGAATGATATTTTTTTCATAATAATCCTCTTTAAACAAAAAGATTGATTATTGACATAACTGTTCCGCTTAATATGGGAATTTTCAGATTATCATTAACAGGAAGGCGTGATATCTCTGCCAGGGAAGCAGATGCTGCACCACTCAAGGAAAGCAGGGGGTGAAGGAAAAAAAGGGAAAAGATAAAGGTACTGATAAAACAAGCCAGAGTTCCTTCCAGGCTTTTACTGGTGCCAATGATGCGCCTTCTACCCCAGATAAGACCTGTAAATGCGGCAAAGGTGTCTCCAATAGCAAGAAAGCATAAGGAGACAAAGGCAATCTCAGGAGTGAAAAGAGCAACGCATACCACGGAAGCAACTAGCAGATAAGTAGCTCCTGTATAATCATGCTGCTCCTCCGGGCGCAGGAATCGTCCAAAAACATTCTGAAAGAACCTGGAGAAGGATTGATTATGGAAACGGATCAATTCTATTACCACAGCGAGGAAAGCAAGAAATGACAGAATAATTACAGTGGCTTTACGCAGGCTGTTAAAGGGACTACTATTTATGGAGCCAGTGAATATATAGGGCATGATGTATCGATAACCCAGGGGTATAAACAGCGAAGACAGGTGGATCAATTTCCGACCGAATTCGTTACATTGATGATTCATTTTAACTTACTGACTACGAAAGCCTTAGCAACATCTAACATCAACTTGGGATCGCCTTTAACTGCCTCGGTAAACATGATTTTAAGACTGAACTCATCACGGGGGATGTTTTTGCAGAATGCCACAATCCTGTTGAAACGATCATCGTTCATATTGAAAAATCTTGATTTCATAGCATGCATGGTTTTCTGGATATTTCCCAGGCGTTTGTTCCATTCCCGGTGGTATTTCCTGAGAAATTCAGCACTGTAGTCTTTTTTTCTGACCGAGTCCGCTGCCACCTTACCTGCCAGACTGCCTGCGATCATTCCCTGGACAATGCCACCTCCGGTGATGGGATTGACCTGTCGTGCCGCATCACCTACCAGCATAATATTATCAGCGGTTATTTCTTTAAGGGTAACGGCAGTGGGAACGCAGCCAAAAACGGTATAAGTTGCTTTGGCACGAGGGTAGTGTTGCTCCAGAAAGGCATCCAGATATTCTTGGGGACTTTTTTTCTCTGCCAGATGACCAGCAATTCCGATGCCGACATTAGCGGAGTGGGAAGATTTGGGAAACACCCAGATATAACCGCCAGGTGAAATCTCGTTACCAAAATAGAAATCACAGCACCTGTTATCAACATCAATTCCTGTGATAGTGTACTGGGCGCAGGTATCAATATCTTCCAGTTTTATCGCAGTTTTAATTCCTGCCCACCGACCAGCTCTTGATTCCACACCATCTGCGGCGATTACGATTCGACATTTAACTTCTTTGATGTTTCCCAGATGTCGGTACCTTACTCCAGAGATGCCTTTATCATCCTGAAGTAATCCTGTAGCATCGGCTTTAGTGAGAAGCTGGGCGCCTTTACTGCAGGCCAGCTCACATAAGGCTGTATCGAATATTCTTCTTTCCAGGACATAACCGGTACCATTGTTGTACATTACCGCATAATTACCATCAGGTGACTGCAATTTAGCCATTTCGATGGTGGCAGCTATCCAGCGTTTATCAATTTTTATGAAAGGAGAAATACCGTTGTGTGAGACTCCTTCAGCGCAGCGCACAGGAATACCAGGTTCCCGATCACGCTCCAGAATCAGTACGGAAGCGCCATTTTCTGCGGCAAACCTGGCGGCCATACTGCCGGCAGGACCGGCGCCTATAACCACAATGTCGTAATTGCTGGCAATCATGTTAATCTTCCTCTATAGCCTTAACAGGGCAGGCAATAACACAATTACGGCAGAGAATGCATTTATTCTCGTCAAGATGTACATCGAATTCGCTGACAGTAATAGCATCAACCGGACAAACAGCCACACATGTTCCACATATATCACAGAGGTCTTTTCGAATCCGCATATATAATATCCTAGTTTACAACTTTCTGCTGGTAATCAACGATTTTTATGACAGCACCATTAAATTTCAGGACAAGATCATAAGTGTCTTTGTTACGGGGAAGCAAGTCCAGGTTATCGATTTTCAATATTTCCTGATGCTTATCTGGAATATAATCTTCTATGAGATAAAAGGGAGATGGATTTCCTTCTCCGTAGGGTTGCATGAAATCAAAATCAGTAAAAAGGAAATCAATAAATTCTGCAGCCTTAGTTATGGGGATAACAGCATCGATATGGATTTTTTTATTTTTCAGAATATTTTCTTTATGCATTTCGACGTAAAGGTTGAACTTATCAAGGAATGCCTGGATTGAGGAAGGATGGGCAGAGAATCCCGCCGCTTTGACATGTCCCCCATATTGAATAAGGGTATCACTGCAATAGTTGAAGGCATCTATAAGATTAAAACCTTCCGAACACCTGGCTTCGCAGACGACCGAGGTATTCTTTTCTTTCAGAATAACGGCAGGTATCTTGAAATGATTGGTGATGTAGGAAGCCCCAAATCCCAGATATTCCAGGGGTATTTTGTCTTCGACATCATAATAAACAAAACTGGTGCAGTTCTCCTGAATGACTTTGCCTGCCAGAAATTTCTTCAGATCATCTATGGTCTTTTCGACATCCTGATAATCGGAGAGGAGTTGCCGGTAGATGATATCCTTATCGATAATGTTGCTGAGGAGTAGATTCAATGACCTGTTCTCCCCGTTTTCTTCCTGGTTGTTGGAAAGAAGACGTATAATGAAGCGAATTATACCAAGCCGGGAAGTATGACTTCTGTTCTGCTGACTCACTCCCGCGAGCAATTTGATAGTGGGATCGTTAAAGCTGCTCCATTCATCAAGGACCTTTTTAACGAAATACCTGTTGATATTGATCATGGGAACCTTGTCGGCAATGCTACCGACAGCTACCCAGAAGAGGTAATTGTTATCAGTTGTTATACCGAGGATTTCTGCCAATTTCAAGACAAGCAGATAAACCACTCCTACTCCGGCCAGCATTTTAAACGGAAAGGAACAATCAGATCTTTTAGGATTGATCACAGCATAAGCGGAAGGGAGTCTATCACGCACCAGGTGATGATCGGTGACGATCACATCACAGTTCGATGCAGTTATTTTATCTATGGGCTTGAAATCTGAAATACCATTATCGACAGTAATAACGAGATCATATTTGTCCCTTCTTACCCGTTCAAGAAAACCTTTCTGCATGCCATGATTCTCGATCAACCGGTTGGGGATGTAATAATAGTGATTCTGGGAACCAATAGTCTCAAGAAAATCAAAAAGAATATAAGTTGAAGTAATGCCATCCAGGTCGTCGTGACCAAAAATAATGATTTTCTCTTTGTTTTTTACAGCTGTGATTATTCTTTCAGCAGCCTTGTCGAGGTCTTTGAGAAGAGAGGGATCAGGTATGGTCATAAGATGGGTATCGAGAATTTCAGCATTTATCTGTCGGTTATTCTTAATCTGTTCTAATATGGTCAGTTCAGGTTTTTTATTATAAATCCAGTTGAATTTCATAAACTGATCAATTTTCAGCTTCGGGTATATCGCGATGTTCGATCATGCGTTGTCTTTTGGAAAAAATATCAAATCCTGAGATGCCCACATAGAAAAAGATACTCCTGTCACGCATGCCGTTATCGGTAAGATTACCGCGCACCATGTATTTGCCGGACAGGTCGATCTGTTTTCCGGGTGATTTCAGGGGTATCGAAATACCAGCGGTCACCGCCTTCTCATAAATGTCATTACCGTTTTCTGTAAAAGGAAGTTCACGCCAGTAAGCACCCAGACGCAGGGGAATCTGCTCATACCATTCCCCGTATCCGCTGAGGGGATCGTAAGCAATTCCCCAGGAGTATTTAAAAGTGTCCTTTTCATAGGTATCTGTCTCAGACCATTTTTCATAATAAATATCGAAGGATGTTTTGTATTTTGACAGAAACCGCCAGGTCAATCCTCCCGAGAACTGGCTGGGTAACATGAAGGTGTAATCATGTTCGATAATGTCTGTGTAAGGAGGATGATAATAATTGAATTCGATTTCTTCCTCCAGTTCGGAAGCCGTGGAATATGTCATTCCTATCGCCAGATTACCAAATTTCTTATTCAAGCCAAAGGAGAATCCGGGATTTTTGAACTCACGATCCAATTCATATTTCACATCATTAAGGGTTGAACTGACAAAATCTAATTCCCAGTAGCGGATACGATGCCCGATGTAGTAATTTGCCGCCAGTCCAATATTCATGATCCTGTTCTTGAAAGCATAAATAAGGTCCGCCTTATAGATGTTAGCGCTAATCTTATTGATTTCTTCATAAGCGTAACCATTCCAGAAATTTGTTCCCTGGTTTTCCAGGATACCGGAAGAGATGGTATTTACACTGAAAGCGATTTTATGATTACCCAGTGGAACAGCAATCACGAAATAGGGGAAGTATAATCCGTCATCACGGTAGCTGTTGCTTGCGTTATCAAGATACCAGATATATCCCATTCCAATCCCGGTGGCAAATGTAACCTGGTTGGTCGATACTGCATTGGCAGGATTATAGTAATCCGTATTTATGCGGAACAGGTCTGAAATTCCAGTTTCTCCCATTCCCATACTGTAGACGTCGCAACCGTAGTAGCGGTAAGGCATCCCGGAAAATGAAAATATTGAATTGGCGGTCAGCGCGGTTGAGATTATCGCAAGGAAAAAAAGACTAAAATATTTCATATTACTCCTGTGAGATATTAAGATTCATATCAATTTCAACAAAAAAATTTTTTTATGACTCTTTGTCAATTTTAAGTTGTAATTTAAAAGTATAGGTCTACAGGTCTTTACAATTGAGCTTTTCCTGATTCCAGGATAGAGTATCCGGGTCAGATTATCATTTCAATATCCAGGATGGAATGATGTAGAACAGATTCCCCGTTTCATTATTCATTCCGAGAAGTTATCCGGTGACCACCAGGACAAGCTGGATTTTAGAATTCCCATACAGAGAAATCCGTTATGCCAGCCTCTCCGGAAATCATATTTCCGCTAACGGAAGCAGCAAATCAGGATATTCTGTCGTTTGGTTGACATTATTCTTTGAAGCAGACATTCCTGCTTAGGAAGCGCTGCCCGGCAGGCATAGAGAACAAGTTAAGGGGAAGATATCTGCAGTAAGAAGTATTTTATCCCGGATTCATCATTGAAACAGGGAGTGATGAAGTAATGGGCGTTTGTCAATGGTCCAGTCTGTTTTTTTTCCATTCTCCCTGGCGGAATTTCCACAGGGAGGGCAGTGCCCTGGTAAAAGCACTGAGTGTTATTGCGATGGCTATGCCATTGAATCCTGCCTGGAACTGTATTGCCAGGAGATATCCTGCTATAATCACAAAAAACAGGTCTGACAGACTGGCATAGATAAAAGGAGAAATGGGATCACCGCCACCCCGCAGCGCGCCCCCCAGGGCAAAAGCAAATGCCATTACAGGTTCACTTATTGCTATAATGATGAAGAAGTTTTTTCCCATGGTAATCACCTCGGAATCAGTGGTAAAGAATTTCATGATAGCTGCGGGGAAGAGGAAAAATAATAAAGCCATGAATGTCATGATTACCAATGCCATGCCAGCAGCAACCCAACCGCTTTTTTCTGCCAGGTCTTGTTTTCTCCTGCCCATATTCTGACCCACTCTGACAATGGAGGCAGACATAAAGGCAATGCCAATGAAGCTGGATATATTTCTTACCTGCATGCCAACACTGAAGGCAGATATAGCCCGGGTTGCATCTGGCAGGAGGGTGATTATTCGGATAATGATCAATCTGGACAGGTTGCGTACTATTCCCTGCAAAGATCTGGGGCCACCCAGGTATATTATTTTATGAAGCAGTTTAAAATCCCACAATGATCCATTTCGGAACTTTACCTTGATCGGTAATTTTGGTGTGGTTATTATCCAGATCCCCGCCAGGCTACCCAGGGCACGTGCCATAACAGTACCCAGTGCTGCCCCGGAAACGCCCAGAGCCGGGAATGGCCCTATCCCAAAGATTAATAAATAATTAAACGGGATATTAAGCAAATTTACTCCCAGTAGTAGATATAAGGATATTTTTGTTTTTCCTACTCCCAGGAGAATAGCTGTTATCGCGAAGTTGAACATGGTAAAAATGCTTCCTGCCATAAGGAGACGCAGGTAGGAATTTCCCAGTTCTGTCACCTGGTCTTTAGCGCCCAGAATGACAAGAATGTTTCTGGAAAAGGCAATACCAATGGGAGTGACAATAAACAGAGCAGTGAGTAGCATGAAGAAAAGAGAACGAGTGGCAATTTGACTGACTTTACTGAAATCCCTGGCACCGTAGGCATGAGCGATAAGGACTGAGCTACCCCCGCTGATGGCAATCATCAATACCATCATGAACATGATAACCTGCCGGGATATTCCTACTGCTGCCAGAGGAGCTACACCCAGTACTCCAACCATCTTGAAATCGATTATCCCAACCGTGACATTCAGTAGATTGGTTAATATAACCGGCCAGGCAATTGCCCAGACCTTTTTTATTTCTGGCACCAGTTCAGAATCGTCTGTGAGAGAATTTTTCCGCAAGAATGGAATCACAAGATTTCCCCTGGCATTTCCCCAAGGATATTAACAGGGCGGTTTATGATATTCCATATCATCATAGCAGTTTACAGGGGAAAATATGGGTGTATTTGTAAAGAAAATTCTACTGCTGGTTAAGAGTGTTTCTATTACTATTCTTGTTCGGAGGTGGGCTCAACCCGAAAAAAAATTAGGTGTATTGATCATGCCGGTAATTTATCTATTTAAGAAGGTAGGTCAGGTACCAGTTTTTTTCCCTTTTATTTTCATAATATCTAATTCTTTTTGCCCATCCTTTCAATAAGTGGAGAAGATCTTGTTGGGAAGGGTAATTTTTTACTATATCGAACTTGATCCCCTCAGGAAGAGTTCTTCTCTCAAGGTTATTACCGGAATTGTCCTGAAAAACATATTCGGGTATGTAGGCATCGGGGAGCTGATCCGCAAATAATACCACTGCACCCGGGAGCAGTTTGCCATGAAAGACTTCAAGGAAGTCTATAACCCGTTCCCTGGGTATATGGGACCACCACCATACAGCAAAGCCTGCTGAAAAATTGGCTGGTATAGCGGTCAAATGATAAGCGTCAGCTATCTGAAGATCAACATTTTGCCTTCCCTGCAGGCGCTGTGCAGCTAAACAAAGCATTTCCGGGTTGATATCGGTAGCCAGCACAGAGCTGGCGCTTCTGCTGGCGACATCAGTCCAGTATCCTGTACCACAGGCGATCTCCAGAACTTTTCGTCCCTTCAGGATAGCCTGGATTCTCTTCTTTGCTGGCAGACGCAGTTTTTCAGCTATTTGGTCATCATAACCGGCAGTCTGGTCGTATACTCGAGCTCTAGTAGCGTAATATTCTTTTACCTGCCTGGAAAGTTCCCGGGAGTATTCAGATTCCATGTTTTAAAATGTAAGATAGATAAACGAACATAATGTAGAATAACAAATCAAGGCGGTTTTTATTTCCGGTGAAGTAACCAGTAAATAATAAATATTACAGCAGGTATTGCAGGGAAGTCGATAAAAGGATTCAAGTCAAAAGCACCACCGGTTATTCTCATGCTTACATGAAAACCGATCAGACCCAGCAGTGTTGTTATTGCACCTATACCTGACCATTTCCAGGAAATGATCAATCCAGCACAAACACAGAAGGGAAAGAAAAAAAAACTGATCCCGTCTCTCCAGGAAAAGTCCGCTTCTCCGGGAGGAAAAAGATAAGCCAGGAAGAATAACAGTATTAAAACCGTGTATACCAGTCCAACTATCCGGGCAAACCACAGGAACGCTAAAAGAATCTTGTTTCTTGGCTGCGACATATTGCAACTCCTTTTAAAGCTTTTTGAACATTTCCATGTTTCCCCATTCTGGCTATTTTAGCGAATCGTTTTTTTCATTTCTATCTTTGTAACGGGCTTATCAGGAGGTTACCTTAAAACCGCATTTTTGCAATTGTACCAGAAGCTTATGGGATGAGCGCAGCCATTGACCCGCTTTGCGGGAAATATGCTCTGTCCAGCTATAATTATCAAAGTTATAAGCTTCTACTTTCTTGCCGGAAAGAGGAACCATGTAGTTATAGTAACGATAGTAATCCTGAGCCAGATAGCCTTCATCCATTATTCTCATGGCTTCATCGATTTCTCCTTCGCCAAAAACCGGATAGGAATCCTCAAAAAGAGTAAAATCCAAAGGAAAGCGTGGGCGCACAGGCAGTTCTTCAGCGGGATAGCCAACTGTCAGTTGAACCAGTGGAAAAACACGGGAGGGCAGGTTATATCTTCTGACTATCTTTTCGGCCTGATAGGGAGTATTACCCAGGAAGCAACTGCCCAATCCCAGACTTGCTGCAGCGATAACCATGTTTTCTGCCATAAGAGAAGCGTCGATGATACCGAAAAAGAGTAGTGAAAGATCGTTCATGATCATTTTCCAGTTTCTGTGTTCCATAACCAATTCCAGCCGATGTGAATCCACGCAGAAAGTGAAAAGCAGGGGTGCGTTTTCGGGAATTTCTTCCCGGTTGCGTGTTAACAGTACACTGCAGAGTTGATAGGAAAAAGGCGCCTGCTGACCAGCCCGGACAATTGTCTGGATCATATCATCTGAGGGCACTTTGTCTTTATATTTCCGCACTGACTTATGTTTGATCATGGTGTTGATAACGGGATTTACAATCATAATGCTTTATCCTCCTCAAGTTCTGATATTCATAGAGAACAATTTAAGAGAATTTCTATTATAGTTTTTCCACCCGGGCAGAGATTCTCCTTAATTTTTCAACCTTTCGAGGTTATCGATCAATTCCAGGGCTGATTCCAGAAAAACGTCTCTTCCAGTCAGGAATTGCTGGTAGTTCTCGACAACAGGATAATCTGGGTGAATGGGTTCCCTTTTATCAAGGTTCTTCACTGCCGCGGCGAAGGTATCACGTCCAAAATATAGCATGATCCTGGTATTCTTCAGATGTATCTCGGTATTCTTACCTGCATTACATTTATATGTAGAGCCACTATTCGTACCGATGAATTTTCCCAGCTGATGATATTTCAGGAGGGCGCAGAAATGCCCATTTGTGGAAAAACAACGTCCATCTATCAGAGTAAAGAGGTTACCGGTGAAATGATTGTCAGCCAGGGGGACAGGATCTGCCAGTTCTTTGTATTTAGCGTAAGGCTGGGCAAAATAGGGAACAGGTTCCCGCTCCAGATAGGATAAGAGAGGAGCTGCACAGAAAGGGTCGCCACCGTCATTACCGCGCAGATCGAGGATCAGGTTCTCGATATTTTTTTCTTTCACAACCTGAAAGCAACTATCCAGAAAGGCTGTGAAATAAGGGACACGATCGTAGTAAATGAAGGTTTTTATCCTCATGATGGCAATGTTTCTTTCCGGTAATAGATCAAATTCCAGGCGAGGGTGATTAAAATTGGCAAAAACTTGTTCCCGGACTGCGCTCAGTTCAGCCGGATTAAGATAAGCAGTGCGGATAATACTTTCTGCGGGGAGCTGGTATTCAACTTTATACTGTGTGAAAAATCCAAAGCGACGGGCGTAAATCAGAGGAAACCTTCTCTCGATTTGAGTCAGGATGAAATTTTCATTAAATGCATCTGCTGAATAGTTGCTCTTCATTTCAGCAATGATATCGGTCACCGGAACATCGTTTATTTTCCTGATAATACTGCCAAAGGGTAACTGCAGGGTATCAGCATAGGTATCTGCAACCACAACCAGATTTTCTATCAATCTGATCCGGAGGGGAAACAAAAGATCGCTTCCCTGATCCCAGAAATAATCAGGCATCCACACGGCAGTATGACCACAGCCGATCATTGCTGTTATCGGAGTTAGAATCTTGAAGAAATCAGATAGTCCCAGGGATTTGTTAATCAAAGCGTATTGATGGATGAATAAGCTGTCAAAGGTCTCCTTGCTGGTGTATTCGTACAGACAGCAGTGCTCTTCTTCCAATTTTTTCCTGAACTGATTGAAATCTTCCCGCAGTTCTGCCGGGGAAAACTGATCCAGAGTAAGTTTATGATTAATTCTATTCGCAAGACCTTTCCAATTATCCCCGGCGATGACAAATTCAGTGATTTCTTCATCTTCATTTCTACCGAAATTGACCCGGAAATACTCCTGACCATTGTAAGCAGTGAATTCAAGACTGCTCAGGTTCACCGGCTTGAGAATTATGGGGTCACAACCCTTTTCCTTCCCCATCAGAATATCATAGTACAGGTATATTATGATCGGACTATAGCGTTCCCCGGAGTAAAATTCGTAATTGCCACACAACTGGTTATAAATTTCCAGGGTATCCTGCCAGGTTTCTTCGGGAGCTGCCACAGAACAGAAAAGACAGTGAATAATGACAAATGTCAGCAGTTTTTTATGCAGAGAGTACCCTTTAACGCGGATCTTTTCCACAATACTTTTCATATGCGATAAATTAAACCTTTTTTAAAATAAATCCGTCAATGTTAAAATTAGATAACATTAATTTACTTAATATACTTACTATGATTGCCCTTATTCATGGTCCTGTTTACGGGATCTCTTCTTACAATCCTCTTTCTGGGAAAGGAAAGGGATGAAGGTAATAAGTATGACATGTTATTATGCATGTCAAAAGTTGTTGTATCAGGGGAATTTCAGCATTATAAAGCACTATCGGGGGGCAGGTGGAAATATCCTTTGTCCTTCCTTTATGAGAGAGGAAGAGGTATGGGGTCAGGGATGAGTATAGGGATTATCCTTCGGGAAAATTACACCGCAGGGATCAACTCGTTTTTTTTACTTGCCATAAAAACAAAATAGCAAAATTTTGCATTTCAGTGTTGAGATGTGGCCAACTTGCTGTTCTGTAGTAACAGGAATGGCAGAGGAGAATTTATGGCAACGACAGCTGATATCAGAAACGGGATGATAATTGAATTCAAGGATGGTCTCTACGAGATCGTGGAATTTCTGCATGTAAAACCCGGGAAAGGAGCGGCGTTTGTCCGCACCAAATTGAAAAATATCCAGACTGGTAGAGTGATCGAAAATACCTTCCGTACCAGTGAGCGTTTAACCGAGGTACGGGTGGAAAAGCATAAGAAGGAATATCTCTATTTTGATGGTGAATTTTATGTATTCATGGACAGCAACACCTACGAACAGTTTCAGGTACCAGCGGAAATAGTTGGAAATTACAACAAGTTTCTGGTAGAGAACATGGAAGTAGCCATGAAAATGGATCCGGATGGCAATATTCTGGGTATTGAGCTTCCCACCACCGTAACTCAGGAGATCATCGAATGCGAGCCCAATGTCAAAGGTAATTCAGCTTCTGTCAGTGGTAAACGGGCAAAGACTGATAAAGGGCTGGATATAGTCGTTCCTTTCTTTATTGAAGTAGGGGACAGGATAAGAATAGATACCCGTTCGGGTGAATACATAGAACGAAATTAGGTTTATACACCTAAGGAGGAAACATGGCAAAGACGAGATCATTCGCAGCAAAGCTGGCTCACGAAAGCAGTTTGGAAGGAAAGGTAATCTGTCCGAAATGCAATACAGAGGTCAAGAAAATCAAACTGATCAGAACAAGAAAATCAAAGAAAGGAAGCTGGGCACCCAAGTATGATTTTGTGAGTTTCTGCAAGTGCAATGAGAAGGATATATTAGAAGGAAAAATATAGGAAGACTTTGTTCAAATCTTTCCGGAAATCCCTCTTATCCTCACGGTAAGAGGGTTTTCCGTATTCTTAAGGAGTTTTTATGAGATCAATAATGGTTTTTCTAATAATGCTTCTAATAATACCGCAGCTATATACACTGGTGCCAGCCTGTCCTCATAAGGTTGACGGCATCCTGTGCCAATTCAGTCAGCCTTCAGAGAAGTATCCACAATATAAGAGGCAGGGCAGGCGAGAACTACCGCAGGAGATACTGGTGCTTCTTGCTGATTTTCCTGATCAGGAATTCGATCTGGTCGCTGATTACCCTGATTCTTTAGCTCATGATGCAGCCTATTTTGAACGGTTGTTCTTCCATGTTGCCAGTTATTTCAGGGATGCTTCCTATGGCATATATGAAATCAGCCAGGAGAATTTTCTGATCTGGGAACAGGTATTTACTCTGCCACAGGACATGTCTTATTATGGCGATGATGAGTACTGGACCGAGCGCATAGCCGAGTTTGCCGTGGATCTGGTGATGCTGGCTGATCCGGACATCGATTTCACCCAGTATGATGCATTCTTTGTAGTCCATGCCGGAGCCGGGCAGGAGGCAGACATAACCGGCAATAATGAAGAAGAACTCTGGAGCACTTTCCTCACACGACGTTCTCTGCAGGCAGGTCTTGATCCGGAAAATGATGATTTTCCCGGGATCTGGTGTAATGATGGCATCTATCTGACAGAATTCGTGATCTGTCCCGAGGCTGAATGGCAACCGGATCTTGGTCCTAACGACCCCATCTATGGCGTAATGGGTGTTTACTGTCATCAATTTGGACACCAGATAGGTCTACCCACTCTTTATGATAATGATTCTTCCAATGGCTCTTCGGGAGGTATTGGTGGTTTTGGCCTGATGGGAACAGCTCTGTGGAATGCCAATGGCTTCGTTCCCAGTCTGCCCTGTGCCTGGACGCGCTGCTACCTGGGGTGGGAAGATGAGAATCTGCTGCTGCTGGAAAGCGATCAGGTTGATCAGGCCATAGTCTTTCCCCATGCCAATGATGAAGACACGCCCCGGGTTTACCAGGCCAAGATCTCTGATAAGGAATATTTCCTGCTGGAGAACAGGCAGCAGAACCCTGATGGCAGCACCTGGAACGGGGAAGCTACTTTCACCTTTCAATTGCTTCCTCCCGGAGAGCAGGACATCTATCCCCCTGGACATCCCTATGCCGGTCAACCCAAATTCAATTTCATGGAAAATACCTATGAGGGGTGTGAATGGGATTTTTATCTTCCCGGTCTCGGTGGTCCCGATGAGCCGGTGATAGATGGATCCGGTCTTCTTATCTGGCATATTGATGAAAATATCATCGAGGCTAATTTCGATCCTGAATTCGAATCCAATTCGGTTAACGGTGATGCTGCTCATAAAGGTGTAGATCTGGAGGAAGCAGACGGTGTGCAGCATATGGATGTTAATAACACCATCTACAGCCGCGGTTCGGCTAAAGATGCCTACCGGGAAGGGAACAACGACTATTTTGGTAAGATGTATCTTGAGAACGGGGAACTTCATCTACCGGCGGCTGACAGTTATTATGGCGGCAATCAGCTTGAGATTTATGAGATCAGCGCCTCGGATTCACTGATGGCATTCTCGATCAGTTTTGACTGGAATTTGAATACTGGATATGTAGGTGAAAATATTTATCCTGCCGCGGTGGTTGATTTTGATGACGATGGGGATACAGAGATATTTTATCCCATGCCGGACGGTGAGCTTTATCTCTGGGATGATTTCGAACTGGTGACAGGATTCCCGGTGGACATTAATTTTCCCCTGAGCACTTTATATGCCTATAATGAAAGAGACAGAACCTTTCTGGTGCCATATTCTCATGAAGAACCGCAGGAATATGCCGGGCTTTTCCTGGTAAATCAGGATTATCAGGAACCTGTCTTTCCACCCTATCTGGAAAGACGCTGGGCAGCAGGTCCACTGGTGATACCCGGGGACGATCCCCCTTATTCCGCAGTGGTTCCCATGGAATTTACTGATGGAAGCGGCAGTGAAATCAATTTCCTGGATGAAAATTATGAAGTTGTTACAGCGATTGCAATGGAGGATACCTGGATAATCTCAAATCTTATCTACAAGAACGGGATTCTGAGATTGTTCTGTAAGACCGGGGAAGGTTATTATCTGCACAGCCTGAACATCATTGATATGATAGTTGTCCCTAATGATATTGATGTTTTTCCAGATTCCACGCTTATTCATTCTGCAGTTCTAGCGGATATAAACTGCGATCAACAGGATGAAATAATTGTTACTACTGTTTATCCGGACACATTGGTATACGTGTTCAACCAAGCGGTCGATCTTCTGCCGGGATTCCCGGTAGGGATCTCCCTGCATGCCATCTCTTTTCCTTCTCTGGCAGATGTTGATGGTAACGGATGTCTTGATATCATCATCGGTGGGGAAAATTCCTTCCTCATTATTAATAAAAACGGAGATACATCAGGTCCTTCACAGTCTTTATCTTCGCCTGACTCATTGTTTCTGGCAGCCGGGGTAATGGCTCTTGACCTAGATAACGATGCGAAGCTTGAAATAGCAGGCAATATGTCACGCAACAGGTTGACGGTTTGGGAAAACATAAATAACAACGATTTCGAGATCAACTATAATTATCCCATATCCTTTGGACAGCGCAGTCGCAGCCTTCCCATTATCGATACTTCGGATAACACTCTGTTCATGGCTGCTGACAATGGTTATATTTACAGGCAGCAATATGACTGGACGCTTTTCCTTCCCACCTGGCACTGCGAATTGGGAAATCTGCAGAGGACTTCCTCGTATCTGGGAAATCTGCCCATAAATGAATATATAACCACTGAAATATTCATAAAGGAGGAAACCTATATCTATCCCAATCCTTACAGCAGTATTTTCAACAGTACAATTGTCAATGGCAGGGAAGAGCCTGGAAAGATAGCTTTAAGGATAATGACCTCAGCGGATACCAGGGTCGAAATAAAAATATTTGACATTGCCGGTAATATAATACATAAGAATAAAATCGATTGCCAGGCTTATCTTAAGAAAAGCCTGCTGATACCGGCAGAAGATTTTTCATCCGGGATCTATTTTGCCCTGTTGAAAACCAGGGGAAAGGTAATGAAATTGAATTTTGCAGTTGAGAAATGATATTTTTCCGATAAGAATTTCTGGAGGATAAATGAAAAAGACAATAAATCTGCTGCTGTTACTGGTGTTTACAGCAGTATTGTCAGCTGAAGCGAAAGGTGAATACGGCTTCAAGATGCTGACTATTGACACAGGCGCGGCCATCGCAGCCCTGGGAGGAACCGGAGCATTCTCAACTCAGGATGCCTTTGCCCCCCTTTCTAATCCTTCGGCCTCTCTCCTGAACCAGGGCAAAACTATCTCAGTAACTCAGAATTACTGGATTTTTGATACTTCCCTCACCAGTATTGGGTATGTATCAAGTACGGGAAATAAAGCAATGGGCATTTACCTGCGCCAGCTTGATTATGGTAAATTCCAGGAGAGAGACGATTCGGGGGAATTGATTGGCGAATTTCACCCCATTGATCTGGTGATGACACTTAATGTGTCTTACCGTATAAAGCCAGACCATTATCTGGGAGCTGATGTCAGTGCCCTTTACGAAAAGATTGATAATGCTTCCAGCCTAGGAGGGGCTATCTCTATTGGTTATGTCTACTTCACACCATTACGGGGAATAAAAGTTGCCGCTGCCCTGAAACACCTTGGTTATACTTCCACGATGAACGAGGAAAATATTAAACTTCCCGTAAACGGAGAGTTATCTCTTATTAAGGACTGGGAATTCGAGATCTGCAATATTGCAGCAGAAATTAAAGCAATGCAGAATATTGATGATGAACAGGTTAAGGCAGTTATTGGTTTGAATTCGGTGCTTTATGATAGATTAAGCCTTAGATTGGCTTATAGACTGAATTATGATGCGGAGGATTTTTCTGCCGGATTAGGCTTCCGCTTCCGCAACTTTCAGCTGGATTATGCTTACATCCCCTTCGATTTCGAGATAGAAGATGTTCATATAATTGGGCTATCATATCATTTTTAGGAAAATTCCCTGAGTATGAAAGTTAGATTACTTCTGGTAATGATATTTCTGACTGTGCAGGCGCTTTCCGGAAATACTCCGGATAGGGTGCCCCGGGAAATGATCGTGAGAACCGGTGAAGTACGCCAGATTAGAAATATGGGGCTGGGTCTGGCGGATTTCGACCAGTTCCTAAGCGATAACCAGGCTCACAAGATCAAGCCGATCACCAATAAAAGCGATAATCGTTATTATGTGATTTCTTTTATGGATGAACTGGATTGGGATGAAATTAATGCAGTTGAATTCGAAGGAATAGATTACATTCAACCCAATTATATCAACAGGTTTAACATGATGCCTAACGACACTTATTTCGTTACCGGTGATCAATGGGCACTTCATCAGGAGGATGGTCTTGATATCAATGCGGTTGAAGCCTGGGATTATACTACGGGCAGCAGTCAGATCATAATCGGTCTGGTAGATTCTGGGCTTCATTTTGATCATCCTGATATTCAGCAGAATGTTTTTTATAATGACGGTGAAATTCCTGATGATGGGATCGACAATGATGAAAACGGTTATGTGGATGACTGGCGGGGCTGGGATTTCGTTGATGCTGCCGAACTGGTCGATATAGCTTTAGGTGACTATATTGATCAGGATAATGATCCAACCGATGATCTTAATCACGGAACTCATCTCGCCGGGATTATTGCGGCGGATACCAATAATGAACAGGGGGTGGCTGGAATATGCTGGCATGCACGGATACTGGTGATCAGGGCAGGATTTAAAACAGTTGATGGCGTAGGTTATCTTCAGGACGATGATGCTGCTGCCGGTATCATCTATGCAGCCGACATGGGTGCTGATGTCGTTAATGTAAGCTGGGGTGATGACACTTTTTCCCAGATCATCGGGGATGCCTGTAGCTATGCTTACCAGAAGGGAACAATAATCGTGGCTTCCTCCGGCAACACCTACGGTCCGGGAATAATGTATCCAGCATACCTTTCTACTACCATCAGCGTTGGTTCTGTAGATCATTTCTTTCAGAGAGCATCATTTTCCAGTTACGGACCACAGCTTGACCTGGTGGCTCCCGGCGTTTCAATATTCAGTTCCTATGGAAACGATGAGGATAATTATTACAAGGAACAATCGGGAACATCCATGTCAGCTCCTTTTGTAACAGCCAGCATTGCCCTTCTGTTGTCGGTAGAGTCAGGATTTTCCTTTAATCAGATCAGGACCAGGCTCAACAGCTCCTGTTTTGATCTGGGGACAGATGGCTATGATAATGAATACGGAAACGGTCTTCTTGACATTGAAGGATTTCTTACCAACACCTCCTGTCCCATATTGGAGATAACTTATCCCACTGAAAATTCAGGATTCAGCCAGAATTTTGACATTATCGGCACTGTTCTGGCAGATAATTTCTCCAAGTACACAGTAATGTACACTACCAATCCCATTCCATCACCGATGGACTGGTTAGATGTAACATATCCCCATAGCAATACTCCGGTATATAAATTTATCCAGGCTGATAATGAGGTTCTGGCTACATTCGATATCCAGGGAATAAGTCCGGAATTTGATGAATATCGGTTGAAACTGGAAGTAATGACCACGGATAATAAGCATTACGACACGAGTAGAAATATATTTATCGATAAAACGGAACCAACCTTTTATGATTCTCTGGCGGGCATCATGAAAAGGTATGACGGCGAATATGTTAAATACTATTTGCAGGCAGTTTTCAACGAACCCATATATGCCCAGATCTATTATTCTCCGCAGGATGGGCCGAGACGGGAAGTGTCCTGCAGCAATTTCGCCGATTCTGTTCAGATCATTTACATCCCCCGCCCGGAGATGGGGGACGAGGATATATTTGTTGATGCGACCAACATATGTGGTCTGGAAATCTATCTAACTCCTCAGGATCATACTTATATGCTGCCTGATGATTTTGAAAGTATTGCAGTCAATGACTATATTCAGGAGCTGGGGGGCAACATGATTGTCGCTGCCCGGAAACCGCTGGATGTGGATGGCAATGGCTTCATGGAATTTCTGGCTCTCGAATTTGATGAAGATGGCAATCAAAACCTGAGAATTTTCGAATTCGCTGATGACGAACTGATAATTAAAACCTCCTTTTCCTTCGACATCTGGCCGCAGGACATCGGGTATACTGCCCCGGGGGATTTCACCATTCTGGGGGTGGACGGTGATCTGGCAATGTTGTATAATTGTGAAGCTGGAAGCCTCTATCCCAACCATCTCTTATGGGTGGAGACCAATGTTTATGGCGGTAGCCTGATAGATTTCGATAATGATGGTATTGACGATATAGCTATTATAAAGAATGAAAACATAGGTAATACCACCCAGCGGGTTCTAGCCCTTTATAAAAGGTACACTAACGGAATATTGAAACTCCATACCATTTTGAACCAGACCCCCACTTCCTTCAAGAACGAGTTTGTGAACAGGATCTATTGTGGAAATCTGGATGGCGATGTTTATCAAGACCTGCTGCTCAGCGATACGGACGGTGATATCTTGATAATCGAGAAAGATAATTATCCCAATGAATATGAAGTGAAATTCTATCACCGTTTACCTGTAGGCAATGCCTATTATGCCGCGATGGGAGATTTTACGGGCGATGGCCTGCAGGATTTCTGTGTGGGTGGTTTTTCTAGAAATTATGCTGATCCTTACAAGACTTTTTCCTTCTTCGAATTCTTCACCAGTACAGCAGTGAATGACGAATATATTAGCCTGGGATATCTCAGCTTTGACCAGGTGGAAGCTAAAAATTCGATAGCCAATGCCGATCTGGATGGTGACGGAGATGATGAAATAATCCTCTGTCTTCCCCCCAATGCCTATATAATAGATTATGTGAATGGCCAGTTCAAACCGGTCTGGAAGGGAGATGCATCAATAACCTTTCAGAATACAATTACAGCTATTTCTGCCTCCGAGTTCGAAAACGGCAAAGCCCTGCTTCCCCTTGAATCTGCCGGCGATGTCCACACTAGCCTGATCACGAAGGCAGCTGATTTTACCGGGCCACCTACCCCGGGGAATTTCACGGTTCAGCCTCTGAACGAGAACAGTGCGAGATTGTGCTGGGGCTGGGAAGGGAATTTTGATTTTTTCAATATCTACCGGCAGCAGAATGGCGCAGTCGAATTGCTCGATTCAGTAACTGACCTCAGGTACACAGATACTGGATTATCTCTGGGTGATACCCTTACTTATCAGATAACCCTGGTTGACAGCCAGTTTTATCCTGCCGAAAGTCGACCCACGCTTTGGAAACAGGCCGTTCCCATGCCAGTTCCCCAGATTGTTTCCATCAGGATGGCAGCAACCAATATACTCAGGGTTGAGTTCGATCAGATGCTCAACAACGATGCCATAGGAGTTATTCACTACAAGGTTAATAACAATGTGGGCAGACCAGTTTCCGTCAATTTCATCATAGAGAAAAAAGGTCTGATTATGACCTTTCTGAAGCCGTTACCTGACTTTGGGGACTATGAGCTGGAAATAACCGGTATTACTGGCAACACGGGAGTTCCATTTCCAGATAGCGTTTTTCCCTTCGATCATCAATCAGATACTGAACCACCTTCTATCATCGCTGCCCATGTAAAAGGAAAACAGGTGGTAAAAATATACTTCTCAGAAGCGATACAGGAAGATGATATCATAGACCTGGATAACTATTCCCTTGTACCACCATCCACGGATAGTGATAATGAGATTGTCGATCTTGTCTATCACCAGGCTTTTCCCGATTCTTTCTTTGTGGAAGTATTCCTGCTCAAGGAAATGGAATATTCCAGGCGCAGATATTTTCTTAAGGTCAGCGATATTCATGACCTGGTCGGGAATGTAATCACCAATAACGGAAATAAATGCAGGTTCAGCTTAACTGATATTACTGATCTTGATAATGTAAAAGTATATCCCAATCCTTTCTACCCTGCCACTGATACTGAATTGAAATTCGTTCAGCTACCGCTTGGGGAAAAGGGCAATATCTGGATTTATGATCTGAGCGGGGAGATCATTTATCATAATGAATTCGGACCACTCACCGATTCGGAGTTCAATAATATTTACAGCTGGAATGGTAAAAACGGGTCTGGTAATAAGGTATCATCAGGTATTTATTTTTATGTAATGAGAATGGGATCAGCCTATAAAAAAGGGAAATTTGCATTAATAAACTGATGGAACGGGATTATCCTGGTATGATTCTAGATTTGAGTTTAAGAAAATATTATGCAAGTTGTCAGACAGCGGGTACAGCAAGGAGTTAAAAATGATATCCCTGGATTGGATTGAAAGACTGAAAAAGGATACTGTGGATTTTTATGAGAGAAAGCTGCCTGCAGGTGATTATGATATCGATATAGTTTATAATGCTTATCCTCAGAGAATCGACAATAAAGTGCCTAACGCAGTACTTACTCTGGTGGGGAAGACCCTCGGCAGTATCATGGCTAAAGATGCTGACCGGTATTTTAATTTTTTCAATTACCTGATCAGTCAGAAAGGCGAGAACGGCAGGATTATATTTTCCTATATCATGGCGCGAGCAGTAAGAAGAAAGCCAGATGTTTTCATTGATTACATCCAGGAATTCCTTCTGAAAAACAAGGATCAGAAAACGAGTAATCTCCTTATAGATAAAGCTATATTACCACTTTTCAAGAAGAATACGGCAAATTACCTGGAACTTCTACTGAAATGGATTAAACATGATAACTCATGCCTGAATAAAGGTATGGAAAAAATGCTGACCAAGCTGGTGATCTATGACTCATCTCTCGTCCGACCGATTTTTCATAAACTGGAGACATCCTGGCTTTATGCTACTCCGAGCATGATAAAATTCAATTCCAATTTCCTCAAGATTATCCATAAAGCAGATCCTGATTTTTACCTTTCCATTTTCAAGAATTACCATAATACCAGAAATCCGGTTTTTGCTGAAATATTGAGCGGAGCTATTGTCGTCTATGAAAAAGCAATTTACGAGATGGTGGATAACTGGACTCAGAGTGGTAATGTTAACCTTAAGAAGATAGGTCAGCATGCCATGAAAATGTTGAAGAAAAAGAAGGTCAAAAGGTAAAGAATGTCTGACTATATAACCAGAGAGGGAATGAATATACTGCGCCAGCGGATGGAATATCTGGTCAGGCAGCGATCCGAGATCATCAAACAGGTGGCGAGCGCCAGGGAAATGGGTGACCTCAGTGAGAATGCTGAATATCATGCCGCCCGGGAACAGCAGCGTGTTGTTGAGAAGGAATATAACCATCTGCGTAAAAGGGTAATGAAACTGAAGGTAATTGATGCGGAAAATATACCAAAGGATGCAGTTCGTTTCGGAGCCAGAGTAACCATCAGGGAAGTAAGTCAAGGCCGGATAAGAAAAATCCGTCTGGTGGGAATTGATGAAGTGTTTCATACCGATGACCAGTTTGAGCGGATGTCGATTGCATCCCCGATAGGTGAGGCAATGATCGGCAGGAAGAAAGGTGATCATTTTCAGGTAAGGGTTCCAATCGGGAAAAGGGAATTTGAAATTCTTGATATCGAGTAGGAGAAATTATGAAAGCTGAAGGATGGAAGGACAGACTGGTTTATCAAAGAAAAAATTTCTGGAAGACAGCAACTCCCCGGGAAAGGGAAGAAGCTCAAGTATTTGCTGCCGGGTATATGAAGTTTCTCAACACCTGTAAAACAGAAAGAGAAACAGTTACCCATGTTGCCAGCCTGATGGAAAAAAAGGGATTCCATGACATCGATATTGTCGGTAAAGCTGACAGGCTTTTCAGGAGTGCTCGTGGCAAGAATCTTGCTCTGGCAGTAATCGGCAACCAGCCACTGACCGATGGCATTAATCTGATAGTATCTCATATTGATACGCCGCGGGTAGATTTGAAACAGAATCCTCTCAGCGAGGACAGTACCACTGAGCTTGCCGTTCTGCGTACCCATTACTACGGAGGTGTTAAGAAATATCAATGGATGTCCACCCCCTTATCCCTGCATGGAGTTGTAATAAAGGATAATGGAGAAACAGTAAATATAAGCATAGGTGAGAAGGAGAAGGAGCCTGTGTTCATCATGCCGGATCTACTGCCCCATCTTGCTTCCCGAGAACAGTACAGCAAGAAGATCGGGGATGCTGTGTCCGCTTCTCACATGCAGGTTGTATTCGGATCTATGCCTTACGAAAAAGAAGCGGAAAAGTTGAAGGAGGCGGTTAAACTGAATATTCTCTATCTCCTGCATCAGAAATATGGTATCGTGGAAGAGGATCTTTTGAGCGCTGAATTACAGCTTGTACCTGCCGGGAAAGCCAGGAATGCCGGGCTCGATGGAAGCCTGATTTCAGCTTACGGACAGGATGACCGGGTTTGTGCTTATGCCTCACTGCAGGCCTTATTTAGTCTGCAACCCGATAAACTGGATCGTACTGCTGTTATCTATCTGGCAGATAAAGAGGAAATCGGCAGTGAAAGTAACACCGGTGCTAAATCAGCCTTCATGCTTGATTTCTTGGCAGATCTTCTGAAATATAATCAGGAATCCGCTGACAGTATGAATCTACGAAAAACCCTGATCAAAAGTCAGATAATATCTGCAGATGTGAATGCCGCCATTAATCCGAATTTCCCCGAAGTACACGAAAAAGACAATGCTGTTCATCTTGGCTTTGGCGTTAGTGTGACCAAATACACCGGCTCCCGGGGAAAAAGCATGACTAACGATGCCAATGCTGAATTCAACAGTAAGATTATCAGAATATTGAATGCGGCTGGAGTTAACTGGCAGACTGGTATGCTGGGTAAAGTAGATGAAGGCGGCGGGGGTACTATTGCTAAGTTCATGGCCGAGTATGGTGCCGAAGTAATCGATTGTGGCCCTGGATTGCTTGGTATGCATTCACTTTATGAACTGAGCAGCAAGGCGGATGTCTATTCTGCCTATCGGGCATACCGGGCTTTTTTTGAAAAAGCCTGAGAAGAAAAAATTGTCGTTGAGGAAAGAATGAAAAAAATCTTATTTATATTGCTGGTGGTGTTTATTCTTCTATCCTGCAGTTCCAACAAAATAGACAGGAATCTGCCTGTTGCCAAGAAAATGCAGATTGCCAATGAGTTATACGATACTAAAAAATACCATAAGGCAATTCCTTACTATACAGATGTAGTTCTGGAAAGAAATTCAGCATTTACTGCCGAGGCTCAGATGAAACTGGCAGATTGCTATTTCCTGCAGAATAAATTCCTTGATGCCAGATTTGAATATGAAGAAATGATCAGGCTTTTCAAGAATTATGAAAAGATCGCAGATGCCTATTTCCGGATTGGAGTATGCTACTACGAACAGTCTCTTAATGCCCATTATACTCAGGAAGAAACTTACAAAGCCATCGACGCTTTCCAGACATTCCTTGATAAATTCCCCTTGAGTGATAAGAGACAAGAAGCAGTCGATTACATAGAAAAATGCCAGTACAAATTACTGGAGAAAAAATTATACAATGGATATGCTTATTACAAAATATACGATTACAGTGCCGCTCTTATGTATTTCGATGAGATAATCGAGTTGAAGATGACCGATAAAATCGATAAAATGGCATTGTATTACAGTGCCCGTATCTATCTGAGAAGAAATGACAGGCAGAATGTTGATTTGATACTGGAGAAAATGAAGAATAAATATCCTGAGAGCAAAGAAATCATTAAAATCGAGAACATGATAAACAGTATGAACTGAGATTTATCATAATACAAAGTTATTTATTTCTCGCCTGATCATATTTATATTATAACTTATTAATATGAAATATAAAGCATATACACTCGAAAATTTTCGGGAGATCAGGCAAATCAATCAATTGGAAGAGGAGCTTCTCTTTGATATTGAAGTCGTTGCCCATGTTCTGCCATTCAAGGTAAATAATTATGTAGTGGATGAATTGATTGACTGGAGTGATCCAGTCAATGATCCTATTTTCAGGATGACCTTCCCGCAGAGAGATATGCTTAAACCGGAGCATTATGCGGCAATAGCTGTCCTGATAAAATCAGGGGCTGACCGGGGTATTGTACGTCAAGAAGCAAACCGCATCAGATTGCAGCTTAATCCGCATCCAGCCAAGCAGCTCGAGAAGAATATACCTGTTCTGGAAGGTGTAAAGTTAAGAGGATTGCAACATAAATACCGGGAAACCCTTCTTTTTTTCCCGATCAAGGGTCAAACCTGTCATGCCTATTGCACCTTCTGTTTTCGCTGGCCACAATTTGTGGGCATGAATAAGCTTAAAATTGCCATGTCACGATCCGAAGAACTGATTGAATATCTGAAAAGACATTCAGAGATTACTGATCTCCTTATAACCGGTGGCGACCCTCTCATTATGAAGACCAGATTCATCAGGATGATATTTGATAAAATAAATTCTGCCAATCTGCGTAACCTGATCAATATCCGGATAGGTTCCAAAGCCCTTTCCTATTGGCCCTATCGTTTTCTGGAAGATGATGATGCCGAGGATCTTCTGGAACTCTTCCGCGAAGTCAACCAGAAAGGAAGAAGACTTGCTTTTATGGCTCATTTCAATCATCAGAAAGAACTAAATACCAAATCTGCCAGAGAGGCTGTAAAAAGGATCCTCTCGACCGGAAGCATCATCAGATCTCAAGCACCTATTCTCAGAAATATCAACGATAAGCCAGCCATCTGGCAGAAGATGTGGAAAAAGCAGGTCAGAATGGGAATCATACCGTATTATATGTTTGTCCCCCGTAATACCGGAGCACAGCATTATTTCGCCACACCTCTGGTAAAAATCTGGGAAATATTCAAGGAAGCTTACCAGCAGGTCAGTGGACTCTGCCGTACGGTTAGAGGACCCATAATGTCTGCTGATCCGGGGAAAATTCAGATATTGGGGGTTGATCAGGTTAAGGGAGAAAAAGTAATAGCACTGCAGTTCATACAGGGCAGAAATCCTGATTGGGTGATGCGCCCATTTTTCGCCCGGTACGACGAAAAAGCTGTCTGGCGTACCCAGCTCGTTCCGGCGTTTGATAGAGATAAGTTCTTTTATGAAGAGGATCTGAGCAATGGCTAAGATCGGATTACTGGGAGGCTCATTTAATCCCATCCATAACGGTCATCTGGCTCTGGCCCGGGTTGCTCTGGAAAAACTTGTTCTGGACGAAGTCTGGTTTTTACCTACCGGGAATCATCCTCTTAAGAACAGCGGAGAAATTATTGATATAAAATCACGCTTGAAACTTCTTCATAAGGCTATTGCCATTTATCCGCGCTTCAAAGTATCGGAACTTGATGCGACGGACTCAACTCCGAGTTATACAGATATACTCATCAAGAAAATATTCAGACAACATCAGAAGGACGAGTTCTTCTTTCTGGCAGGAGATGATATTATCGTTGAACTTCCCCGTTGGCATAATTTCCGCTGGCTGCTTGACAACATTACTTTTGTTATTTTCACCCGGGACAAGGTTAATAAAAAAAACTGGCAGGAGCGGGATTTTGGCGACAGGATGATATTCTTGCCGATGGAACCTGTTCCCATATCATCCCGCCAGATACGCCGGAGAATAGAAGAAGGCACCAGTATAAAAGGACTTGTTCCTGATATCATCGAGAAAGAAATTGTCAGATTGTATAAAAGAAATAAACAGAAAACTGCAGAGGGGTTATCTCAATCCTCTTCTTCGAGACGATAGATTTTGAACCATTCAGCGTTCAGTATGGCGTAGCCATTACCAGTTGCATTAAGCGTCCAGACATTTAAACTGACCTCGGCAATTTCTCCGGGATCATCCATAAAAAATAAATCCTTCTCTGCACCGTTTGCAAGTAGATATACAAGTTCATCTTCCTGCTCGTATTTGAGACCGATCACACCATTGTAGTAGTTGAACAGCTCGTATTGAGTGAAGCTGATAGAGATGAAACCATTATCGAATATCATGGTTATACTGCAATCGCCGGTATTGTAAGCTACAGAATTGATGATCTTGAATTCAAGGAGCAGATCGTATCCGGTGCAGAGGTCGACAAGTGAATCGGGGAAGGTATAAATTGCCGCTGCCGTTGTATTACCAGTACCTCCCTGTGCACCCAGTTTAAGTTGTCCCTCCCCGATAACAGCCCAGGCAGTATCGTTCAGAACAGAATTGTATACAGGTAACAATGTCCATCCCATATTCTGATCGAAATCATCCTGGTGAATGTCTATATAGATGAAATCGGGTTCACTGCTCCTTCTGATGTCACAACCGCTTATCACAGTCGTTAAGACCAGTAAAAACAGGAATGTTCTCATTTCAACCTCACTTTATGGAAATATACTGGATTAAAGCCGGAACAGAAGGGGATGTCAATCAAAAAGGTCTGGAAAATCCTATTTCAGGCGTTTTAACAGGATTCTTTTTTACAGACTGTAGTACAGGTTCATTTCAAAAGGATGAGGGCGATTTCTGACAGCAACAACCTCCTTGGTCTTTTCCTGAATCCAGCTTTCGATCATGTCCCGATTGAATACATCTCCCTGCAGCAGGTATTCGTGATCCTGCTGCAATGCTTCCAGTGCTTCTTCCAGGGAGGAGGGGATGGAATGCAGCTTATTCTGCCTTTCTTCGCTCCAATTAAAAACGTTGTCATCATAGGGACCGTAGCCATTTTTCGGATCAGGTTTGATTTTTTTGTCTATGCCGTCCAGTCCAGCCATCAGCAATGCGCTCATAGCCAGGTAATAATTACAGGTACCATCTCCAGTGCGGAATTCTATCCTTTTTGCTTCTGCACTGGTGGCGTATTTGGGGATGCGGATGGCAGCACTGCGATTAGCCAGTCCGAAAAATAGCTTAACGGGGGCTTCAAAACCGGGTAACAGACGTTTGTAGGAATTAGTGCTGGGATTGGTGAAAGCAGTCAGGGAACGACCATGTTTCAGAATACCGCCGATGAAACAGAGAGCATCTTCTGAAAGGTCAGCATAGTTACCTTTTTTGTAAAAGACGTTCTTTCCGTTTTTTCGCAGTTGAATATGAAAATGCATACCATTACCAGCCTCATCGTATATGGGTTTAGGCATGAAGGTGGCGGTAAGGTCGTTCTTCAGGGCACAATTGTGGATGATATCCTTTATGTACATCATCCTGTCCGTTATGAAGCTGAATTCCAGCAGTTCCGTTTCTATTTCCTGCTGGCCCGAAAGACCCACTTCATGATGATGATACCTGATGGGGCAGCCGATGTTTTCGATCAGTCGCACCATCTCATCCCGCACATGGGCATATTTATCGAAAGGGATATCTATATGATAACCTTTACGGTTGGCAACGGCAGTACCGTCGATATCCTTGTATCCAAAAGGGAGATCTTCTTTGTTTTCAGCGGAAGTGAATTTATAACCCGCGGAGAATTTACCGTTATGAATTTCAGCTTCGTTGAAGAGGTAGAACTCAAATTCGGGTATCCAGTAGGATTCATCGGCTACCCCGGTGTTTTTCATATACTCCTGCGCTCTATGAGCTACGCTGCGTGAATCTTTCCTGACACCGACACGAGTGTCGGCATCACACACGGAGCAGAGCATTCTCAGGGTGGGGCTAGCCAGGAAAGGGTCGATGATCGCACTGTTCAGATCGGGCATCAGGATCATATCTCCGGCTTCAACAGACCGCATTCCGGGAATGCTGGAGCCATCGAAGGGTATGCCATGCTCGAGCACAAAATCGAGCCGACGGGAAGGAAAGGAAATGTGATACCAGTTACAGACAAGATCGGGATATTTCAGATCAACAGTTTTTATGTTATTTCGGGAGATTAATTCTTTTAACTCTTCCAGATTCATATCAACTCCTGAAAATTATTATAGAGTAATGCCAGTTAACAGTTTAAGAAAAAAGTTCAGGGGCGGCATGATGATTGAACCAATAATATTGAGCCTGAAAACAAAAGATATCACCAGGATGATAATCAGTATCTGGGCTCCCTGCCTCTCTCTGGCTGTGTAACGGTAGTAAGCCCGATCGGAAAGGAAGCCTCCCAGGATCTTGGAACCATCCATGGGTGGAATAGGAATAAGATTGAAAAGACCGAGAGCCAGATTGATGAGTATCGAGTAAAGCAGCATACTTAACCAGAACTGGGCAACCGGGCTGCCATAATATATAATGCCGGGATTGGCTGCCTTGATGGTATTAAAGATCAGGGATAATATGATCGCCATGACGAAATTCGCCCCGGGCCCAGCAGCTGCCGAAAGCGCCATGTCTCTTTTCATGTTGTTGAAATTGTAAGGATTTATAGGTACAGGTTTTGCCCAGCCAATGCGGGCAATAAAAAGCATGATCAGACCCAGGGGATCAATGTGAGATATCGGATTTAAAGTAAGCCGACCGGCTTTCTTCGCAGTATCATCCCCCAGCAGATAAGCCACCATGCCATGGCTGAATTCATGTATAGTAATTGTCAACAACAGAATCGGCAGTTGTATCAGCAAAGTTGCAAAGGTACTCATTTTAAGACCACACCTCTTTGATTTTTAATATAAAAACTACTTGGAATTCTGTCGCCAGCAATTTTATAAAATTTCCTGGTCCTGTTTTATGACTTTCAGAAATCTTCTTTTTCCCACCTTGACCACACCAGGACAACCCACCTTGTAAAATATATCTGTTATCTTATTGCCATCAATACTTATGGCATTCTGCCTGATCATCCTGCGCACTTCGCCGCTGGAACTGCAGATGCCTGATTCCACAAGCAGCTCTATTATACCTATTTTATCAGTTCCAAGCATGTATTCCTGCATATTATCAGGATTTTCTCTCATGCTGAAAACCTGTTCAAATTCTGCCTCAGCGGCAGTGGCAGCTTCCCTGCCATGATAAAGGGAGACTATTTCCCTGGCCAGGCGTTTTTTCAGCAACATGGGATTTATACTCCTGTTCTGAAGTTGCTGACCGATCTGTTCGATTTCTGACTGAGGTAACAGGGTGGCATGATTGAAATAATTCAGGATAAGATCATCGGGAATGGACATCACCTTGCCGTATTTCTCGGCAGGAGGGTCGAAGACTGCAATATAATTGTTCAGACTTTTGCTCATCTTTTCCTTGCCATCGGTTCCCATCAGGATGGGAGACAGAATCGCAACCTGCTCCTCCATGGCGAAATAATGCTGCATGTCCCTGCCAGCCAGAATATTGAATTTCTGCTCAGTAGCCCCCAGCTCTACATCAGCAGCAACAGCAACGGAATCATAAGCCTGCAGGATGGGATACATGAGCTCGTGCATACCAAGGGCAAGTCCCTCTTCGTATCGCCGGCGAAAAGTGTCGTGAGCCATGAACTGAGCGAGGGTATATTTCCCCATTAATCTAAGTACGTCGGACATGCTCATTCCACCAAACCATTCTGTTTGCCAGCGAACCTCGGTACGCTTCGGGTCAAGCACCGTATAAAGCTGATCCATATATTTTTCTGCGTTCTTCTTAATTTCCTCCGGTGTTAGAGGGGGACGTGATTCATCCCTGCCGGTAGGATCACCAATCCTGGCGGTGAAATCGCCGATGATGATTACACCGAGATGTCCCAGATCCTGAAACTCCCTCATTTTTCTGATAGGTACCAGATGCCCGATGTGAACATCATAACCGGTGGGATCAATGCCGTATTTTATGCGCAGCGGATTTCCACTGGAATGGGCTTTCTTGAGCTTACTGATCATATCCTCTTCGGTTATGATCTCTTCCGTTCCCCGGCGGATTATCTTGAGTTCCTGCTCGAATTTCATATTCCTTTCCTCTTTAAGGTGTTCAAATACCTTTTTAATGAGGTTCGTTGTCAATTATTTTAACAATAATCTTCCTGTGGAGCTGATCCCGGCATTATATCTAAAAAAACAAGGAGGATAATTTGCTGATTTTAAATTACATTATGAGAATAAGAACGGACATTAATTATTACTGTGAAGTTTTTTTACTTCAGGAGATGATCTACAGCGTGATCTTCCGGGAATGAGATAGTCTGGGACTGATCAGAGAGAAGACAAAGGTGTTGATAGAAAAGTCAACATTGTAGGGGAAAAAATATTTTTAATGGAATATTTTATGCTATATTTAATTATAAAGTATAAATTTATAATTAGTGATATTACATTCCTGAAAATTTTTTTGGATGAGGGAGGTTGCCATGAAAAAGTCATTTCTCCTGTTAATCCTGTTAATACCTTTAACCTGTGATGCCTATTTCTGGAGTGCCATCGGTCCCCAGGGCATCATTGTGAATGATTTTTATGTAAAGCAGATAGGGCAGATGTATGAAATTATTTGTGCTGAGGACGGTTTATATATCTTTGCCGGCGATGAATGGATTAATTATAATTATGGCTACCTGCCGGCTGTAGCAGCCACAGATCATCAGGAAACAGATTTTCTGGTGATTCTGGCAGATGGCAGTTGGTCGGACGGTATCTATATTTTCAATCTCATCACTCACGAGCATGAAATTCAGGAATGGTGTTATTACCCTAATTTTATCCTGTACTGCAGCAGTAATTCCAGGTATTATGTTGGTTACTACTACGGATTGTATGAATCGCTGAATGGGACTGATTGGAATGATATACCTTTTTTTTCTGGAATAAACTGTACAGCCATGGCTTATCGGGAAAATCATCTGGTAGTGGCTGAAATGAGTAACCTGGCCAGGGTATACTATTCCGATGACTATGGCGAGAATTGGAATACAGCCGCCCAGGCACCTTTCATTAATGACATGATTTTTCATGAAAATGATATTCTCTATGCCATTTTTCCTGATACCAGCAATTCATCGGGGATATGGAAGTCAGAGAATTATGGAGCCAGCTGGTCTTCAGTTCTCTATTGTGATGGCATGACCAGTATCAATCACGATTTTGACAGTAATATCTTTGTCGGCTGGGGCAATTCATTTTCCACCAGATATGAAGGAGTTGCCCGGTGGAACCCGGATACAAATCAGCTATTTGAAATGAATGAAGGATTACCCGATACAGAGATCAATCATCTGACCGTACACCCGGTAGTTGATTGTGTCAATATCGTTGCCTGCACCGGGAACGGGGTCTATATGCTTACAGACTATCAGGTGAGCAAGGGAAACGAGATAGTGCAGTATAAAACGGAATTGTACAATAATCCCAATCCCTTTAATCCGACCACAACAATTCACTTTTCTCTTATCGGTTATCCCGACGGTATTCTGGAAATTTTTAATCTGCTGGGGCAGAAGGTAAAGGTTATCGAACTAAATGGCAATACGGGTAGTGTGAACTGGAATGGACACGATTATAATGGGCGAGCAGTGCCTTCTGGGGTCTATCTGTATCGTATCACTACTGCCAAGAGAAACACCCAGCTGCGTAAGATGACTCTCCTCAAATAAATGATTTGAGGTTGTCGTCAGCATATTTTTAGGTTATCATCTTAAGATTAAATAGCTCTGAGTGGATATGGCAAGGAGGATGAAAATGAATAGATCAGCGGTTATTATTTTTATTTTATTGCTTCCATTCTTAATATTTCCCTACCAATGGGATCCTATCGGTCCCTCCGGTATCGAAACTTATGATTATCATTCACTTTATCAGGTGATATGCACGTCTAATGGAATTATGCTCTATGAAGATGAGCAGTGGAATGAATATTCCTATGGTAATCTGCCAGTCCGGGGTGCCATGGAACCAGAAAATGTCGACAGTAACGTGATCCTGGTGATGGGTCAGGGAACGGATTCCGATGGTGTTTACATGTTTAACCTCTCGACCCATAACTTCACGGTTATGTACTGGATACTTAATCCACATTTCATCTTTAGATGTTATGATAATGAGAAGTTCTATGCAGGTGGAGAGGAAGGTCTGCTTGTTTCGGAAGATGGCACGGTCTGGTTCCCGATACCTTTTTTCGCTGGAAAGGACTGTCTGGCCATAGCCGCCAGGAATGACTACCTGGTTGTATCTGCGGCAGACGATATCTACTTCTCGCCGGATAACGGAAACCAGTGGTTTCCGGCAGAAGCCTGGCTGTGGATCTCCGATATGGCTTATCACCCGGGTGGGAACCTCTATGGTATCTTCCCCGATGGATCTTTCTCCTCAGGTTTGTGGTGTTCCTCTAATAACGGTGATGACTGGGATGTAGAATTCTGGGACCTTAATCTCAGTTCGGTCTTCCTGGATCAGGAAAGCAATATCTTCGTGGCCTGGGAAGAATCCGCTGCCGGACAGGGAGTAGCTATCTGGCATGCCGATATCATGGAACTGGAGTACTTCAATGACGATCTCCCCGATCTTCATGTAAATAATCTGACCTATGACCCATACATAGACTGCAATAATGTGATTGCCTGTACCGATGGTGGGATTTTCATGCTTACCGGCAT
>JAFGRJ010000141.1 GCA_016935235.1 Candidatus Cloacimonadota bacterium
AATACCGGCTGGGACTCCCTTCTACCCGAGACTGGTCGATTGGGGGGCACATTGCAATGATATGATGATCATGGCAGGAGCCAAGGTTGAGATCTATAACTGCTACCTTAATGTTCATGGAGACCTGGAAGTAAGAGGTGAACTTGAAATGACCTCCAACCAGGCAAAAATGATCGTTTATCAGGACATCACCTGGCAGCTGGGGGCTGTTGCCGATATTCAGACTGGAAGTGCTGAGATCTGGGTGAGAGGGGACTGGTTTTTTGCCAGCAACAGCTCCATCCATCTGGATCTGGGTTATGTGGAATTCGAGGAAGATGGGAATTCCGAGATTATCTGCCGTTCCGATGACAGCTATTTTCATCACCTGCGTATCGATAAAAATACAGGTTCCTGGGTTGCCAATAGTGATAATTCCACTTATCCCCTCATAGTAAACGGAAATTTTCATAATTATGAAAACTCTCAGTTTATAGGGCATTCCATGAATTCAACAATCTTCCGGGGAAGTTTCAACAACTATCCCGGTGCCCATTTTTCATATCCCAATGGTACAGTCAGGTTTGAAGGAGTAAACCAGCATATTAATCTTAATTCTGGAGACTATTTCAATGACCTGGTAATAGCTGGAAGTGTATTCCTTGATTCAGGTATTATCATCGAGGATGATCTCGTGATCGAATCAGGCTCTTTGGTAAGTGACAGTAATACGATCCAGATCACCGGTGATTGGACAGATGAGGTAGGTTTCGGGGGATTCGGGGAAGGTACAGGCATAGTAGTGTTCAACGGTTATGGAACGCAGAAGATAAACGGTGAAACCTTCGCCACCCTGAGGATAAATAAGAATAATGGTGAACTCCGGTTTACTACCGGCATTACTTACTGTGACGACCTGGACTGGATAGATGGAGCCATGCGGGTCAATGGAGGCGAGTTCACAGCCCTGGATATCAATAATACCAGTCTCGATCATGATCTTACGGTGACAAGTGGTATGCTGGAAATTCATAAGAGCTCTGATTACCTGGACATCAACAATGTTCTAACCTTGGAGGGTGGTGAGATACATATCATCGGAGCTTCCTCCTCAGACAGTTACTGGGCTTGGTCTGGTCCTGTTGAGATCAATATCAGCGGTGGCGTGCTTGATTACCATGATACCGGGATTCGCATCTGTGATGATTATCTCCTGGTGGACAATATTACAGGAGGAGTCATCCGGACTACAGGTGATTTCACCAGCGAACGGGCGGACTTCGATATTGCCGGGGGAACTCTGGAACTCTATGGTGATGTTGATGCAGAACTTGATATGACAACAGGTAGCAGTCTATATAATCTTACCATAAACAAGGTATCTGTTCGCACTGAAACCGGAAGTGAACATGACATATTTTTGCAACAGGACAGCAAAACAGGCTTGATCATTGAACGGCAGCGCAGTGAGAATGTGGTAGCAGTTAACAACCTGGATATAAATGGCAATTTTACACTCCAGCACGGAAATCTGGAAGCACCAACCTTTATGAGAGTGGCGGGGGATTGGGCTAACAATGCCGGTCTGGACTTCTTTGATGAGGATAATGGAGCGGTAACTTTTGATGGCGATCAGAATTCGCACCTCTACAGCAATGAAAGGTTTTATAATCTCTTTATCAATAAAGATATTGTAGGGAGTAATTCACTGTATGTTAATTCTGGTAAAACAATCAAGGTCACGAACACATTGCAGGTTGCAGATGGAATATTAGATATAGAGGAAGGTGTAAATCTATTTCTGGATAATGAGTTCAGGGTTGAAGAAGGAGGTACTCTGATTTTCAATGGATTAGAGAGTAATCCGTGTAAAGTATCCAGTTCCTGCGGTTTTTACAGTTTCCAGGTACAGGCTGGATCAGAAATAAGTGCGGAATATACAGAATTCGAATATATGAACTCCGCCGGCATAAACGTTATGAACGGCGCAAGCATAACTGCGGATAAAGCCTTCAATAACTGTACATTCCTCAATGGCGAAACCGGTGGTACACTTTTAACTATTGATAATGCTCAAAATCTGAATATCTACGAAGCCGCATTTCCCAGTGATTTTCTGGTCAGGGGGACTAATGTGACAAAAAATCTGGATCAGGGATTTGTATACTTATATGATGCTCAGGGCAGCTTTGCCGGTGAAGATTATGATAATGATTCTCACGATCGCATAGAATGGATGCACAGGGCAGAACTCGAGATTACCTCGGTCAACTGGTCGGATCAGGAGCCTTTTGCCGGAGACGATATTTTCTGCGAGGTGACAGTTACAAATAATGGACTGGCATACAGTATGCCCTGTTTCCTGGACATTTACTATAACCAGGTACTTCCTCCCGCTCCGATGATTCCCGGTGATCAATACGAATACATAGATGCAATTGCTCCCGCGGAAAGTACTTTAATTATTTTCGAGGAAATCAGTTCTTTCACTGTCTTGCAGTGGTTCTCCTGGTTGCAGGTAGATACTGACCAGATTGTAAATGAGGTTGATGAAGAAAACAATATCTGGGGTGCGGATAATATAAACTGGCTTCCTATTCCTCCTGTCGATGATCTTACAATAGGAAGAAATATGAACAGGGAAGGTGCACTTTATCTATCCTGGTACTATCCTATCCCGGTTACAAGATTCGCGATCCATGGAGATGTTATTCCCGGATTTGCAATTTCACAGAATAACCTTATAGACAATACTACATCATTTTACTACCTGATTACTCCCCAAAACGAGAAATATTTTTACAGGGTGATCGCAGTACGCGACAGTACGGCAAGAACGGATTTCATCAAAGATAAATATATTCCGAAAAGGATATATAGCAGCCATGGGTCTCAGAGGTAGAGTCCGCACCAGTTTAATCAGAAAAATAAAGTCTGATTCTGCTCAGGACGGTAACGAACCAATTAAAAAATATATCTCTGAGAGAAAATTCAGGTATAGAAAAAAAATATTATTGGAAGGGATATAAAGTCAATTCCAATTTTCTTGATAGAAACCTGTGTAAAAATACTTCGCAGCATCTGCAGGCTAATGCCCTGAGATGGTCAGGTCCCATCAGGAATATTGAATGGAAAAAATAACCCATTTGTTATTTCACCAGGAATTTCATTATCCTGGCCCGATGTGCTGATAGGAGGAACTTATAATTTGATAGGGGGTATAAAAAATGGTCGGGATGACTGGATTTGAACCAGCGACCTTTCGGTCCCGAACCGAACGCGCTGACCGGACTGCGCTACATCCCGACGGGACAAAAAATGTGCGGGAGGATTTTATTGTCAACTAAACCCTAAAGTGATTTTCAGGACAGAGTTATTTAATAACATTAAATAAATTTCTTGACGTATATTATATATAATTTCGCTTAAAAAAAATAAAAACAGGAGATGTAATAAAATGAATCGTATAATAATCGGTCTTGTCCTTGTGCTGCCTCTGCTTCTGCAGGCTGTATCCTTTTCGGTGGAGGAGCCAGTGGTCGTTGCTGGTGAATTCAGTAATCAGCTGCCCTGCTTACTGAATCCGGGAGATCCTGCTGTGGCTTACCAGCCAGTTCGGTTGCTTGTAGCTATGGGTGAAAGAGTAACTGCTGTTGAGGTTGTTTTTGATGGTGAACAGCATAAGCGCCAGATAGGTTTTCTTGATTATGCCCGGCAGCAGTATCCTGTCTCTGCGCCAGCTAATTATATAACCATGCCAAATGCTGCTATATACAACCGGGATTCCTATTTCCCGGAGGAAAATTTCCAGAATCTGGGGATGCAGAGGTCCCATGGATTTGATATATTAGTACTAAATGTGTATCCCTATCGGTACAATCCTGTACAGGGTGAGCTAACCTGGTATGACAGCTTTACCATCACGGTACATACTGAACCCGATCTCGAACTGAAAGAGCAACAGAATATCATGCTGCTGAATTCGAGCAAAGAAAGGGACAGACTATCCGAACTGGTTGATAATTCCGCGGTCTTTTCTTCCTATTACAAGTATCATTCCTTGCTGCAGCGTGATCTTCCCGATCCTGCAGAACCTTTTGCCATGGTAGTGATAACCAATGCCAATAGCGAACCTTATTTCAGTGAACTTGTGACCCGTAGAAACAATGATGGACTTGCCACGGGTTTATTCCTCACCGAAGACATTTATGCAGCCTATGAGGGTGTCGATCATGCTGATCAGATCAGGAATTTCATTATCGATGCCTATCAGACCTACAGTACCACTGCTATCCCTCTGGAATATGTTCTCCTGGGAGGAGACGATGAGATCATACCCTCCCGGGGCTGTTATGGTCAGGTTGGGGGTACGATAGACCCGGGAATACCCTGCGACCTGTATTACAGCAATCTAGACGGTGACTGGAATGCTAATGGCAACAATATATATGGTGAATACAACGATGATGTGGACATGTTGCCTGAAATCGCCATCGGGCGTATTCCTGCTGAAACCGAAGAAGATTTCAGCAACTTTTTCTATAAGACGTTTTTTTATGAGGATAATGTAACCTTAGGCAATGACATTGCCTATATGCTGGGTGAGAACCTGAACTGGGACCCTGTCACCTGGGGCGGTGATTATAAAGATGAAGTTGCTCCCCTGATCGATCCCGGCATGCATATATTCACTCTGTATGACAGGGAAGGTACTTACAGCGGCATGGCAGTTAAAGAAGCCATTGACTATGGTCTGAGCATTATCAACCATATGGGGCATTCCAATGAAACGATGGTTTTCGGTCAGAATGTCGGGATGGTAAATAATTATGAAAATACCGAATACGGATTTGCCTATTCTCAGGGTTGTTATCCGGCTGCTTTTGATGAGATGACCAGCGGTGCTGGTGAATCTATAGCAGAAAATCTGGTGATTTCGGAACACGGGCTTTTTGCCTTTGTCGGTAATACACGTTATGGCTGGTATTCTCCGGGCAGTACCAACGGAGCTTCCCAACCCTATGACATAGCATTTTTTGAGGCTATCTACGTGCAGAATATGCGTGAACTGGGGAATGCTCTGCAATATTCCCGGGAGGTTCTGGTTAATGAAGCACTTTCTTCCGGGGTAATGCGCTGGGTTTATTTTGAACTCATCCTCTTCGGTGATCCTTCCACTTCGGTTAAGGATCCCTGTGGCAACTTTCCCTATGTGCAGCCGGTTACCAGCACTTTTGACGATCTGCAGGGTGATGGCGATGGTATTGCCAATCCCGGTGAGACCATTGACATATACGTGACCCTGGAAAACCTTGCCGGTTGGTCTGATGCCGAAGACGTCTATGCCCTGATCAGCTTTCCGGATAACAACATCGTGATCGTGCAGGACAGCGTTTACTACGGATACATTGCCAGCGGGAATTCCTCCACCGGTGAATCTTTTATCATTGATATACCCCAGGATGTTATCTACGGCAGCTATGAATACCAGCTCGATGTTTATGCATTCACCACCAGGGATGTTATTTTCCATAAGGTTTATAACATGGATATCGAAATATCACTCTATCAAAAATACTGGCCCTGGTTCACGCAGAATAACATCCCCAGCAATCCCATATGCCTGGATTTCAATGAAGATGGCTACAGGGAGATCATGGTATTGAACTCATTTGCCGATGTGCACCTGCTGGATATTTACGCTGAGGAATTGCCGGGTTATCCCTGGAATAATGAGGAGAATATATGGAAAAGTACAGCTCTGGCAGATCTGAACAACGATAACCTGATGGATCTGGTAATTGCCAGTAGAAACGGTAAAGTGATTGCCCTGAGTAATAGCGGAGAAGAGCTCTTTATTTATGATGACTGCATGGAACAGTTGTTGACTCCGGTCATTGCCGATATCACCGGGGATTATGTACCGGAAGTGATCAGTTTTGGAATCGACCGCAATCTGCTGGCCCTTGATATTTACGGACAGCCGCTTCCTGGGTTTCCGGTAATGCTGAGCATGATAACCGGCAGCGAGTTTGCTGTGGCAGATCTGGATGATAACGGTACTGCGGACATAATGATTGGCACCAACGATGGGATTTTCAATGCCATTGACTGCAACGGCGATCAATTACCGGGATATCCGGTTCAGCTGACAGGTCCCGTGTGTGCAGCTCCCACTGTTCTGACCGATAAAAAGATTATTACCGGCACATGTGCCAACATACTGTATGTGCTTTCACCAGCAGGGGAGTTACTGGTGGAGAAGGAACTGAACGCGAGAATAGCCGGGTCCGTTATAGCTGCCGACTTCGATAATGATGAGATCCTGGAGATAGCTTTCGTCACTGTGCTCGGGGAATTGTACATAATTGAGCAGGATGGTATGGAACTGCCGGGTTGGCCTGTCGACCTGGAAGGTCAGTTCGCTCATCCACCTCTGGCAGCAGATCTGGATAATGATGAAAATGTTGATCTGGTAGTCCTTTCAAGTTTCAACTGTGTCCATGCTTATCATGCGGATGGGACAGAATTCGGATTCTCACCCGTTCCCACCAATCTTAGTGGCAGTACCCCTGCCAGCATCGAAGATTTTGATCATGATGGTGATTACGACATTATCTGTGGCAGCACTGATGGTGTGTTTGTCATTGACTGTAAACTACCCAAAGGTGAAAAGCTACCCTGGCGTACTTACCGGGGTAATTATAATCGCAGCGGTTATTATGAAGATAATCTCCTGGTCGGAAACGGAAGCGAAATCATTCCCATCCTGATCACCAGGCTGGATCAGAATTATCCCAATCCCTTCAATCCTTCCACCACCATAGCTTTTCAGCTGGCAAACGCTTCTGGTGTTGAACTGGCTGTTTTCAATATCAAGGGACAGAAGGTATGTACCCTGAGTAATAACATATATTTTGAGAAAGGATATCATGAGATCATCTGGCAGGGCACGGACCAGAATGATCGGGAAGTTCCCAGTGGGATATATTTTTATCGCTTCCGGGGAGATGGCAAAGCATCGGTACGCAAGATGCTCCTGCTGAAATAAAAATCAGGTATGCTTTCAGAGCAGTTGCAGATATTTATAAATTGATAGAATCGAAAAGTGGGGAAAAAAACCTTGCTTTCCTGGAAAGTGGCTTATTTTTTGATATAGTAGAACAAAGAAAGGTTGGATAAATGAAGGGAACTGTGAAATGGTTTGATGACACGAAAGGATATGGTTTTGTACTTACAGAGGATGGAACTGAATATTTCGTCCATTGGAAATCCATTGTCACCAAATCCGACAAGGAAAGGAAATTTCTGGTCAGCGGTGAAAGTGTTGAGTTTGACACTTTCCAGACTGAGAAAGGTATCCAGGCAATAAATGTCATCAGGCTGGATCTGAACGCTTAAAAGAGGATGTTAAAGCGGCGGTGACGTCGCTTTTTTTTATGTCAAAATTTCTACCCACAACTCCCGCTGAACTTGAAATCTTAGCCTGGGATAATCCGGATATAATAATCATTTCAGGTGATGCTTATATTGACCATCCCTCTTTTGGAACTGCTCTCATCGGACGCTGGTTGCAGTTTCTGGGTTTCAGGGTGGCGGTGCTGCCACAACCGGATTGGCGTAATGATGAGGAATTCATGAGTCTGGGAAAACCAGGGTTGTTCTTCGGGATCACAGCCGGTAATATGGATTCCATGGTCAATCATTATACAGCCCAGAGGAAACTGCGCAGTTATGACGCCTATTCACCCGAAGGTAAAACAGGTCTGCGTCCCGACCGGGCTGCCATCGTGTATTCGCAGCAGGTGAAACGACTCTTTTCGGACGTTCCTATCATATTGGGTGGTTTGGAAGCCAGTTTAAGACGCATTCCTCATTACGACTTCTGGAGCAACAAGATCCGAAACTCCATTCTGTTTGACTCACGGGCAGATATGATAGTCTACGGCATGGCAGAAATTCCCCTGCAGGAACTTACCCACCGCCTGGCAGAGGGTGAGAATCTCGGGGAAATTCAGGATGTGAATGGTACCGTTGTCAGTACCAGGTTGCAGGATAATGATGGATTGGAACTGCCTGAATTTCATAAAGATTTTACTCCGGATGATTTTCATAGAATGTCATGTATTTTCTACAGCAATTATACAAAGACCATTTTATATCAGAAATTTTCTCAGCGTTACTTAAGGCACAATATACCTGCTCGTAACCTCACTCAAAAGGAGATGGACCTGGTATATGATCTACCCTTTACCAGGCAACCTCACCCTCGCTACACGGGAAAGAGGATAACTGCCTTCGAGCAGATCAAGAATTCACTCACATCCCATCGAGGATGTTTTGGAGGATGCAGTTTCTGTACTCTGACTCTGCACCAGGGGCGAAAAATAAGTTCCCGCAGTATTAGATCTCTTGGTAAAGAGGCAGAGAAACTGGGGAAAATGCCCTATTTCAAGGGAACAATCTCCGATGTGGGCGGTCCCACTGCAAATATGTATGGGCAATACTGCAAAAAGGAAGGGGATGAAAAATGTTTGAGGGATTCCTGCCTATTTCCGGATATCTGTCCGTACCTGGAAACATCCCACAGACAGCAGCTTCTCATGCTTGATGAATTGAATAATATCGAAGGCGTGAAACATATCTTCATTGCTTCCGGGATCAGGTTTGACCTGGCCCTGCGGGATGAGCGTTATATAAGAGAACTGGCAGTAAAATACACCGGAGGTTTGTTGAAACTGGCACCGGAGCATTACAGCAATAAAGTCCTGCAGGT
>JAFGRJ010000142.1 GCA_016935235.1 Candidatus Cloacimonadota bacterium
ACTTTTATCGGCCTTCTCATTTCACTTACTCGCTGGCGTGATGTTTGATTATCTTGCCTTCACAGATGAATATTGTATCCTCGGCGATATTGGTGGAAAGGTCGGCAATACGTTCCAGATTAGCCGCAATCTTGTTGATATTAAAAGCCCTTTTGATTGTGGTGGGATCATCCACTACATAAGTCACGAGGACGCGGTATATCTGTTCCCGCAGATCATCCACCACCTCGTCGTTTATACAGACCTGGCGTGCCAGTTCAGCATCTTCATTGATAAAGGCGGTTATGGTATTATCAAGCATCTTTTTGGTTTCTTCAGCCATGATGGGAATATTGATGAATTTCTTGATAAATGGTTTGCTGATTAGGAACAGGGCACTTTTGACTATACTGCAGGTATGATCACCCATGCGTTCCAGATCGTTATTCATTTTCAGTATCATCAATACTGTGCGCAGGTTTTTCGCTTCCGGCTGCTGCAGAGCGATCAGAGCGACACATTCCTCTTCGATATCAATCTCATACTGGTTCACTTTTTCTTCCAGCTCAAAAACCTTTTCCAGCTTATCCTTGTCCCTGTCCAGCAAACCCTGAACACTAAGGTCGAGCATTGTTTCTACCAGACGGGCGACGTCCAGTATCATTTTCATCAGATCCGCAATTCTTTCGTTAAGCATTTTTACTCCCATGCTAAAATTTATCACCTATCAGTTCATCACCCTGATATGTTATCGTTTTTAGAAGTGCTTCTGCGTGTATGATTGTTTCAAGGGGAAGAGGAGAATAATCAAGTTCCCGGGCATATTTCTGACCATCATGAAGCATCCACCAGATCAATCTGACCGTATTATTTGCCTGCAATCTTGTTTTTCCCACTGCTTGTTCCCGATAGAGAACGATCCAGGAGAAACTGCTGATGGGATAACCATTTTCGCTTTCTCTGCCAGTGAGGGAGACGGCATTACTAAGTTCAGATAAGTTTCTGGCAGATTCGCTGATGGATTCTGTGGTTGGTGCAATGAAATTGCCATGAATATTCTGGATACTGGCAAGAGGCATACCTTTCTGAGTAGCATAGATTCTTTCCAGGTAAGCAATACCACCAGGTGTCCTTCTCAATTCCTCGGCAATTCCGGCATTGCCTTTAGTGCTTTTTCCGACAGGCAGGGATAGTATTTCCACTTTTCCTATTTGTTCACGCCAGGATTGCACATTATGGCTGAGAAAATCGCTGAAGATGCGGGTTGTGCCACTGGCGTCCGCCCTGTAGATAACTCTGATCTCCTGATCTGGTAATTGCAGATCGGAATTGCTCGCCATGATCTGTTCATCATTCCATTTTTGTATTGAACCTTGAAAAATCGCGGCTATAATTTCCGGGGTAAGTTGCAGAGTTCCCGCCAGCGGCAGGTTATAGCTGATACCCACCGCTCCCAGGCATAACGGGATTTGAACTATTTCTTCCTGGACATCCGCTGCTTCAGCAGTGGTTATGGCTATATCCGTTGCACCAAAATCAACCTGCCTTTTCAGGAATCTTTTTATCCCTGCACCAGAACCGATGGGATCATATTCAATTTCAAGGCCGGTTTCCTGATAAAAATGCTGGAACATCAGTGAGTAAAGGGGATAGGGAAAAGTCGCACCAGCACCGGTAATCTGGAATTTCTCACTCTGACTGCAACCTGTTAACAGCACAATTACAAATAATAAAAAAGAATATCTCTTCATTCAAACCTCGTCCGGTTACTTCAGGATTCTACCCGAAAACTCCGCTCAGGTAAGCTTCTGTCCTTTTATCTTTGGGTACGGTGAACATCTGCTTCGTCTTGCCGAATTCTACCATTTCACCCAGGTACATGAAGGCAGTATAATCGGAAATTCGACCCGCCTGGGCTATGTTATGAGTGACAATGAGAATGGTAACCTGATCTTTTAAAGCCAGGCAGAGTTCTTCGATCCTGGCAGTTGATTGCGGATCGAGTGCTGATGTCGGCTCATCCAGCAGTATTATTTCCGGGTCATTGGCCAGAGCCCGGGCAATGCAGAGGCGCTGTTGTTGACCTCCTGAAAGCGAGAATGCAGATTCATGCAGCCGGTCCTTCACTTCCTCCCAGAGCCAGGCATCGTGCAGGCTCTTCTCCACAATCTCCTCGATCCGCGATCTGGCAATACCCCTGACGTTGAGTCCATAGGAGACATTCTTGTATATAGATTTCGGGAAGGGATTGGGTTTCTGGAATACCATCCCCACCTTGGTCCTCACATTGGTGACATCCACCCTGCTGCTATAAATGTTCTCTTCATACAGCATGACTTTCCCGGTAATTCTGGTTTCAGGAATGAGATCGTTCATTCTGTTGAAACAACGCAGTAGTGTTGATTTGCCGCAGCCGGAAGGACCGATCAGGGCAGTAACATTCCTGTCATAAACCGGGATGTTGACATCTTTCAGGACATGATTATCACCAAACCAGAGATTGAGATCTTCTGTGATGATGTGAGCACTTTTATTTACCATTTTTTCTTTTTCCTCAGTCTGTATCTGATTATAATAGCAACTGTGCTGACCAGCAGGACTAGGGCAAGGAGAACTACCGCTGTTCCGTAAGCGATGGGTACTTGCTTGGCAGCGTGACTGCCTTCGGTCATCAAAGCATAGATATGATAAGGAAGTGCCATCACCTCATCCATTACCGAGGTGGGCAGAAGCCGGGTATAGAAAGTTGCGGCAGTAAACAGGATGGGAGCGGTCTCTCCGGCAACCCGGCCTATACTGATAATGGTCCCGGTGAGTATATTGGGCAATGCTGTTGGCAGTATCACCCTGAGAATAGTCTGTCTTTCAGTTGCACCCAGAGCCAGGGACGCCTCCCGGAAATCTGGTGGCACACTGCGGATGGCTTCTTCGCTGGCATTTATTATTACCGGCATGGCCAGAACTCCCAGGGTCAGGGCACCCGAAAGCAATGAAACATCAAATTTGAAAAACTGGACGAATACAGTTAACCCAAACAGCCCGTAAATGATGGAAGGCACTCCAGCCAGGGTATTTATGGAAACCCGGATAATTCTGACCAGCCAGGATGGCCTGGCATAACTGGTCAGAAATACTGCCGTAAAAATACCCAGGGGCAGTGCAAAACCAATGGATAAAACAGTAAGCCAGAATGTCCCTATTATGGCCGGGAATATGCCGCCTTCCGTCATGTAACGCCGGGGCGATTGGGTCAGAAATTCCCAGTTGATCATTTTCCCACCCCGGGAAAAGATCACGTACAGGAATAAAATCAGAAATATGGCAGTCAAAGCTATGAACAGCTTCAATAAACTTGTTCCCAGCAGGGCTTGCAATTTCCTGGTTCTGGTCATCTTTTCTTTCTCATAACGATGAATTCTGTTATCAGGATAGAAATGAATGTTATAACAAACAGGATGATCGCTATACCGTAAAGTGCATAAAAATGGGGACTGCCAATTACCGTTTCTCCCATCTCGGCAGCTATTGTTGCCGGCATGGGACGAACCGGCTGAAAGATATTGCTGGGTATCTGGGCGGCTCCACCGGCAACCATCAGAACCACCATCGTTTCTCCCACTGCCCTGCCAAAACCAAGAATAATACTGCTGATAATACCGGCTTTGGCAGCAGGTACGACAATCCTGATGATGGTTTCCCATTTATTGGCTCCAAGAGCCAGGGAAGCTTCCCGCAGGCTCTTCGGAACAGAAGAGAGGGCATCCTCCGACAAGCTGGATATTATCGGCACTACCATTAGACCTAGTATAATGGAAGCAGAAAAAATGTTAAGACCGGTGGGAATTTTGAAAATCCTGATCAGAAAAGGCGAAAGGAAAGCCATGCCAAAAAGACCGTAGACAACAGAAGGAATGCCTGCCAATAACTCGATTATAGGCTTCAATATCTCCCGGACCCGCTGACTTGCTATTTCTGATATATATATCGCTGAACCCAGCCCCAGCGGAATTGATATCACCAGAGCACCTGCTGTTACCAGTAAAGAACCTATGATCAATGAAAGTATGCCGAAATCCGGTGGATCATGAGTAGGATGCCAGGATGGACTGGACAGGAATTTGGTCAGGCTGACATATTGAAAAACAGGAGTTCCTCCCAGGAAAATGCTGAAAATTATTCCCAGGAGCACTACTATGGTGAAGAGGGAAGCAATATAAGTTACGGTTTTAAAAGAAAGTTCCTTGAAATTGTTCATTGCCTGAGCCCTGCAGGTTTTATCCTTATATAACCCTGTTTTTCTACTATCTGTTGACCCTGTTCCGCAAGGAGATAATCTATAAATTCCTGTGCCAGACTTCGGGTAGAAGCAAGGGTGTACATGAATAACTCACGGGTGAGGGGGTATGCCCGGTTCATGATGGATTCTGTCTCAGGCTTTATACCGGAGATTGAAATCAATTTGACCTGCTCGTTCACATAACCAATGCCAACATATCCGATGGCTCCCGGAGTTACAGCAACATTGGTGGCAACTGCATTGTTGGAAGCCAGCATCAGTGCATCCGATCTCACCTTCTTCTGCTCCAGGACGATCTCATTGAACACGGCAAAGGAACCGGAAGGAGTATCGCGTGAGATAACTACCAGCTTCTGATCTTTACCACCAAGAGCTAGCCAGTTTTCAATCTGACCACTGTATATCTTCTGTAATTGGACCAGGGTGAGGTTTTCAACAGGATTTTCCGGATGTATTATAATAGAGATGGCATCAAGGGCAATAGCAGTTTCGATCAGATCCCTGTTCTTGTTTTTGAGCATCTCGATTTCCTGCTTGTTAACCGGACGGGAAGCGCTACCAATATCGATAATCTGGTTTATGATGGACAGTATTCCGATGCTGGAACCACCTCCACGAACCGAAATATCCGTATCGGGATGCAGATTAACATACTCTTCCGCAGCAGCCTGGATAATAGGCAGTACAGTGGTGGAACCGGCTATCTTGATCTTCTTGATTTTACCGGAACAGGTAAAGGTCAACAGGACCATTATACTCAGTATATAATACAAAATTTTTTTCATAGTGTTTTTTAAAAAAAGCATTGGGAACTTTGTCAAGAAAGTTCCCAATGTGTGGATTCATAAAAGGAGGTTAGTCCACGCTAATGAATCCCTGCTCTTCTACTATTTCCTGCCCTTCAACAGAGAGGATGAAATCGATGAATTCCTTTACCAGCCCTTTGGGAGCCCCATTGGTGTACATGTGCAGAGTTCTGGAAATAGGATATTCCATGGACTGGATAGTCTGCTTGGAAGGCATAATTCCTTCGATCTGGACAGTATTCAGGTTATCGTTCAAATAGCCCAGTCCGATATATCCGATGGCTCCAGGAGTTTCGGCAGTGGTGGTGGCAACAGCATTGTTGGAAGCAAGCATCAGGGAACCATCCAGGACTTTCTCATTCTGCAGCACGATAGTATTGAAGACTTCAAAGGTGCCGGAAGACACATCTCTGGAAATGACCACGATAGGAAGGTTGGGGCCACCCAGATCTTTCCAGTTCTGAATATTACCTGTGTATATATCTTTGAGCTGGGCAAGAGTGAGGGCGTGCACCGGATTGTTCTTGTGGATCACAACAGCGATACCGTCGTTAGCCACTATATTTTCATAGGGATTCACTCCATTTTCCCGTGCCTGATTCAATTCCTTGGTATTAATGTGGCGGGAAGCATCACCAATATCAGCAGTGCCTGCAATGATGGCTGCAATACCGACAGAGGAACCGCCACCGCGCACGGAGATATTGACTTCAGGGTTCATGTCCATGAAAATCTCAGCACAAGCCTGAGCTATAGGCAGAACGGTAGTGGAACCTGAAATAGTTATTTTGTTATCTTTACCGGCAAAGACCGGAACTGCGACCATGGTTAGAACAGCAATAAGGGCAATTATTCTTCTCATTTTTTCTCCTTGGATTAATTTATTACACCTGAAAATATCCAGCGCAATTGTACCATGAGCTGGTCAACTGGCTTGGAATCTTCTGCTTTGTAATCAATTCGTTCGAAATTGACCTGAACAAAAAGGGTAGGTACATTCTTCTCATCCCTCATTATATTGTAATTGCAGCCTCCGATCATGATATCATAACTGCCATCTTCTTCATCGTCAACATCGGTGTTTTTATCATACATGTCGTAGCGCCCCACAATTTCGAATTTCTCATTGATCTTGAATACTGGAAGAACCGAGATAACCTGTTCAGTTTTCTCTTCATAGGCGTCATCATGGGGTTTATCAGTTGTTTTCTGCAGGAATTGCCCCAGAATAGAAGCTGGACCATAAGCGAGTTTCATCACCCCGGCGAACTGGGTATAATCCTCACGGGAGGGATTATCTTCTCCATCTACCTGATCATTGTTCTTATTTTTCATGAAATATGAACCACCAACTGTAACTCCGGGAACAGGAGTGATTCTGATGTTGACCAGCGGATTCAGGGCGATATTGATTTTACTGCCTGTGTATTTGTAACCTTCACCGTTGTAAACTGCTATGGCATAATTACCAAAGCCTTTGGGGAAATATCCACTTATACCAAAACCGTAATCGGCCGACGCCGCAAATTTGTAAAGATCAGAAGGATCCTTTTCGATAACGACGTATTCATATTCATAAATAGTACCGAAATAAGTCTTCATTAAACCTACGGTAAGAGTTGCCTCCTTTAAGGGTAGAAGATTTTTGAAATCCAGATAGGCATATTTGATTTTCAAGCCTGCTCCATCAGTATCAGAATCTTTGTCGCTGCTGAAGAAGTCAACATTGAAACGACCACTGATATTGGATCCGAAAGTCGGTTCCAGGCGGAAATAACCTCTTTGCAGGGAAAGCTCGTTCTTGGTAACATCACCGTCATACATCTCATAAGTCCAACGGTTCCAGAGTTCCATTTTCATTTTGGTTGCAGCATTGAGAAATGCCGTTGCCAGAATCAGCAAAGCCATTAATAAAACAACTTTTTTCACTTTTCGTACCTCCTGTTAATAAATGATTACACCTCCATTTTACCTTCTGAAAGTTAATTGATTATAAGTTAATTGTTAAGGATCTGTTAATTTAAGCTAAGTGATTATCACCAGAGGATTAACAGCCATGAATATATTTCGGAAGGAGAGTATTTTTCTGTATATTTCAGATCAGTGGCGGGATTTTTTACCCGTCATAGATTATTATTATTGAACAACCGGGTTCAAAAGGTTGGATTATGTGATTTGAACGATTCCTTTACTTCCTGAGCAACTCTCATCAGGAACATTAACACGAAGTTAACGATTAATTTATCCTTACTTAACAGAAAGATCGTATTATAATGGTAAAATTTACCGGGAGCGATCATATGGCCAGGGCTGATCTTCACTGTCATTCCATATATTCAGAACATCCATCGGAATGGTTTCTGCAGCGTCTGGGTGCTGCAGAATCCTATACGGATCCTAAATTTATCTATCAGGAATTGTGCAGACGGGGTATGGACTTCATTGTCATTACCGATCACAACCGTATCGAGGGTGCCCTGCTCCTGAAGGAAAAATATCCGGAACGGGTTATAGTGGGAATGGAAGCTACCACCTATTTCCCCGAAGATGGCTGTAAAATCCATATCCTTATTTATGGTCTCAACGAATATCAGTATGATATCATCCAGACCATACGCACCAATATATATGAACTGAGAGATTATCTGAAGCAGGAAAATCTCGCTCATGCCGTTGCTCATGCCACATTCTCCATAAACAGAAAACTGACTATCGAACATCTGGAAAAACTGATCCTGCTCTTCGATGTTTTTGAAATCAGAAATGGTGGCAGGAGCAGGTTACATAATGATAGTCTGAAGAGAATCATCAGAAATATGAAGAAAGAGTATATCGATGGTCTGGAGCGCAGGTATAAAATTAAACCTTTCAGCGAAACTCCCTGGATAAAAGGTATGGTAGGTGGTTCCGATGATCATGCCGGTATATTTCTTGGCCTGACCTATACGGAAATAGAGGCAGACAACATTGAGGATTTCCTGGAAGGAATCAGGAATAAATCGAGTAAAGCAAGAGGTCGTCATAACGATTTTCAGGGACTTGCCTTCACGGTTTATAAAATTGCCCTGGATTTTGCCAAAACAAAGGGTAAGAACTTTTCTGGCAGTTTTGTTGGAAAAATTTCTGATTATATCTATAATGAACAATCCTTGAATTTCATAAACAAGCTTAGACTTAAGAACATGAGTAAGGCTTCGCTTAATTCAGATTATCAGATGAAAAGGAACTTTATCGAATTGATTCATACCCTGCAGAGGGAGAAAGACCGTGATACAGATATCGATCGTCGCTTCAAGATAGCTTACAGAAAAATTTCCGATATCGCAGATAATTTCTTCAAAGTACTCCTGCAGTCTTTTGAAGAAAATCTCTCTCAGGGTAATCTGATCAAGATAATCAGAAACATTTCTTCCTCATTACCAGGTGTATTTCTGACTCTGCCTTTTTTTCCACCATCCATCACCTGTTCGATAACCGGGAAATGCTCATCGAAATGCAGAAAAGGGTTGGCTGCTACAGGAAAAATTCATTCAACAAAGTCCTGTGGTTTACCGATACCATTGAAGATCTCAACGGTGTTTCCGTAACATTGAATAAGGTTCACCAATTCGCTTCCCAGAAGAGATATGCCATCAAAATAGTCAGCTCCTGCTCCCAGAAGAAGGATGATCCCAACTTTATAAATATTCCCGTTATGCATCAGTTCAAGCTGCCCTACTATGAACACCAGAAGATAAAGATACCTTCTCTTCTGACCGCCATGGAGAAGATCTATAATGCAAATCCCGACAAGATCATCATCTCTACGCCTGGTCCTATTGGTCTTCTGGCTTTACTGGCAACCAAATTGCTGCATATCAGGAGTATCGGCGTCTATCATACAGACTTTAGGCTGCAGACCAACGGGATAAAACAGGATGAATCACTTGTTTCCCTGGTGGACAACTATACCAACTGGTTTTATCAGCAGATGGACGAATTATACGTTCCTTCCCTATCATACATGAATATCCTGGAAGAAAGAGGCTTCGACCGAACAAAGATGAAGATATTTCCACGCGGAATTGAGTATGACAATTTCTACCCCCGCAGTCAGGGCAGAAGCTTCTTGATGGATAATTATAAGATCAATCCCGGTAAATATTTCCTTTACACAGGCAGAATATCTCATGACAAGAACCTTGATATAATTATGAAAGCTTTTCAGGACCTTTCCCGGGAATATTCTGATATTTACCTCTTTCTGGTGGGAGATGGTCCTCATCGGGAAGAATTCCAG
>JAFGRJ010000143.1 GCA_016935235.1 Candidatus Cloacimonadota bacterium
TGAAAAAACACCATGTCAAAGGATATTTTATACTGTTTTCGGAAAAATGATAACGGCAGGGTCAGATAATAATTCTCCAGCGCTATTGGAATAGTGATATATCTCTGGTGAGATAATAATAATCTATAATAAAATTATTTACAATTAATATACCTTTATTTATCAAGTCAAATAAAACTTATTTGGGATTCTTAATGACTCATAGACAATTAGCCAGAAATATCGGAAGCATGTCGCTGGCTGTTTTTTTCAGCCGCATAACTGGATTAGTCCGGGACATTTTCATGACCAATTATTTCGGCACAACAGCGGTAGCTGATGCTTTTCAGGTTGCTTATCAGATACCGAACCTTCTCAGGAAACTATTTGGTGAAGGTGCGCTCTCGGCTGCTTTTGTACCTTTGTATAATGAATTTGGTATTAAAAGGGGAAAGAGAGAGCAATTCAGGTTTGCCCTGAACATTCTTTCTTTATTATCACTGTTACTATTAATTTTATGCATTATCGGTATTTTCATTGCTCCATTGTTAGTAAGAGTGCTTGCACCCGGATTTGACCATAGTTCATATCAACTTGCTTTGAAGCTCACCAGGATAATGTTTCCCTATCTTTTTCTGATTGGAATCTCCTCGACCCTGATCTCGATCCTGAATTCTCATGATTACTTTTTCCTACCCGGTCTGTCCACTGCTCTCCTGAATCTGGCAATGATAGGTACATTGGGAATATTTGTATTATGGCAGGAATCTTCCACGATAGAAGAAAGGATCGTAGTGTGGTCCTGGGGGGTTATCCTGGGTGGTTTTTTTCAGGTTGTAATCAATTTACCCTTACTCAAGAAATTAGGTTATTCTGTGAGGATTATTCTCAGTACAGGCGGGGAAGCCTTGAGGTCATTATTGCGGCGTTTTATTCCCGGAGCCATTGGCATAGGCATAAGGCAGATAAATCTCTGGGTGGACCTGATTCTGGCTTCTTTTCTTGCCACAGGCAGCATTGCTGCGCTAAGTTATGGCAATCGATTAATGCAATTACCTCTCGGAATATTCGGAGTTTCAGCAGGAGTAGCAGTTTTACCATTGTTCTCCAGATACGTCACTGAGGAAAAATGGTCTGATCTACAGGAAAGTCTCCGCTTTGCAGTGATAACAGTATGCTGGATTATGATTCCGATCACAATGCTGATTGCAGGTTTGGGCAGAGATTTAATTCGGTTGATCTTCATGCGGGGTGCTTTTGACGAAATATCACTAGCGATGACATTCCAGGCACTTGTATGTTATTCTCTGGGATTGGTATTCTTCAGTCTTAATCGGCTGTTGATACCCATCTTTTATGCCAATAAAAATACTCGTACTCCTGTTAAAATAACAGCTGTGATTGTAGTTATCAACATAATACTAAATCTGATCCTGATGAGATATCTGCAGCATGCCGGTCTGGCACTCGCTACAACGCTCTCCTCCTTGATTCAGTATATCGTACTGCGCTCAGCCTTACGTAAGAAAGTTCCTGGATTGCATTTTCCTGGAGTTAAAACAGAATTGGTGAAAATTTTTATACTTTCTACATCAATACTGGGTGGCTTGCTGATTCTGAATCATTTGTACCGTGTTGATGAGTCTCTGAATATTCTGTTCAAAATTGTATTGGGGCTGAGTCTTTATTTCATTATTCTGATCCTGGGTACAAGAATCATGAAAATCACTTATACAGGACGTATCCTTGATGTAATATGGAAAAAATTCCATTAGAGTTATGCAGTAAACTCGAGCTGTTGCCCAATAATCCTGGCGTTTACATGATGAAGAATGCCAGAGGGAAGGTACTGTACATTGGCAAAGCCAAATCCCTTAAAAACAGGATCAGGACCTATTTCAGCACTAGTCCGCCGGATATGAAAACACAGGAATTAGTCAGCAAGATAAAGGATTTTGATTATATTGTGACCAATAACGAACAACAGGCCCTGATTCTGGAGAGTAATCTCATCAAAAAGCATCAGCCAAGATTCAATGTGCTCTTGAAGGATGACAAAAGATATCCTTTCATAAAAATATCAGTTTATGAACCTTTCCCCAGATTGCTTGTAACCAGGGAACTGAAAAAAGACGGAGCCAAATATTTCGGTCCTTATACTGATGCCAAAGCTATCCGTAAAACCCTCAGACTCCTGGAATGGATATTTCCTACCCGTACCTGTAAAAGAAAAATTCCAGAAAACCAACTTATCTATCAAAGAGCATGTATTAATTTCCAGATGGGTAAATGCCCTGCTCCCTGCATCGGTAAGATTACTTCATCTGATTATAATGACATTATCCGCATGATTATGTATTTTCTCAATGGTCGGAATCAGGAGATCATTGAAAATTTGCGTCGGGAAATGTCAGAGGAATCCGCTAACATGAATTTTGAAAAGGCTGCCAGACTGCGTGACAAGATTCGATATATTGAAAAAATGAGCCAGACCAATACAATGATAATGCCTGATCAGAGGGACATTGATGTTATTGGAATTTATAGAGAGGAAAATGAAGCAGCTGTTGCGGTTCTTAAAATCCTGAAGGGCAAATTATTGAACAAAGAGATTTATCCCCTGGATAATATTGCCGGATGTTCTTTAGCTCAAATAATGCAGGCATTTCTGCAACAATATTATCTACCCAGGCTAAGTGATTTGCCCTACCGCATTTTACTGCCACTGGAGCCAGAAGATCATGAATTGATCAACAACTGGTTACAGGGTAGATTGAAGTTGCCGCAGAGAGGTGATTTGAAATCTCTGGTGGAGATGGCAAAGAAAAATGCTTTCAACTATATTGAAGAACGGAAACTGTTCTATTTGAGAAAAAGTACGCGTACAATAATGCCTATCAAAGAATTGAAGGACAAACTGAATCTAAGCAAATTACCCAGAAAAATAGCCTGTTTTGATATTTCAACGATTCAGGGTATGGACACTGTTTCGGCTCTGGTCTTCTTTGAAAACGGTAAAGCGGTAAAAAAAAATTATCGGCGCTTCTCCATCAGAACAGTGGCAGGGCAGGATGATTTTGCGGCTATGTCTGAAACCCTGGCACGTTATCTGGACAAACTCGAGACATATGATAAACCAGACCTGATCATCATTGATGGAGGAAAGGGACAACTGCACGCTGTGACCAATGAATTTGTGCAAAGAAGAATAATGGGGATCGATATCTTAGCCTTGGCTAAAAGGGCCGAGGAAATATTTCTGCCTAACGGAAAAGAATCAGTTATTCTGGCGAAATCTTCCCCGGCTTTGAGGTTGCTGATCCGGATCAGGGATGAAGCGCATCGTTTTGCCATAACCTATCACAGGCAGAAACGAAAATCGCGCACCCTGGCCAGCAAGCTGGATCTTATTGCTGGTATCAGCGATAACATGAAGTTCTCTTTATTAAAGGAGTTCCACTCCGTGGAAAGAATCCGCCACCTGACTTGGAAGGATCTGATCAGCGTCAAGGGCATTGGTGAAAAAACAGCAAAAAAAATCATTGCCAGTTTACAGACCAGGGAAAAACTTACAGACAGCTAACGATCAGAGGACATTATGAAGTATAAGATTTTATTCTATTTTTTCATGAGCCTGATCATATTAGCAGCTGACAGTACTGATATTAGACGACTGAATAGATCCCTGGAGAAGGCAACCGATAAAGAGAGGGTAATTTTATTGATAGATCTGTCGCTGATATATCTCGACAGTCAACCAGAGCAAAGTATTACAGAAAGCAGGAAAGCACTTTATCTGGCAGAAAACCTGGCAATGAAAAAGGAACAGATACAGATTTATGAAAATATTGCCCGGGCGTATGAAAATCTGCAGAACAATGAAGAAGCCTGGGAAAATTACAAGAGATCACTGGAACTGGCTCTTCAGAACAATGAGATGGAAGCTGCAGCAGAAGTTTATATCAGGATGGGTTTTCTGGCAGAAGATAACAATGCTTATGATGATGCTTTGTTTTATTATCAGAGTGCCCTGAAATTATATCAGAGACTCGATTTGAGGAAAGATATCAGTGATAGTTATAATTATATAGGCATTATCTATGAAAGTCAGAATGAATATGGCAAGGCACTGGAATGTTATCTGAAATCCCTCGAGATCAATGAGCAAATCGAGAGCAAAGAAGGGATTTCCATTTCTCTGAATAATATCGGAAATATTTACCTGAGTCTGAACGATGCTTCCAGGGCTCTGGATTATTATATACAATCCTATGAGATCGAGCTGAGCCTGGATAATGATGATGGTCTATCCTCTTCTTATATAAATCTGGGAAATGCCTACAGCTCTCTGGGAAGAATCGAAGAGGCTCTTCATTATTATCAGGAAGCTCTTAACCTGGATACGGAAAATAACGATCTGGAAGGTATTGCTTCCTCTTTGAACAATATTGCCATTCTGAATTATGACCAGAAAGATTATCAATTATCCCAGAAGAATTATGAACAGTCTCTATTGATATCGGAACAGATCAATGATATCTGGGGTATTGCCAACACCTCCAATAATCTTGCTGAACTTTTTCTGGAAATAGGCAAATATAAAGAAGCTTATTATTACATGAACCAGGGTCTGAAGAATGCCAGGATCATAGGGGCAAAGGAAATTGTGATAGAAAGTAATAAATTATTATCACGTTATTATTACCTTAATGCTCAATATAGAACAGCCTATGACTATTTCAAAAAATACGTTGATCTCAATGACAGTCTCTTTGCGGAGAATATTTATAAAATAAACAGCCTGCATACCCAGTTTGAAACGGAGAAGAAAGAAAATAAAATAGCGTTGCTCCTGGAAGAAAAAAAACATAATACCCTTGTCAGGAATTTTCTCATTTTCACCATTGTATTTGTCCTGCTGGTTATCCTGCTGCTTTACTATTTATATCAGTCCAAAAGGAAAGAGATTGTCATCCGTAAGCAGGTTGAAAATAAATTGATCGAGAGTGAGTCCAAATTCCGCACCCTGGCAGAGAAAATCAAGACAGCGATTTATATATTCAATCATACAGGAAGTTTCATTTATGTGAATCCCATTGTCGAAAAGATTACAGGTTATTCAAAAGAAGAATTGCTGCAGATGAAGTTTTACGAGTTGGTACATCCGGATTTCCGGGAAATGGTCAAAGAACGTGGTTTTAAGAGGATTCACGGGGAGAATCCCATAGAAAGTTATGAATTCAAGATAATTAATAAACAGGGTAACGACATCTGGATAGAAATCTCCAATGGAAGTATAAAATTAGGCGAAGAGACGGTTGTTTTGGGAACAGCCATTGATATCACGGAAAGAAGAAATGCCGAGCAGAAGCTTATAGCCAGTGAAAAAAGATATCGCACCCTGCAAGCCAATGTGCCAATTGGAATTTTCCGCATCTCTCCGGAAGGTGCCATACTTTCCGCGAACGAGTATATGGCCAGATTATTCAAATTCAATTCTGTCGAACAGATGCTCAATATCTCTGTCTTTAAGTTATTTATCAACAACGCTGACTGGGAGAGTTTGAACGAGAAATTGCAGGAGGAGGGTGTTTTAAAAGATTATGAGATTCAAATGCAGAAAAGGGATAGTTCCCGGTTCTGGGGTTCTCTTAATACCAGAATGATACTGGATAATAAGGGAAAATGGATTTATCAGGATGGCATTATCGAGGACATTTCACAACGTAAGAAAGCCCAAGAAGTCCAATCATTTATCTATAATATATCTACGGCCATAAACAGATCTTTTGATCTTACCGCTCTTTATCGCTATATTCATCTGGAATTGGGGAAGGTAGTTGATAATACTAATTTTTATATAACACTCTATGATAAAGATACCAATGTAATATCGGCGCCCTATTATGTTGATCAATTTAAGAAGACAACACCTCAACCTCAGCAATTAAAAACTGGGATTACAGCATATGTAATCAGAACTGGGAAATCTCTCTTTTTGACAGTGAATAAAAGGAATGAATTAATCAGGAAAGGTCTGATTGCAGATTATGCATGGAAAAGCAAGATCTGGCTGGGCGTACCCCTGCGCATGGAGAAGGAAATAATTGGCGCCATGGCCATCCAGAGCTATGTTAATGAAAAAGCTTTTTCCAGGGATGATCTGAGAATTATGGAAATCATTTCAGACCAGGTTGCCCTGGCCATAACCAAGAGAAGAGCTGATGATGCGCTTAAAGACAGCGAAAGATTCAATCGTGCTATTATTGACTCATCACCTCTCGGGATTTCCTCCCGTGATCGTAATGGTACCCTGATTATTGCCAACAGAGCATGGAAAGAAATCTGGGGGAAAACTGATAGTGAATTGCAGGATGATAAGAAACGAAGAGAAAAATTGGAATTCAATGAAAGGGATGATTATCTGGGATATTATCGCGAGCAAGTTAAAAAAATCTATGAAAAAGGAGGATCTCTATATATCCCGGAGCTGAAACTTCTAGGACGTAAAACTTCTGGTAAGAACAAATGGATATCGCAATATTTTTATGCAATTATGGATAAGTCCGATAAGGTTGATAGGGTTGTTATCATCACCGAAGATATCACTGAACGGAAAATCAATGAAATGAAAATTGAGTCTTCTTTACGGGAAAAAGATGTAATGCTCAAGGAGATCTATCATCGGGTTAAGAACAATATGCAGGTGATATCGAGTTTACTTAAGTTGCAGTCACAGCACATTTCCGATGAGAAATCCCTGGGACTTTTTCAGGATAGCCAGAACCGGGTAAAATCAATGTCCCTGATCCATGAGAAACTTTACCTTTCGGACAATCTGGAACGCATAGATTTCGATAATTATGTCAGCAGTCTGACTACCCACCTTTTCAGTTCTTATTCCATAAGTCCTTATGATGTCAATTTAAGTATTGATATGCAGAATGTTTATCTGGACATCAACAAGGCAATACCCCTGGGACTGATGATAAATGAACTGGTCTCGAACGCACTCAAACATGGTTTCAAGGATCACAAAATTGGTAATATCATAATAAAATTAAGTTTTGACGGCAAAACCTACAGGCTAATCGTATTCAATGATGGTCAGACTTTTCCTGAGAATGTCAATTTCCGTAAAGCCCGAACTCTGGGACTGCAGCTGGTTAATGCCCTGACCGATCAATTACATGGTAAGATACGCCTTTATCGTAAAAAGGGTACTGAATTTATTATCACCTTTGAACAGGAACCTGAAGAATCATAACAATAAAGAGCTCTTATAATCCTTTGTGCTTCTAGAGAACGATACTGATCAATTTTTTTGGTATAATGATAACCTTCTTAACCTTTTTTCCATTGATGTGCTTCTGAACATTTGCCAAGGATAGAGCTTCTCTTTCAATCTCTGCAGGGCTGGCATCTGCTGCAATCTCCAATTTTCCCCTGATTCTTCCCATGATTTGAATAACATAGTTAACAAGTTCCTTTTCAAGGAATTCAGGTGAATAAGTTGGTATACCGTAATTATGGATCAGCTGCTTATAGCCAAGCAAGGACCAGAGTTCTTCCGACAGGTGGGGAGCAAAGGGATAGAGTAGTTGAGGAACTACCCGGCAGGACTGAATGAATATATTCTTTTCAGTAACATCATGCAACTTTTTATTTTTGCAGGCATAAATATTGTTCAGGTGTTCCATTATGGCTGCTATAGCCGTATTGTATTGCATTCTTTCAATATCATCCAGCACTTTTTTAACAGTAAAATGAGTGCTGTAACGGAGTTTATCCAGCTCTTCGTCAGACACGGAGCCAGATACTACAACATTTTCCGTTCCTTGCAGAATATCTATTTTTTCTGCAAACAGCCGCCATAAGCGGTTAAGAAATCGGAAAGCTCCTTTAACCCCTTCATCACTCCATTCTATATCCTTTTCCGGGGGAGAGGCAAACAGCATGAATACTCGCACAGTGTCAGCTCCAAAACGGTCTAAAATATACTGCGGATCTACAACATTACCCTTGGATTTGCTCATTTTTGCCCCATCTTTGGTGACCATACCCTGAGTAAGCAGACGGGCAAAAGGTTCATTACTCCCTATTAAGCCGATATCACGCATAAACTTATGGAAGAAGCGCGCGTAGAGCAGATGCATGCAGGCGTGTTCGATACCACCAATATATTGATCCACTGGTAACCAGTAATCCGCTTTTTTCCTGGTGAAAGGTCCTTTTTCATTCTGGGCATCGGTATATCTGGCAAAATACCAGGAGCTGTCCACGAAAGTATCCATGGTATCAGTTTCTCTACGGGCGGGACCTCCACAATTTGGACAAGGGGTGTTGATCCATTCCGCGGCGGAAAGCAAGGGATTTGTAGTTGTATTCCCAAGTTCAAGCTGCTCTGGCAGTTTCACCGGTAGTTCATCATCAGGCACTAAAACAACCCCGCATCTCTGACAATATATTACTGGTATGGGTGTACCCCAGTACCTTTGTCTGGAAATGCCCCAATCTCTCAATCTGTAGGTAATGGCTTCTTCTCCAGTGCCATTATCTTCCATCCAGTGGGTAATGGATGCTTTTGATTCTTCGCTTTTCATACCATTGAATTGTTCTGAATTCACCAGAATGCCGGGATCTGTGTATGCTGAGGTCATGGCTTCCAGTTTCAGATTCTGGGCAGGCGTTTGGATAACTATCTTGATCGGGATCCCGTATTTACGGGCAAATTCGAAATCACGCTGGTCATGGGCTGGAACTGCCATTACTGCTCCAGTTCCATATTCCATCAACACATAATTGGTTATCCAGATCTGTACTTTCTCCCCATTGACAGGATTAATGGCGAAGTGACCTGAAAAAATGCCTTCCTTGGTCGTTTCTTCGGCTGTACGCTTGATCTTGTCCTCATTAATGACTTTATTACAGAATCTGACGATTGGAGAATTATCATCTTGCCCTTTCAACCATGAAGCCACCAGAGGGTGTTCCGGTGGTAATGCCATGAACGTACACCCAAAGATAGTATCCGGTCTGGTGGTGAAAACGGTGATTATTTCGTCACTTCCAGACAGATGAAAATGAATGTTGGTACCCTTGCTCTTGCCGATCCAGTTTGTCTGCATTATCTTAACTCTTTCCGGCCAGTTGATTACGCTGCTGAAATCAAGCAATTCTTCAGCATATTCTGTGATACGGAAAAACCACTGTTCCAGTTCTTTCTGACGTACAGGTTCCTCGCACCGCCAGCATCTGCCTTCCTCTACCTGTTCATTGGCTAGCACAGTCTTACAGGAATTACACCAGTTAACGTAGGATGATTTCCTGTAGACCAGACCTTTCTCGTACATTCTTTTAAAAAGCCATTGGCCCCACCTATAGTATTCTGGATGACAGGTGCTGACCTCTCTGGTCCAGTCAATACCAAATCCCATCATTTTAAATTGCTTTTTCATCACCTTGATACTATCATCAGTGGACAGGCGGGGATGAGTTCTGTGCCTAATGGCGTAATTTTCTGCCGGCATACCAAAAGAATCATATCCCATGGGCTGCATGACATTATAACCATCCATCAACTTGAAGCGCGAGATGGCATCAGCTATTGAGTAGTTCGAGACATGACCCATATGTAATGTACCGGAAGGATAAGGAAACATCGAAAGCACATAGTATTTAGTTTTTTCCGACAAGTCAACTGCCTGAAAAATCTTTTTTTCCTGCCAGATTGACTGCCATTTTTTCTCTATTATATCAAAAGGATATTCCATTTGAAAACCCCTGTTTTTTATAGAATTCTAATCTGTGGTATGGTTATATTTATTATCTCCCCAGTAAGGGGAGCAACCAGGGAAGGCAGGGAAGGAGAATAAATGGAAATTCTGCTTTACAGCCTATTCTTTGGATTAATATCATTTCCATTCCTCCTACAAATCAGAAGCAAATTTTCGAAAGAATAATAAAAGGTCAATTTTTATTTTTCTTTAGCAGTTGAAATTAACTTGAAAAAATAATATCATTTATTTTAGTTGTGTTTGTAAATGGAGGTGAACATGTGTTTAATCAAATTTTTCAACCGCAGAATTAAGCTGTTTACCATCTGGGATATCAAATTAAGTCAGTTATCTGCAATGATATTGATGCTTATCATCGTAAAACTGGTTCCGGTCATTCTGCAGGTACCTTATCTCTGGTTGATCATAGGATTGGTACTCATTGTCCTGCGCCCCCTTTATGTAATGTTCATAAAGAAGGGGAATATATGATATTTATCTATGCATGATGTAGCTGTAATCGGTGCAGGGCCTGCCGGTATGATGGCGGCTATCTGTGCCAGTTCCAGGAGTTTGCAGACGATTCTTATTGAAAAGAACAGACAACCGGGGCGTAAACTGTTGCTGACCGGAAAAGGAAGATGTAATCTAACCAATTTCTGTACAGTCGAAGAAATGCTGGCACAAGTCATTACCAATCCTAAATTTCTGACAAACTGCTTTTACCGGTTCAGCAGCAGAGACACTTTTATTTTTTTCACCGAACTTGGTATAGATCTTAAGGTAGAAAGAGGTAACCGGGTGTTTCCGGTCAGTGACAAAGCCAGAGAAATTGTTGATAGCCTGCACAGGCAGATCCGGGAAAGTGGCATTGAGATAAGAAAGGGGAAGGTAAAATCGATCAGGAGAATATACCCGGACTTTACCTTAACATTGGAAAATAATTCTACAATGCAGGTTAAGAACATAATCCTGGCTACAGGAGGGAAATCTTATTCTGCAACTGGTTCCGATGGTTCCGGTTATCATCTGGCAGGTGAACTGGGGCACAACATTATCACGCCTAAACCTTCACTGGTGCCCCTGAGATCGGATAATCCCTGGTTACAGAAGCTTGCGGATCTTAAATTGAAAAATATAGCCATCACCATTAAAACCAAAGATAATAAGAAAATTTATAGTGACTTTGGTGAATTAGCCTTTCTCACAAATGGTCTGGCAGGTCCCATTATACTTACGGCAAGCTCCTTTTTTAGGTCTGTTACCGGACTGGAATTGAGTATCGACCTGAAGCCGGCTCTGAATAACAGCAGGTTAAAACTCCGTCTCCAGAGGGATATATCACAACATCCGAGAAAAAAGATTGGTAATTTATTACAGGTTTGGTTACCGCGGAAATTGATCCCGGTAATCCTGCACATTTCACATATACCAGCTGATTCAGTCTCAGCAAGCCTTACCGGTTTCCAGAGAGTCTGTATAGTAAATGCGCTTAAGGAATTCAAGTTTCATCTTACTGGCTTTGGCTCTTTTCAGGAAGCTTTGATTACATCGGGTGGGATTGATGTGCAGGAGATAGAACCATATACAATGGAATCTCTTATCGTCCCTGGTCTTTATTTTGCAGGTGAAATCTTGGATGTTGATGCACTTACAGGGGGTTATAACCTGCAGATTGCCTGGAGTACAGGTCATGCTGCTGGTGTGAGTTGCTGCTGTTAAAATCTTAAAGTAAAACAGGTCTCCCTTTCAGGAACAGAGGTAACGGATATAGTGCCGCCATGTAACCTCATTATCTGCCGTGATAAGCTTAAACCGATTCCCGAACCATTCTGCTTGGTAGTAAAAAAAGGAATAAATATCTTATCGATCACATCCTCGAGAATACCGCAGCCATTGTCTACTACTTGGATCATTATTCTATTCTGAGGATTCATAAACGATCTCAAGATTAAAACTGGATTTTTAATATTCATCAGGGCCTGTAGGGAATTGTTCATGAGATTAATTATTATCTGTTCGATCAATTTCTCATCAGCTGTTATTTCAAGATTTTCCGGGTTCAGGGAGATCTTGAAATCAATACCTTTTTTTGTCAGCTCATCTTCCATCAGCACCTGAATATTCTTAAATAGTTGTGAAATGGGAAATATCGAGAAGTCAGGTTTGGGAATGTGGGTAAGATTGCGATATGTACCAACGAATTCGATCAGACCGATACTCCTTTTATTAATCGTGCGTAAGGCATTTTGAATATCGATTATGATTTCATCGTCGATTTCTTGGGGCGCATTATCAGTTGTATCTATTTCATCCAGGAGATTATTTATAGTTACCGCCAGAGAGGATATCGGTGTAATGGAATTCATGATCTCATGGGTAAGAACCCTTATCAATTTCTGCCAGGCTTCCAGTTCCTGTTCCTCTAATTCTGTCTGGATATTCTGTATTGATACAAGCTTGATTGAAACACCCTTCAGTTTGAACTCTTTTACATAAATCATCAACTGGAGAAAATCATCTTCATCTTGAACCTTAATGAGGGATTTTTCTCCGGATTTCATATTGCGCAGTTTTTCCACCAGCAGGGTGCTGAAGGATTTCAGGTCATTGATATTTTTCAGGTTACTGATCCGAAATAGCCTTTTAGCGGAGTTGTTGATCAATTCTACCTTACCATCCTGCTGGAAAGCTATCAGGCTTATCCCGATATGCTGTATTACATTCAACAGGTAATAATAATTTGTCTCTTTTTCAGAGCGAATTTTCTGGAAATCTTCTATTACCTTGTTGAATGCACTTACAAGTTTATCGTAAGCAGATCCCAGTCCTTCAATTTTAAAAGATCTTGAAAAATCAGAATATCTGATCGATTCAAGGAAATTGGTCAGATAACGATTGGTTTTGTCGATATAATGAAGCAGGGAGAGCAATTGCAGGATTGCCAGCAAACCAATCAGAACGGGAGTGATGCTGTAGTTTAGGAAGAAGATGATGTAAGACAGCAGCATCAGAGTGAGGGTAATAAGAATGATCCGGATTATACAGTTGAACTTGAAGTTTTTATAGACCATATTTTTCCAGGCGCCTGTAAAGAGAAGTCCTTGTCAATCCCAGCTCCTTAGCTGCTTGAGTTATATTTCCGTGATGTTTTTTCAGTACTTTCCTGATGATTTTTATTTCCACATCTTCCAGATTAAGGCTTTCAAAACCTATTTCTTCCTCCTCACATTCCTTGCTCGTAAGAATGAAGTCGTTCGGTTGCAGTTGCTTTGATTCGCTCATGATTACTGCTCTTTCCAGGGCGTGCTGTAACTCACGGATGTTACCGGGCCAGGTATAACATTCCAGTTTTTTGAGTGCCAAGGGGCTGATCGCGATAATCTCTTTTTTATATTTTTTCTGGAATTTTTCCAGAAAGAATTCCGCCAGCGGTTTGATATCCTCAATCCTTTCCCTTAAAGGAGGTATGGAAATTTCTACGGTATTTATCCGGTAAAGCAGGTCCTGACGGAACCTCTGTTCCGTTACCATCTTATGAATAGGCATATTGGTGGCACAGATAAGGCGGACATCAACAGGGTGCTGTTTATTGGAACCTACTCTGATAACCTGCTGTTTTTCTATTACTGTCAGGATTTTAGCCTGCATCGGCAAGGACAGATTACCGATCTCATCCAGAAACAGGGTTCCTCCATTGGCAATCTCAAAGCGACCTGGGCGATCTTTTTTGGCATCGGTGAAAGCTCCCCTGACATGACCGAAGAGTTCACTTTCAAATAAAGTTTCACTTATTGCACCCATGTCCACACTTATGAAAACATCGTTATTGCGTCGAGAATTTCTATGGAGAGCTCTGGCAACCAGTTCTTTGCCTGTACCGTTCTCACCCAGAATCAGAACCGATGCATCTGTTTTGGCAACTTTGTTGATTGTTTCAAAAAGCTCATTCATTGCTGGTGAGTTTCCTACAAAATCATGAAAAGGTTGGTCAAGAGAAGCACTCAGCTCCTGTTGTTTTAACCGGAGATTGCTGGCTTCCAGGCGGGTTTTTCTTAGTTTTATGGCAGACGACAGGGTCGCCAGTAATTTCTCATTCTGCCATGGTTTCAGTACAAAATCTACTGCACCTGCTTTCACTGCTTTCACCGCTTTTTCTACATCTCCGTAAGCAGTGATGAAGATAACAACTGCCTCCGGATCTATCTCCAGAATCCTGTTAAGCCAGTCATAGCCTTCCTGACCGCTGATGACATCCTTGGAGAAATTCATATCCAGCAGGATAACATCATAAATATCTTCCTGAAGCAATTCGGGTATGCGATTGGGATTCTTCTCGGTCTGCACCACCATGCCATGCTGCTTCAACATTATCTGCAAAGCAATCAAGATATCTTCATTATCATCTACTGCCAGAACCTTACCGACTCGTGAACTCATAATGCCTCCCTGGAAGAGCTGTACCAAAAGATTTATCAGACTATCTAAAAGTCAATTATTTTAACAATCAATCGTTCGATAACGTACAATTGATGTTTTAATATCGTACGGTAATCCCCCATTTATTACTTTATAACGATATGAAAATAATTAACTTAGGGGAATGGCACAAGGTTTGCTACATCCTATTGCAGCCCAAGAAAGGGGAAGAAGGAATGGACAGGATAATCGAAAAGAAAAAATGGCCACTGAAAAAGATAATATGGTTTTCCCTGGGGGGGAGCTTTGTCATTTTTGTGCTGGCCAATATCATATTTGCGGACAGAAGTACAAAACTTAATGTAAGAAGTGAAAGAATAAGTATTGAAGAGGTTGTTCAGGATTATTTCCAGGACTATATATCCATCACCGGGACCGTTGATCCGATCCGGACTGTTTATCTTGATGCCATGGAAGGGGGCAGAGTGGAAGATATTATTCTCGAGGAAGGTACCATGGTGGAGAAAGGTGATATCATCCTGAAACTCAGCAATACAAATCTTCATCTGGATATACTGAATCGGGAAGCTAATCTGGCTGAACAGATGAACAATTTGAGAAATACCCGGATCATGATGGAACAGAGAAAACTTGATCTGAAAGAACAGATTCTGGAGCTGGATTATCTTATTCAACAACAGCGAAAAACCTATCTAAATAACGAGTCATTATTCGAGAAGAATTTCATATCACGGGAAGATTATGATGATTCCCGGGACCACTATGAATATTTGATCAATAGGAATGAGCTTCTCATTGAATCTCAGAAACAGGATTCACTGTTCCGTAAAGTCCAGATAGAACAGCTGGAAGACTCCGTGCAGCGTATGCAGGATAATCTGGGAATTGTCAGAAATAAACTCGAACATCTCAATGTGAAAGCACCCATAAGTGGTGAACTGGCTTCTGTGAATGCCGAAATCGGACAGGCAATTTCCACCGGAACACGCCTTGGTCAGATAAACGATCTCACCTCCTTTAAAATTATTGCTGATATTGATGAACATTATATCTCTCGAATTAAAAAGAACCTTCTCGGGGAATTCGAATTTGCCAATAAGACCTACAAGCTGAAGGTGACGAAGATATATACAGTTGTCCGTAATGGACGTTTTTCGGTTGATATGGTTTTCACCGAGGATATTCCGTCCAATATGAGAATAGGGCAGACTTTCAGGGTAAAGCTTGAGCTGGGTGATCCCAAGGAAGCAATCCTCATCCCCAAGGGTGGATTTTATCAGACGACGGGAGGGCAGTGGATTTTTGTGGTAAATGAAGCAGGGGATACTGCTGTGAAGAGAAACATCCGCCTCGGCAGTATGAATCCGAAGTATTATGAAGTCCTGGAAGGGCTTGAACCTGGAGAAAAAGTAATTATATCAAGTTATGATAATTTTGGTAATGTAGATAAATTGATCTTAAAGAAATAATAAACGGAGGAAAGGATGATTAGAACAAAAGATTTATCGAAAATCTACCGCACTGATGAGGTTGAAACGACAGCTCTCAATAATGTTAATCTGGAAATCAATAAGGGAGAGTTTGTGGCCATCATGGGACCTTCCGGCTGCGGTAAATCTACTTTATTGAATGTTGTGGGTTTACTTGACAATCCCAGCAAGGGTGAGTTGTATTTTCTTGATCATGAAGTATCGAAGTACAGGGAAAGAAAGCGGACCAATCTTCGTAAGTCGAATATTGGTTTTATCTTCCAGAGTTTCAATCTTATTGATGAGCTTACAGTATACGAGAATGTGGAATTACCTCTGCTTTACCTGAAAATGACCTCTGCGGAACGGAGAAAGAGAGTGGAAGGAGTTCTTGATCGCATGAAGATAGCACACCGCCGCAAGCATTTTCCCCAGCAGTTATCCGGAGGACAGCAGCAGCGAGTAGCTGTTGCCAGGGCTGTTGTAACCAAACCTAAACTTATCCTGGCAGATGAACCCACCGGAAATCTTGATTCTGCTAATGGCGAAGAGGTTATGGACCTTTTGACCCAGCTTAACGAAGAAGGTACCACTATTTTGATGGTGACTCATTCACCATCGCATGCTGAATACAGTCATAGAATTATCCAGTTGTTTGACGGGCATATAGTTACAGAGAATATCCAGAAGAAATTCCAGCTGTAAAAAAGATAATAGAGTAAGAGGCTAAAATGCTGAAAAATTATCTTGCTATAGCCATAAGAAATCTGGTAAAATACAAGTTCTTCAATTTCATTAATATAGCAGGACTTACGGTCGGTATCACCTGTGCGATTCTCATCGGACTTTATCTCAGGTACGAATTATCCTATGATAAGTATAATATCGACTATGATAGGATCTACCGCCTGGAATCCCATTTCAACATTCACGGGAATGACGATAAGTTTGCTGTTACAGCATTCCCCCTGGCCAGAGCACTGCAACTGGAATATCCTCAGATCGAGTCTTATACCAGATTCCTGTCTATGGACAATAATTTCTTCAAACACCAGGAAAAGAATATTTTTGAAGAAAATGTGTATTTTGCTGACTCTACCGTTTTCGACATTTTTTCCTGGAAATTCATATCAGGCTCAGCGGGGAAATCTCTTGCCGAGCCCAATACCATGGTTTTGACCAGGAGTCTGGCTTCCCGGATTTTCGGGAACGAAGATCCAATGGGGGAAGTCCTCGATACAGGTTATGGTTTCGGTTTTACCATTACCGGAGTTATTGAAGATATCCCGGGAAATTCCCATCTGAATTTTTCTGCATTGTGTTCCATGATTACTCTGTCAAATTTCTATGGTGTAGATAATTATAACAGTCTGGACAGCAGGTTTTTCTGGAACGTCGGTTTTTTTTCTTACATCAAGCTCTATGAAAACAGTGAAATTCAGGACATCATGGAAGATTTTCCCCGCTTTTATGATAAGTACATGAAAGCACTGGGTGATCAGTTTAATGCTTCCTTTCAACTGATGGTTCAACCTCTGGCGGATGTTCATTTATATTCCAAAGTCGGGCATGATCTGCCCCGGGGAAACGTGGCTTATATCTATATATTCGGTATTGTGGCTATCTTTCTTCTTGTTATTGCCAGTATAAATTACATGAATCTGGCAACTTCTCA
>JAFGRJ010000144.1 GCA_016935235.1 Candidatus Cloacimonadota bacterium
GCAGGGGTAGCTTCCAGATTGTAATTATTCCCTGTCTCTTCCTGAAATTCTATCAGTTTATCCCGCATAAAATCCATTACTTGCAGTGTAAAACTCAATCCCCTGTCCGAGGTTATCGGTTCTCCGAAAAGATTAAGGCATGCTTCATTCATACCGATGAGGCCAATAGTGGAAAAATGATTTTTCCAGTACTGCCCGAATCGTTCCTTGATATCGCGGAGATAAAACCTGGTGTAGGGATAGAGATTGTTATCAGTTAAATTCTCCAGAATTTTTCTTTTAATTTCAAGGCTGTCTCTGGCTTTAAGCATGATCCGGATCAAACATGCAAAGAATTCTTCCTCATTTTGGCTGAGGTAACCTATCCGCGGCATATTTACCGTTACCACCCCGATGGAACCCGTGAGAGGATTTGCCCCGAAAAGACCTCCTCCTCTCGCTTCCAGCTTACGGGTATCCAACCGCAACCGACAGCACATGGAACGAGTGTCATCAGGATTCAGATCGGAATTGACGAAATTAGAAAAATAAGGAATCCCGTACTTGGCAGTAGCCTGCCAGAGATCATCCAGAACTGGATTATCCCAGTCAAAGTCATTGGTTATATTGTAGGTGGGAATGGGAAAAGTAAAAACTCTCCCTTTAGCATCACCTTCACACATCACCTCCAGAAAAGCCTTGTTGAGAATATTCATTTCTTCCTGAAATTCACTGTAGGTTTGCTGCTGCAACTCGCCACCCAGAATCACCGGAGTATCTGCATACAGGGATGGAACAACAAGATCCATGGTGATATTGGTGAAAGGAGTCTGAAATCCTACCCGGGTTGGAACATTTACATTGAAAATGAATTCCTGCAGAGCCTGTTTAACTTCCTTGTAATCCAGTTTATCAAACTTGATATAGGGTGCCAGAAGTGTGTCGAAATTGGAGAATGCCTGGGCTCCGGCAGCCTCTCCTTGCAGAGTATAAAAGAAATTGACTATCTGGCCCAGCGCACTGCGAAAATGTTTGGCAGGACTGCTCTCTATCTTGCCTCGAGCTCCCCGGAAACCGGTAATCAAAAGGTCCCGCAGATCCCAGCCCACACAATAGACAGATATCAGGCCCAGATCGTGAATATGGTAATCCCCTTCCAGGTGAGATTCCCTTATTTCCGGGGGATAGATCTTGTTCAGCCAGTATATCTTGCTCACCTCAGAAGCTATATAGTTGTTCAATCCCTGTAGTGAATAAGCCATGTTGCTATTTTCCTTGACCTGCCAGTCCAGCCTCTTGAGATACTGGTCAATAAGATCTATTTCGGCATTGGATACAATCTCTCTGATCTTGGAATGCTGATCACGGTAGAGAATATATGCTTTGGCTGTCTTTTTAAATGACGAAGCTAAAAGCACTTCCTCCACAATATCCTGGATCTCTTCCACTGTCGGGATCCGGTTCTCAATTGTCTGCTGCGCCAGATTGACTACCTGAAGCGTAAGACGTTTGGCTATCTGGTGATCAAATTCCCGGGTTACTTTTCCGGCTTTGAGAATGGCATTGGTTATCTTGTCTGTTTCAAATTTGACGATCTTATTATCACGCTTCTTGATGAATTTGAACATAATCCATCCTGCCCTGTTATATTCAGTTTATTTTTCCTAAGTATTTAACGATATCTCATTATATATTAATGAGTTAAAAAGTTGCATGCGCAATTCGCGATGTAATCTTCTGTAACTTTTAATTGTTAAGTTTCAATTATTTAGCACTTGTGTCAAGTTTGAAATTTTCAGGTTTGGTAAGTTCTACCTTCAAATACTGATGGAATGCCTCTTTTATCCATAAAAAAATATTTTTTCACCCGAGAATTCCAATGACATCAGATGATTTCTCTCAGCACTTTGTCCAACCACAGATCTGACATTTCAGGCAACCTTCACTGTGTTCGATGAAACCGCCACAGTCCGGACAGGAACCAATATGGGTATTTAAATTCCCCTGTCTTGTGATTCTGCTGGATTCCGCGTTGATTCTGGCAATGTCTTTATCTTTATCTGGCTGAATTTTCAGGAAGGTTTCCAGGGTTTTAGCCAGGCTATCAGCACAGGAAGTGACCATTGTCCCGTTGCTCCACATGGGGGAAGGACATCTGATACCCTGCAGCTGTTTGATGATGGATCTTACTTTTACATTCGATCTGAGACATAAAGATGTCAATCTGGCAATAGCTTCCAGCTGAGCAGATGCACAACCGCCCACTTTACCTATCTGGGTAAATACTTCGCAGGGTCCATTACTATCGGAATTTATCGTTACGTAAAGATGCCCGCAACCTGTTTCCACTCTTCGGGTTACGCCAGTTGTAATTTCAGGTCTCTGGCGGGGTGCTATCCTGGTACCGTTCAATTCTTCCTTCATTTTATTACCGACGTTGAGAACCTGGTTCTCGCGGCTGCCGTCACGATAAACTGTAACACCCTTGCATCCAGATTCATAGGCAAGTTCATAAGCCATTCTGATATCATCCTTGGTAGCAGAGCGGTGGAAATTGATGGTCTTGGAAACTGCATTGTCGGTGTATTTCTGAAAAGCTGACTGCATTTTTACATGCCACTGTGGGCTGATATCATGAGCAGTGACGAAGACTTGTTTCAAGGCAGCCGGCAAAGCTGGCAGTTGTTGAATGGAGCCAAGCTCCGATATTTGTTCCATAAGGGCCGCATCATACAAACCCGCTTTTCTGACTGACTTTTCAAAATGAGGATTTATATAGAGGAGTTTTTCACCATCCATGACATTCTTCACATACACCAGGGAAAATTGAGGTTCTATCCCTCCGGAAGTGTTGGCTATCATACTGATGGTACCGGTGGGGGCTATTGTGGTGGTAGTTGCATTTCTGATGCCATTGGTGCTTATTTCTCTGTTTAGCTTATCCCAGTCGAGATTTTTAACCGTTCTTTTTAAACCGCCTTTTTCATAAATACTGCCTTTAAAATTGGGAAAACTTCCCTTTTGCTTGGCCAGTTCCATCGATCTGTATTTGGATTCATAATCCAGAAATTCCATCAACTCTTCACCCAACCCTACTGCCTTCTCACTGTTGTAGGGTATACCCAGCAGGAACAGCAGGTCAGCCCAGCCCATTATGCCCAGACCGATCTTGCGGTTAGCCCTGGCCATTGCTGCTATCTCGGGCAGAGGAAAACGGGACCGGTCGATAACATCGTCCAGAAAATCAACACTCTCCCGGATCACATTACGGAACAATTCAAAATCAACCGCCTTATCCTTCACCAGGGAAGACAGGTTAATTGAACCCAGATTACAGGCTTCGAAAGGCAGAAGAGGCTGCTCGCCACAGGGATTGGTTGATTCAATCTTACCCAGATGAGGAGTGGGATTGAACTGGTTGATCCTGTCCAGAAAAATTATCCCCGGTTCTCCATTCTTGTGAGCCATTTCCACTATCAGGTTGAATACATCCCGAGCTTTGAGCCTGTTGACCCTCTCACCGGAATAAGGTGAAATCAGATCATATTCGGCATCATCATGCACTGCATTCATGAATCCTTCCGTAATGCCGACGCTTATATTAAAATTATTCAACTCCCGGTTATCTTCCTTGGCTTTAATGAACTCCAATATCTGAGGATGATCGACATTGAGAATGGCCATATTGGCTCCCCGCCTGGTCCCCCCCTGTTTAACTGCATCAGTGGCTGCATTGAATACCCGGAGAAAAGTTATCGGACCGCTGGATATACCGTTGGTACTGCGAACACGGGCATTCGCTTCCCTCAGTCTACTAAAACTGAACCCGGTACCACCGCCACTCTTATGAATCAAAGCGGCATTCTTGATGGAATCAAAGATGCCCTCCATGCTGTCATCCACGGGAAGAACAAAACAGGCTGATAGCTGCTGCAGATCACTCCCGGCATTCATGAGTGTGGGAGAATTGGGCAGGAACAATCCGGAATCGATGAGCTCATAATATCGCTTGTATTTCCCCTGATCACCTCCGGAGATATTTGTGGCGATCCTGCTTACCATCTGTGACCAATCCTCGGTACAGTTACCTTTATCATCTCTCTTGAAATATCGTTTCTGCAAAACCACCAGCGCATTCTCAGACAGTTCCATAATACCCTCGCAATTTATAACCTACTGAAAAACAATAAATTCTGGTTTTTCTACCAATAATTCAGTTCTCAAGTATTTGACCTTTATATGCAAAAAAAATAAGCAGTTATCATCTATGTCAAGGCGGTTTTAATCTGAAAAATTACCTTTATGTGCAAGCAATGAAATAATAATGGATTGCAGCTGTTTATTTTTTTTATTTTAATTTTTCAGGAAATGTATTATTCCCTGATAATTTTGATGACATCGATACGCAGGGTTTTACGAGCCGGATACAATGTCGTTAACAGACTTATAACAATAGCCAGCAGGGGAGCGATCAGAAAGTCGGTCCAGCGCAATTCCACGGGTACCCAGTGCAGGGGGAAACCGGGAACGGGTATACTGATAAAATGCCATATTTCCTGAGCTTTAAGCAGGATAATCGCTGCCAGGGTAGCTGTTGCTGCCCCGCTGCTACCTATTATCAAGCCACTGGCCAGGAGAATTTTGACAATATCAGATTCCTGTGCTCCCAGGGCTTTTAGAATGCCAAGATCGGTCTTTTTTTCCGCTACCAGTTTGATGAAATTACCGGTCATGTTAAAGGAAGTGATAATGATCATCAATGTCAGCACCAGGAACATTATTATTTTTTCCATTTTGATGGCATTGAAGAGGTTGGATTCAAAATCGCTCCAATCTTCCACCTTATATTGATCTCCCAGGTACGTTCCGATCACCTGAGCCATACGGGCGGATTTTTCAGGATCATAGGTTTTTACATCCAGATAATCCACCCTATCATCCAAACTCATGAGGTACTGGGCATTTTTCAGAGAGACATAGGAAAAAATCTTATCATATTCTGGAAGTCCTGAAATAAAAATGCCCACCACCTTCAACCTCTTATTACGCGGGAGCAGACCGAAAGGAGATGGCTCTGTTCCCAGGGGAGATGACAGCTGCACATATTCCCCCACTGTAGCATTGAGGGTAACAGACATATCCAATCCGAGAATAATACCATCATTCTCGAGATCTTCCCGGGTAACATCACCGATGCGAATTCTATTCAGGATATCAGTAACCTCTCGGTGAGCTGCAAAGTCTATCCCGTAACATACGGAAGCAATGATATTCTTCCTGTTCTGCAACATCAATTCCGCTTCACATACAGGTGCCACCGCTCTTACACCATCCAGGGATGCGATCTCATCACTTACCTTCCAGTAATCCGGTATCGCAGCATAATCCGTCTGATATACTTTTATTTCTGCTTTGGATCCGATCACTCTCTGCCGCATGTCGCTGTCGAACCCATTCATCACCGAGGAAACTACCAGGAGTGAAAAAACACCGATGGTTATGCCGGCAAAGGATAGAATATTAGCTGCGGAGGGAAATTTCTGACGACCTCCCCTGAGATATCTTGCCGCTATATGGAAATAGTACATGAGTTAATCTCGTGCTTGCAGGCATGGTTATTCTGATAAGAATAGAGCAATGCGATCATTCCGGTTTCATCGTGGGGAAAAGAATCACTTCTTTTATGGAAGTGTTATTGGTGAACAACATCACCAGGCGGTCTATCCCTATTCCCAGTCCTCCTGCCGGTGGCATGCCGTATTCAAGAGCTTCCAGGAAATCTTCATCCACGGGATTAGCCTCCAGATCTCCCATCTTCCTCAGCTCAGCCTGAGCTTCGAAACGCTGGCGTTGATCAACAGGATCGTTGAGTTCAGTAAAGGCATTACCGTATTCATTACCGTTGATGAATAATTCGAATCTCTCCACCAGCTTGGTATTACCTGGTTTATGTTTGGCCAGCGGAGAAATTTCACTGGGAAAATCTATCACAAAAGTTGGCTCAATGAGTTCTGCTTCCACAAACCTGGCAAAGATAGCCTCGATCAGCTTCCCGGGACCAGCCCCTGGTGGAATCTCGATATCATGTTCGCTGCAGTATGCGCTGATCCTCGCGAAATCAAAATCTGCAGCATCATAGCCTGTTTTTTCCCTGATCAGATCAATCATGGAAGCTCTTTTCCAGGGTCGCTCAAGTTCTATTACCCGGTCCTGAAATCTCACTTCCTCCCTGCCATTGATTTTCCTGGCCAGACCGGTTATCATTGCTTCCGTTAGATCCATCATACCCGAGTAATCAGTATATGCCTGATATATCTCTACCATGCTGAATTCCGGATTATGATTGCGATCCATGCCTTCGTTGCGGAAATTTTTGCCGATCTCATAGACTTTCTCCATATTGCCGATGAGCAGGCGTTTCAGATAGAGTTCCAGGGCTATCCGGAGGTAAAGGTCAATATCCAGTGTATTATGATGAGTGATGAAAGGACGGGCGTAGGCTCCACCATACAGGGGTTGCAGGACAGGGGTCTCCACTTCCAGAAAACCTTCCTCGTTGAGGAATTTTCTGATCTCACTGATTATCAGTGCTCTGATCTCGAAATTCCTTTTCACTTCAGGATTCAGCAGCAGGTCCAGATAACGTTTGCGGTATCTTAACTCGATATCTACAAATTCATCATATCTTTTTTGAATACCATCAACTACCTGCTGCTTGACAACCGGCAGGGGACGTAGATTCTTGCTTAACAGGACAATGTCCTGCACCCGGAGAGAATATTCACCCATCCTGGTAACAAAACATTTTCCCTGTACCTGGATAATATCACCCAGATCAAGAAGCTTGAAAATCTCATAACTCTCTTCCCCAACCAAATCCTGTTTGACAAATATCTGTATCCTGCCACTCTGGTCACAGATATTTCCGAAACCGACCTTACCCTGACGCCTTATGGCATCAATCCTGCCGGTTATTATCACTTTCTGTTCTGAGGCAGTAAAATCATCGCGTCTGTCCCAGAGCTCAACTATCCTGTGAGTCCGGTTAACCCGATTGGGATAGGGATTCACTCCCAGGGCGATAAGTTTCTGCAATTTTTCATGGCGCACGGCTTGAAGCTGATTGATATTTTCTAACATGAGCAGGTACTCCCTAAATATGAATAATCATCTCAAGACCTGGATATGATTCTATTTATCCGTAAATTTGAGTTTCAGACCTATGGGGCGATGATCGGTGATATACCGATAACGGTTCTCTTCGCCTCCCTCCATATATCTGTCAATCACAATGGTCCTGATTTCCGATGACTTGCTGTTAAATTCATCAAACAATTCGTTGCTTACCAGGATATGATCGATATGACCCCGATATTCCCAGTAAGGATAGGACCAGTCCGCCGTGCTATCAGCCGCTATGCTGTAATCGGTAAACAGGTAGTTTTCCCTGTCATCCAGGTAAACCTGGAAAACGTTAGTTTCGGGAGTATCGGTGAGATGATCGTTCAGATCTCCCAGCATAATGACATTTTTATCAGGCAAGGTGGAATCGATGTATTTTTTCAAGCGCTCGCTGGCTTCCTTCCTTCTGATCTCGTTTTCCTTACCAGCCCTGGCTTTGAAGTGGTTATTGATGACAATAATCTCATTCCCCTGGTAAAGGCACTCCATGATCAGGGGAAAACGCGGGAAAGCATATTCGTCATTAGGCTGGTTGAATATCTCATATATTGCTTCTACTTTTACCGCTGCGGTTTTATAGACGTAAGCCAGATTCTGGTCCCATTCATCACTGTTAGCCCGGAATCCTCTCCAGTCTGTTGTATCCGGCGGCGTATTCAAATGCTGCAGGAGTTGAAAAAAGGCACTGTTATTCTCTATTTCCTGCAATGCATAGATATCGGCATCAACTGCCTGCATGATCCTGCTTACATATTCCACAGTATATTCTGATTTGGGAAAATTCTGGATATTCCAGGTAACAATTTCCAGAGTTTCTCCACTGCCAAATCTTAAATTCTCATATTTGATCAGAGGTAAGATCTCCCCGGGTCCATCAGCGTGCAGATTGAACATGATAATAAAAATACAGAACAGGAAAGGCAGGTATTTCATCTGGTTTCCCTATCCCATGCCAGTTTCAGGCCAACGGGTCGATGATCGGATATATTGTCGTCATATTCCGCCCAGCCGAACTCCAGATACAGGTCTAACCTCAGCGTGGTCACTGTCGATGAAGGTTGGCTGAAGTCTCCGAACAATTCATTGGTAATAAGAATATGATCAATATGACTGGGCCAGCCGGGATAGGACCAGAAGGAGGGGTCACCCAGGGCTATTTCCATGTCGGTAAAGAGGTAGTACTCTGGTTCTTCGATGAAGTTCCAGAATACATTATCTTCTTCCGGCTCCGATATTTCATCATTGAGATCACCCAGCATGATGACTTCAACTGATGGGAAATAACTGTCTATATATTCCTCCAGCTTCTGGCTGGCTAATCTTCTTCTGTTTTCATCATCATTACCCTGTTCCTGGGCTTTGAGATGGTTATTTATAATCACGAGCGGTCTATTATTGATGAGACATTCCATTACCAGCGGACTACGGGGAAAGGCATAGGAATCTTCCTCATATATCTCATATATTTCCATAATGTCGATCACTGCTGTTTTATAAAGGTATGCCAGATTAATGCCATAGCTGGCGCTATTAGCCCGGTAACCTTCCCAGGCATCCAGAGCAGTTTTCAATTGATTGAAGGCAGAGTTGCTCTCGATCTCCTGCAGGGCGTAAATATCAGCATCAATAGCCATTATGGCTTGAGTAACATAGTTCAGCGTAATTTCGTCATTCTTGGGAAAATTTTCCAGGTTCCAGGTCACTATTTCCAGAGTTTGGTCACTGCCAAAACTTAGCCCGGAGAAATAATTCTGTGTGTAAATACTGGCAGTATTGCTCCAGGTGGACATGCCCTCCTCGTAAAGAGCAGCAACCCGGTAGTAATAATGCTTCATTTCCTCGACATCCTCATCCAGGTACTGGGATACATCAGGAGTGGTAGTAAATATCGTCTGGAAATCACCGCCCTCTTCTTTCCTCTGGATTAGAAATCCTGTTTCATTCTCACTGTTATCATCCCAGCTCAGCTGCACCCTTATTTCAGAAAGCAGCATAAGAACCAGATTGGAGGGAGTATCGTTTACATCTTCGGGAGACAGGCTCTGATCACCGCAGGATACCAGAACCAGCAGCAGGGGTAGCACAAACAGGAACCATCTCATCGGCTTTTCCTCAGTCTTTCGATAAGATGTGCCGCAGCCAGCAGGTTATCGGTGATAAAATGAGGTTTATATTCCCAATGTTCACGTTCTTCCAGGAACTCTCTACTGCCATCACCGGTAAGCACCAGGATTGTTGTCAAACCTGCCTTTCTGCCAAACACGATATCACTGTATTTATCCCCGATCATAAAGGAACGGGGAATATTGAAATCATACTTCTGCAGCGCCTCCTGGAACATACCCAGTCCCGGCTTCCTCAGATCGCTGCTGATGTTGAAAGGCTCTACATGACCCTCGCTATGATAGGGAGAATAGTAGATCTCGTCTATTCTTGCACCCTGCTCTGCCAGCAATTCACCCATTCTCCGGTGGATATTCTCCAGATCTGCCACGGAGTAATAACCACGGGCTATCCCGGACTGGTTGGTCACTATAAAAACAAGGTAATCCATCCGGTTGAGGAGGGCTACCGCTTCACTGCTGAAAGGATAAAGTTCAAATTCGCCAGTTTTCCTGACATATCCGTTCCTATCTACATTAACAGTGCCATCCCGGTCCAGGAACACGGCTTTTGTCTTCTTGTTCATGAAAAACTCTCCAGTAAGAAGATTTAATAGTTTGCAGGCGATTATTTTGTCAATACAGTTTATAGTCAATCCTTCAGTTTATATCCAGGATATCCCTTTTTTATTTGACAATTATATAAAGATATAAAATATAAGAAAAAACTTATAGCATCTATATAAAAAGGATCCCTGATTCCTGGGAGGGCTGATGAATAGAAAATTATTACTTTTTATTTTATTGATACTTACGATATTGCTCGCCGCTGACCATACCGAGAGGAGGATCCCTCCGGATAACATAGATAAGAAAAACAGCAGCAGAGATGGTCTCGAGGTTACACCACTCGGTGGTACGGTAACAGTTGATGACATCATCAATACGATCCTGGGAGAGAACGTTTCCGTCAGCAGTGTTCAATATACCGGCACCCCGGTTGCTTCCGGCCTTTTCCAGGGTGGCGTATCCGCAGGTATAAGTATTGA
>JAFGRJ010000025.1 GCA_016935235.1 Candidatus Cloacimonadota bacterium
GACCCTTTTCTTCCCTGATCATGCCGAAATCATGGATGGTTTCTGTGAATTCCAGCACCGGTACTGCGGCTAAGACCACGCCAATAAGCAGTAACACCAGAAAAGGAATAAGTAGTTTCATCAACAACTCCTCAGAAAATTATTCCTGCTCCGATTCCTTGAACATGTAGACCTCTTCACCTTCTTTCTGCATGCCCAGCTCGCGTGCTTTTTTCTCCCAGGTCGTCGGATTTTTTTCCAGATCCTCATTTTCCTTTGCTATTCTCTCATTATCTTTTTCCAGAGTCTCTATTTCATCTTTGATACGGGAGATTTTCAATTTTATCCCCAGCTTGCGGAAGAAACCGGCTCCATCAGCAAGAATGAAATAGGTCAGCAGAGCCAGCAGCAGAAAATAAAAGAGAAGTCCCTTTTTTCTGAACCGGAAGATTTTCTTATTCATAATTAAGGACGAGCGTAACCCTGTTACCCCGGAGATATCGGTTCAGATCCACCTCCGGTGCGTTGATCTTCACGACATTATCCATCATTTTAAGGAAGGGCTCGACCCCGCTGATGGGGAAATCCAGAACCGGAGTCTTGTAATGCATGGGCAGCGTAATCTGGGGAGACAGGCGATTCACAATGGTTCTGGCGGCACCGGCATCAATAGTATAGAATCCTCCCACCGGGATCATCAGGACATCGATCCTGCCCAGCCTGGTAAAGATATCCGCTGCCGGCACATGCCCCAGGTCGCCGCAGTGCAGGAAAGCCACGTCGTCCAGGATGAACCTGATCAGCAGGTTTCTGCCCCGTTGTTTACCCTCGTTCTCATCATGCCAGACCGCAAAAGTCTCCACGGTGAGATACTCATAACTGTAGTAACCCTGTTTATTGATGATTTTCGGGGAACCCTTGATCAGGGAAATATTATTATGATCGAAATGATCGTGAGAGGACATTACAAAATCGGCCCTTTCATCCTGCGGGACCGGGTAGCCTATATTGCTGAAGGGATCGATTATGAGACTGGTCTTCTCGTTCCAGACCTTCCACATGCTATGTCCAAACCATCTTGCCTTTATCATAATTACCTCCTCGGTAAAATGATCTCTATTTGATCAGAAATTTCGCCAGCAGACTTTTCTTAATATAGACCGCATGATAGGGACAGACTTCGTGACAGCACAGGCATTTGATACAGGTCTTGTAATCGATGACGGGAGTACTGCCCGTTCCTTCCATTCGTATAGCCTGCACCGGGCAACTCGTAACGCAGACGCCACATAATTTACAGTTTTCATTGAAATCCGGATAATATCTATAAATCCTGCGAAAACTATTTTTAAGAAAAGCGGGAGAATGAGCAAGAAATTTTATGAGCCGGCTTATTCCCTTGATTTTGACATCGGGGAAAATGAAATCCCTCCATTTATCTTCGACTTCCAGATCGGAAGGCTGCAGATCATCCATCTGCAGTGTTGCCGCGAGATAGCTGATCCTGCCCGGATCATAGCCCATCATACGGGCTGCAGTCCAGTCCAGGGCGGCGGCGGAAAGGGATGCGAACATCGTCCCGAAGTTCCTGGGGATTCCGGCGGAAGGACCTTCACCTTCCATACCCCAGATACCGTCGACGAAACTGTAGATGAACCGTTGCCGGCAGATTTCGTACAGAGATGCCAGCACCCGGGAGAAGGAGGCATTATCGGGATAGTACTTGTGATAATCTGATTTCTTCAGACCGGGGATCAGGCCATAGAGGTTCTTGACAGCACCGGTGTAGTACATCAGGGAATGGGTCTTATATTTACCCACACTGATTATGGCATCAGCCTGCCAGAAGTAATCGGTAAGGCTGAATTCGATGTTACCCTGCTTGATGATTCTGACATTTCCGCTACTGAAGTTCAGGAGCTGGCAGCTGTATTTTTCCGCCAGATCCTTGATCCCCGTAGCCTGCCATACCCTGTTCACCGGATTGGTTCCGCCGGGACTGTCCCCCAGCCAGACTTCCTTCCCGTGTTCCCGCAGAAGCAGGATAAGTGATTCCAGCACGGCAGGATGAGTGGTGATGGCAGCGCTGGGCGGATAAGGTCCCAGCAAATTGGGTTTAATAAGAATATTGTGGCAGTCTTGCAGTTGCTGCCAGAGATCATCCTTGTCCGCAGCTTCTGCCATGAACTGCCGGATAACTATGCTGTCGTATTCCTTGATCTGGGCTATGTGTATTTTCATGGGATTCTTTTATTTGAACTGCTCCATGCCGGAGAAATCCCGGTAAGGATCGAAGCTTTTCAGGATTCTGATATCATCGGGGCAGAGTTCGGCGGTGATTATCCTGCTGACAAGCTCCCCCAGTCCCGGTCCCAGCATGTAACCCTGACCGCACATGCCGACAGCGTTGATAAGGTTATCGATTTCCCGCGATCTTCCTACCACGGGAAAACCATCGGGAGTCATGGGGTATTGACCGCGCCAGGTTCGCCTTACCTTGAGATTGCGCAGGCGGGGATAAACTTCGATCATGCGGCGGGAGCAGAGGGGTAGAAATTCTGAGGTGGAGAGGTTATCTATGCCGGGAAGGGGTGGATCGGGAGTGATACAGAACACCACCTGTCCTTCACTGTTCTGGTAGAAGTAGAAGTTGGCAGAACCCGGTTCTTTGCGCATATCCACTATCATGGGTCCGGAGAACCTGGCTACCGGCTCCGTGATGCCAGCTTCATGATTGTCAGGGAATACAGGCAGATCCAGTCCCGCCAGGGCACCTATCCCCCGTGCGTTATTGCCTGCTGTATTGATTATAGTCCCTCCCTGATATTCACCTTTGTCGGTGATAACCGAGCTTATCCTGTTCCGGCTTATCTTAAGGTCCTGTACATTTTCCCGGAAGCGATATTCCGCAGCCAGGGAAAGGCTCTTGAAATAGAAGGCGTTCAGTGACAGCAGCGGTGAGGCGGAACCATCTTCCCAGGAATAAGTGGCACCCCGCAACCCCTTTCTGTTAATACCCGGGACCAGAGTTTCATATTCTTTGGGAGTGACCCATCTGATCTTCAGACCGAATTCCTGCTGGATCTGCATCAGGTCCTTGAGGTTTCTCTCGTCGGATTCGGTATAGGCAGGAAAACTGTATCCGTTGCTCATCCAGCCGATATCATCCCCTTCTTCTTCCTGCCACCGTGAGAAGATCTCGATACTTCTCTGGCAGACCCTGATCTTGCCGAAATCGGAATGCGTGGCTCGAATGCCACCGATCGCTTTCTTATTATTTCCCTGTCCGGGTGAGGGCAGAGACTCGATTACTAAAACCGATAATTTCCTGGCAGCCGCTGCCAGGGCAACGGGAACACCCACCGAGCCGGCCCCGATTACTATCACATCAAAGCTTTTATTCATCATCCCCTCCGACCTCACCGGCAAATCTGCCCAGAGGCACTTCTACAAAGAGGGGTCGGCGGGTATTCGGTTCCACTGTTGTCAACGGCACACCTTCCTGACGGAAGATCTGTTTTATCAGGCTATCACAGGTTTTAGCACCACAGGGACCCATTCCCGCCCGGGTAATGGCTTTGATCTGATTCAGATCGGTGATGCCCCTGTGTATCAGTGCGCGGATCTCACCTGCAGTAACCCGTTCGCATAGACAGACCATCTCCGCGTCACTTTTCCTGTCTTCAGGAATTGCCCCGGGCAGTGGCTGTGACACCATTTCTTCCTGGATGCGGAAAGAGACTGTTTTCTTGGCGATATTCCCCGGTACCTTGATCCTGATCAGCTGAGTTCGATTGTTTGTTTTCAGGTCTACCACTTCTTCGATCCTGTATTTCCCCAGTCCGTTTCCGGCAATGTCAGTAACCACTATCTCGTCTCCCGGGCTCACCTGGTGATTGCTGACCTCGTAGGGAAGTGTGACAGTCGGCATATCCTTGTCCTGGCGATAATCGACCAGCGTTATGGCCAGACCGGGGCAGATGGCGACACATTTGCCACAGCCCACGCACTTGCCCTGAAAATAAGGAATGCCCAGAATAGGGTCACCCTCGATGAGGATGGAATGAGTGGGGCAGACAGTGCTGCAGGGATTGCAGGGGATTTCCTGTACACAGTGGATAACCGGGAAAATGCCTTCCTCGGATTCCGGTGCTCTCTGCGGGTATATCCTGCCAGGTTCCGACTTAAGGGTTTCTGCTTTCCTGTACCAGCTTTCCGGTATATCCGCCAGGGGAATCCCCAGTTCTCTGACTATTTTTAGACCTGTTATCTTGCCGTTGAACATGGCTGAAGAAGCTTCAGCGATCTCACTGGCATCCCCGGCAGAGAATACCCTGATCCCGGCTTCTTCCGCTTCTCTGGTAAATTCATTGACCGATTCCAGCCCAACTGCAATCAGAACGGTGTCACAGGAAAAGGTTCTCTCTGTTCCCGATATTGCCTGAAAACTTTTGTCAATGCGTGCTATCGTTACCGATTCCACGGTTTCCTTACCGTTTGCCGCAATCACAGTGTGGGATGTGTAAATAGGTACACCAAGCCTTTTCAGTTTGTCAGCATGGACCTTGTAACCGCCACAGCGGGAAAGTGCTTCCACCAGACCGACAACCTCTATGCCCGCCTGCAGGGCATGATATCCCGATATAAGCCCGACATTGCCCCCACCCACTATGAAAAGCCTGCTGGTGGGTTTTACCAGATCACGGTTCACCAGAGTCTGAAAAGCACCGGCTCCATAGATTCCTGCCAGGGTGTTGCCCCGGAAACGCAGAAATTTCTCGCGAGCCCCGGCTGCGTTCAGGATTATTTTCGGTTTCACATTCTTATAGATGCCATTTTTGATAATACCTACCCTGCGGTCGCTGAAAACGTAGAGGACGGTGCTGTTTGTCCAGGTTTCGATAAATGGATCCGCAATCACTTTTTCTGCCAGCAATCTGCCTATGTCATTTCCCCTTGTGCCGGCATAGGAGTCCTCTACAGAACCGAAGAACTTGTGGGTCTGCAGTACCAGTTTACCCCCCAGTTCGTTCTTGTCATCAACCAGCAGTGTTCTTACCCGATGCTCACCAAGCTGGAGAGCAGCGGAAAGCCCGGCAGGGCCTCCACCCACGATCAGAACATCAATGGCAATCTCCTCGATCTCTTTCCGCTCTTGCTTGTCTGTAACCTCGGGTAACCCGGGCAGACCTTCCACACTTTTAACCTCCATGCCAGGTCTGACCTTGGTCATGCAGGATTTCACCGGGATGCCATCGGCAATTACAGTGCATTTGGAACATTGACCGTTAGCACAGTAGATTCCCTGAGCACTGCCATCCTTCTGATGATGACCGAATATCCTGATCCCATTGGCAAAGAGAGCTGAGGAAATAACTTCATCTTCATAGGCGGAAAGTACTTTGCCATTCCAGCGAAATTTTATCTTACGCCGCTCCGGTACCGCCAGAACCGGATGCTGCGTAATCCGGTAATCATCCGTCATTAGGCACTCCCCGTTTGCTTATATGATATTATTTCTTTAAAAATTTAGCAGGATTGTCTGTGTCAAGGAAAAGGTTTAACCAGATGGGCGAGAAATCAGCCGCTGCTCAGTAGTGAAATGTTATCGAAAAAGATTGCTCCCAGGATAAGAGAAGCAAGATTGCACAGCCCTGCCAGAAGCAGGGAACGGAATATGCCGGGTCGAATAATACCCTCAATTAGCAAAGCCTCCACCAGGATAGCCAGGATTTCACTGAGCACCAGGTAAGGAAACCTGGTGCGGATGAAACAGGGCAGTATAAACCAGAGATATGGTAGGGTTGTGGTCGTTGCCACAAAGCCTGTAAATATTACTGACCCACTGCTGCTGCGCCGGGTCGCTGGAATAATAATCCTGTATAATATTACCAGCAGGGGGATCTCGATAGCAAGGCTTATTATCAAAGCCAGAAGAAAATTCGTTTCGTAGGACAAAGCTTAACCCGAATCTTATTCCTGAAATTCTTCTGCTTTTTCGATTAATTCCAGCATATAACCCTCTGCGGGAGAAGGCTGGATGGCATAGAAGAGTTTCTCACTGATCAACGGGCTGCTGTTGTCAACATAGTATCCCCCCGGATCGATATCAGCACTCAGTAAATGAAAAAATTGGCTGTCTGCGATTGTTATGCTCTCCAGTTCCTCTGCAGTCAAATTCTCCCGCTCGGTCCAGTAGATATACAACTGATTGAATTTATAACCCTTATACAGGCATTTTTCCCCGGAGATCAGGTAAAGCTCCTGCTCCACCATGGGACCATGGATGCAGCCAATCAGGGTGAGCTCGGGATATAGGTCCAGATTGACTATTTCAACGCAGCGTTCCACATAATGCGAATTCATCGGGATTATATCACATGTTGATTTCAGTAGAAGAAGGAGAAAAAAAGCTATCAGCAGGAATTTTTTCAGCAAGGTCCTATTTCTCATGGCATTTTTCCTTTTTCATTTTTTTATGGTATCTGTTCAAATTGATCAGAAATTCAAATATTGCCCAGAAAGGGACAAAGGAACCGCGGTTAGAGTTTTTATGGAAAACAGTTGGAATCTCTCCGATCTTCATTTTCATTACAAGGGCTTTGATCATTATTTCAGCATCGATGAACCAGTCGGAAGAATCCAGAGCCAGTGCTTCGTAAGTCTTTCGCGTCATTATTTTCGGTTTGGAGTTTATATCTGAGATCTGGCCCCTGGGATCGAATAAGATCCTGAAAAGCCAGTTGTAAAGCAGAGAGATGATTTTCCGGTAAAGACCATCGTGACGTTCTATGCGTTTGGTTTTAACTATATCGTAACCGCCTGTTTTCAAATACCTGTACACTTTTGGTACGTCGCTCATGGGCATCTGCCCATCCCCGTCGATTATGGCGATATGCGATCCCCTGGCTGCTGCCATGCCCTTACGCATGTCCCAGCCCATCATGCCTTGCTTCTCCTCGGTAACGACCAGGCAGTCTTTAGCTTTTGCGGCAATTTCCCTGAGAATTACCGGAGTGGAATCCGGGTGACCAGCCAGGTAGTTGCCCACCAGAACAAGCTCGAAATTGATTCCGGAGCGTTCCAACTCATCATGCAGGATCCGGACAATGTCCCGGGCAAGATCTCCGGTCCGATACAATAAAACAACTACTGATAATTCCGGTTGAGCAGTCATTACGCTATCTCCTGAAACGGTTGCTGAGCACGTGGAAAAGACTGTCCGGCATCCAGCCTGTTAGAATGGTGAAATACCTTAAATATTGCGGATAAAAGTGGACAGAACTTTTTGCTGCTATTACCTGATTGATAAAATTGGAAACCTTCTCCGGGCTTACCGTGAAGAAATTCCTCTTTCCCGGTTCCTGAAAACGGGGATTGATCCCGGTGGTGACAGGACCCAGGAACAGGATTTTAAATTTCAGCGGAGTACGGGCATACCTTATTCTCAATCCCCGGAAAGCCATGGTCAGAGCAGCCTTGCTGGCTGCATAGGAAATACAGTCCGGATCCGGCCTGAACGCGAAAAGTGAAGATACTGCCAGGAATTGTCCCTTTTTTCTTGCCAGGAACCTCTCCAGAAAATGATCGATCCAGACATAAGCTCCCAGGTAATTGGTCTGGATGATCGCAGCCGCTTTCTGACTGGAAACTGTGAAGTTCTCCTCAGGTAATTCAATGGCTGCATTCAATATTACTATATCTGGCAGGAAATCTTTTCTCTCCATCTTTTTGATGACTTTTTCCACCTGTTCGGATGAGGTGACATCGCAGCCATCATGGCTGAAGTCGGGGCTGTTGAGCTCTGTCGCCAGTTCTCTCAGAAGATGGTCTCTGCGGGCGACCCCCCATACCTGATGACCCCGCAGGACCAGTTCCCGGGCAATTTCCCTGCCTATTCCCGAGGATATCCCAGTTATAAATATACGCATGGGAATTTCACTTTCTATTTGAAGATCACCGCAAGGGCGGACGCAGTTCTTCGGATCTCGACTCGGGGTCGGGAGCTTACGATCACCCGGGGTTTTCTGTACCCCGGACCAACGACGGTTCGATGCTTTTCCCAGTAGATATTCTTATCAGTATCGTATTCAACCAGCATCAAACCATCAGCTCCAATTTCACGTGCCTTCCTGATTAAAAGGGCATCAAGCTCCGGTTTACGGGCCTTACCTCCCAGTTCGGCTTCGATAACACCGATTATCTGATGAGGACGCTCAAACTCTCCGCTCCGGAATAGAATCTCGTCCAGGGATGACTTGGCTCTCACCTGATAATGCTCATCTGTTTGAATAAAGCGAACATTGCTGGCACAACCGGTTAACAATAATATTATGACAGGTAATACAGTTATCTTCAGCATCAACACACCTCTTCCCTCAGTACTAAACTGCTTCCCAACAACAGCATTCCCC
>JAFGRJ010000145.1 GCA_016935235.1 Candidatus Cloacimonadota bacterium
AGAGTGAATTGCACACTGATCAGACCGGAAGTACTTCGCTCTGAAGTGAACAGCAACGGCGCTGGCTCTCCTGATAATTCGACCCAGGTGGCATTTATTATAAGAACATGTAACAGAATCAGCAGGGATAAGAATAATTTCATCAAACGATCCTTTATATACTTCTAAATATAAAATAATCTTGTCTGATAAAAAGACAGCAATAATTGTTCCAGAAAATAAAATCTGCTCTGTCAAATAAAAATAGAAATGTTGGTTTTTACTGGTAAAAGGTTAATGGCAACTGTTTAAGTCTTCGTTTTATTTTAACAGTAGCATCTTTTTAGTGCTGTGATAGGTTTCGGTCTGCATTCTGAACAGATAGATGCCACTGCTTACCTTTCTGCCTGCCTGGTCGGTACCGTTCCACAGATAGCTGTAATAACCTGAAGAAAGGGCTGTGTCCGTGATTATTTTGATCATTTGTCCCCTCAGATTGTAGACTGCCAGATATACTTTCTGTTCTTCAGCAAGCTGGAACTGGATATATGTATCCGGGTTGAAAGGGTTGGGATGGTTTCCCAGCAAGGCTGTATACAGGGGAACAATAATATTATTGTCATTTCCGGTAAAATCTATTATTACCTCTACTGTATTGGATGGATATGATTCTCCATTGCTATATAAAGCAGTGACCATATAGAAATATTCTCCATTAGCAAGATTCTCATCGAAATAGCATGTCTGAGTCGTATCGCTGATCGTGGCAATGAGGTTATCATTCCGGTAGACCCTGTATCCCGTTTGCTCACGGTTTCCGGGATCATTGTCCGCATCTGCCTTCACATTAATTCTCCTTGATATAACAGGCGTGACGGATTTTTTCAGGAATACAGGCAGAGAAGAACGAAGGGGCTGCTCCCAGCAGAGAACTACATCGTTCTCATTAACCTCCGCACTCAATGATTCAGGTGCTGGCAGATAATTCATGTTAAGATCCAGCTCGGTGGTTTCCAGGGCGTTTATGATGATCCCAGCAACACTGATTTCTCCATAACCATATAAAGAGGCTGTCAGGTCATAGGTGCCTGGTATTAAACTTAACAGGTAATTCCCATTCTCATCGGGATTTATGGAATTATCGTCAACAGTGATCAGTACTTCCTGCAGGTTGCCTGGACCCTGGTCCAGCTGTACAGTTCCGGCAAGATAACCATAGGGAACGGTATTTACGCTTTCGATACTTACATCGTCGATATACCAGTGATCTATATTATAGGAGTCGCCACTGTAGGTGAAACTCAACCTGAATTCTTCTGCTCCCACATCAACTGTCTCAATGGTCAGGTTTTCCAGAGTGGCAGGGCGGTCACCGGGGGGATAGCTGACGATATCGTGCCAGTTGATACCGTCACTGGTGGTTTCGACATGCAGGGTATAGGAGCCACTGAAATGATCCACCATATGTCGGAACTGCAGGTTCAAAGCGGTGGAACCGATGGTGTTAATGGACATGGTTATCAGGCGGTGATCGCCAATGAGGGAAGGATACCAGTTGAATTGAGCTTCAGGAGCATTTCCACCGGCATAACTGCCAGGTCCCTGTTCCCAGTTTTCACTTCCTGTAATGCTCCAGCCGGAGGGAGGAAAAATGGAGAAATTTTCATAGATCAGAACGGGTACCTGGGAAACCACAAAGTTAATGATCCCTGAACTCTGATATCCCAAATCTCCCGTAATAGTCCATTCCACCGGACAGGAGTGACCTACCGGTGCAAGAGGATCAACACTGAAATTGAAAATCCCGATTTCTGTATTACCAGCCGGGAATAAACCGAAATCGCAGGAATTGGTGTTCAGGATCAGGAGAGTATCATTACAGGAAAGAGTCAAGTTGACATCATAGGCAGCAGCACCACCCGTGTTCTGATAGAATATCAACACATCTGATGTTTCACCGGGATCCAGTATATTGTTATTGCCATCGTTGATGTAATAATGATCCAGCTCAATAACCGGAGCGTATAAAGTTAGATTGAAAAAAAGCTCCCAGCTGTTTTCATTACTGGTTACAGAAAGGGTGAAATAAGCTGTATGATCATCAGGACAATTCTCAGCAATGGAAAATTCGAAATAGTCATTATTAAGTGCTGCGTCACCCCCCTCAATATCGTTATAAGTGCTGAAATTCTGGGAGATTTCCAGGTAGGGATCAGTAGCAGTGAGTATAGCTGATATACCGGTAGCTGGGTTGAAGCCAAGATTTGCCAGACTGATACCCAGCTGGATATCTTCTCCGTAATCAGGATTGCCATCATCATTGCTGTCATTTATCTGTAATTCTCCCAGGGCCAGGAAGGGCTGATCCTGAGGAATGGAAGCCGTGGTGAATAATATTGCCATTTCGTTCTGCAGCGTTCGGGCAGCAGTGGGATAACTGTTGTTAAAAGTATACTGCAGACCCTGCAAGCCAGCGTGGTCTTCTATGCCAACCGTGGCATACTGACCATGGGCAACATACCATCCCCCTGAATAAGAACCTACATCCACGTTGTTGACCACCTTATACTGGATCTTTATTCTACCATCACCCGTGAGAGTGGGATAAAAAGCTGCGTCGTATATAATAACCTGGAATGTTTCCGGAGCGTTATTATATTCATTGTCCAGATCGTACCATTCTACTATGAAAGTATGATTATTATAATCAGCGTAATAAAATACATCCCCGGAACCTGTGATCAGATCGTCCCAGAATGCTGCGATTATGGGGGAGGGGCCACCGGGACCGGGGATTACCCAGTTCATATGAGATATAATGTCTGTTTCTCCGGGAGCTATCCAGCCGTTGGAGCAGATCGTGATTTCATTATAATCGATCCCGTAAAAACGAAAGGTAAAGGGCAAATCAATGGTAGTACTGACACCGGTATTACCCGGATCGTAGAAATTAAGGTTGATCCCTTCACCACCAATGGAAGGATTAATCTCGATCCAGTCATATTCGGGGCAATCGATAAAACCGGTATCACCATCGTCATAGCAGTAGTAGCCGTAGGCATCAGGTCCCAGGGGTGAGGTAACGGTGACTGTGCCCACTGCCAGCAGCAGGTGCACCGTA
>JAFGRJ010000146.1 GCA_016935235.1 Candidatus Cloacimonadota bacterium
AGGAAACAGCTTGTACCAGATTATCTGGGATGGCAGTGACCAGCAGGGGCATGGTATGCCCAGTGGTGTTTACTTCTACAGGTTGAGAACGAAGGGATATAAAGACCAGCTGAAAAAGTGTCTGTTATTGAAATAGAGAATTGTTACCTGCCTTCAGTTTTAAAACCTGAAATAAGAGCTCCTTTCTGGAAGTTCCTAACGATACAGTCTACAGAAGTGTGTATCCACAACAGCTGGTAAACATTTTTTACTAATGTAATTCACTATTTTCTCTATGTAAACAGAAAAAGGTTGACAGATCTAGCTGAGCAATTACTCGGTGACTACCTACTCATTGAAATGAGGTTGTGATCATGAATAAAAGACAGATGCAGAAACAGAAGACCAGAGATGTGATCCTGAAGGCTGCCAAGAGGTGTTTCATCAGCAGGGGTTTTCTTGATACCACTACTTCCGAAATAGCTGGGGAAGCCGGGATTGCACATGGCACCCTGTTTCTTCATTTTCCCAATAAAGCCCAGCTTATTGTCACAATTTTCGATATGGAACTGGATTTGATCACCGCGCAGATCGTCAGTTTAGTGGAACAGTCAAGCGGTATACAGCAGTTGCTGGCAAGATATTTGCTCCTGCTCCGGGAACAGGAGGACCTGTTTGCGGTGATAGCCCGGGAATTACCCTTTTATCCTGCTGAGATCAGGAGAAGAATTTTGTTCAAGGAGTCCCTTTTAAGACAGCATTTTCACCGGGCAATAGAGCAGGGCACTGCCAGTGGAAAATTTATCGCACTTGATGTTCCCATGGCTCTGACCTGCCTTTTTGGAACCATCAATTACCTGCTCAGCTTGAAACCGATATTTGTAAGTGAAGGAAGTGTAATTGTAAAATTCCAGGAACGGCTGCTGAGCACTTTTACAAGTTTAATAAAAGCGAGATAAGTTATAAGATCGCCATGATGGAAATTACCGTGATTGATTTGCAATATATTTCAGCTAAAACTCTCAGTCTTATCCAGGGAGGATGAATTTATGAAGGAACCATATATATGTCAGAGCTGCGGTAAAGTTCTCAAGCACCGTGAGGATTTTGCCGGCAATGAAATCGGGAATCCCTACTGCAGTGACTGTGCGGATGAATTCGGGCACCGCAAAAGGTATTCTCAGATCCTCAATAATTCAAGGGAATTCCTGGTAGAGCAGCTGGGAGTTTCCGCAGAGGAAGCAGAGAAAATGGCAGAAGAGAATATTTCGCGGATTCCTGCCTGGCTGAGAAGGGACAGAACCTTTGTCTCAGGTGACTATATAATCGTGACTGATATCGGCAGTACCACTACCAAGGCTTTACTGCTGGTAAAGAGCGAGGATGATTATCATCTGGGAGGGATGTACAATGCCGCCACTACTGTGGAAAAGCCTTTCGATGATGTCAAGATAGGGGTTTATAATGCAGTTCGGGGTCTGGAAAAACAAAGTAGTTTAACCCTTCTGAGCGAAGAAGCGACTCCCTCACACCTCAAATTCAGTGATTCGGTCAACTATCTCACAACCAGCAGTGCCGGTGGTGGCTTGCAGATACTTATCATCGGGCTTACCCTGTTCGATTCTGCCAGCAGTGGGAAAAGGACGGCTTTTGGTGCCGGTGGTGTGATCCTCGATACCATGGCTATTGATGATAAGAGAACGGCTCTGGAGCAGATGCAGGCCATGAAAATCCTGCATCCGGACATTATTCTCATGGCTGGTGGTATAGACGGAGGAGCCATCGCTCCCCTGCTGCGCCTTGGTGAGATACTGCAGATCGCGGATCCCCAACCCAAGTTCGGAGATAAGAATCATATTCCTCTTATCTTTGCCGGTAATGAATCTGCCAGACCATTCATCAGCGGTCTTTTTCAGGACAGGTTTGAACTGTATCTTACCCCCAATATCCGCCCCACCATGGAAAAAGAAAATCTGGGACCAGCCCGGGAAAAGATCCACAAGTTATTCATGGACAACGTGATGGAACAGGCACCCGGTTATCAAGCCCTGAAGAAAATAGTAGCCGACGATATTGTACCTACGCCTCTGGGTGTGATAGGTGCCTTGCAGATAATAAGCGAAAAACTGGGGGAAAATGTAATGAGTGTTGATCTGGGCGGTGCGACTACCGATATTTTTTCCAATATTCTGGGGAAATATTATCGCACCGTCAGCGCCAATTACGGGCTCAGTTACAGCATCAGTAATGTTCTCAAGGACTGCGGACTGGAAAAAATAAAAAGATGGCTTCCAGATTCAATTGATGAGAATTTCATTCGTAACTATATAGGTAATAAGATGCTCTACCCCACCCATATTCCTGTCGCAGGAAAACAGACCGTAATCGAGCAGGCTGTAGCCCGGGAAGCTGTCAGGATGGCAAAAAAGCAGCATCTGGAAATGAACTTCAATACCAGGGAAATCGGTTTCCTGGATAAACTGGTGAAGACACATCAGGATCTGGAAAAAATTACCCAGGCTTTCTATATAGACAAGGGGCTGGAGGCAAAGAAATTCCACATGCATGACATCAATGTGCTGATCGGAGCTGGTGGTGCCATTTCCAGAGCCGAATCCAAACAAGAATCCCTGGTGATAATCTACGATGGCTTCGAACCACAGGGTATCACCGAAATATGGAAGGATAGGGATTTTCTCACTCCCCACCTGGGAAAATTGAGTGCAGTGAAGGAAGAACTGGCCAGCAGGTTGCTTACGGAAAAATGCCTGGAGAAACTGGCGGTAACCATCCGCCCCATCTGCAGGAAATGGAAAGAAAACGATAAGGTGATGGAGATCGAAATAAATGATAATAACAGTCAGGAAAATTTAATCATCAATACTGATGAATTCAGGTATTTAAATTTCCCTCGCAAACACCGGCGTAAATTCAGGATTAAACTGGAAAAAGGATACTTCCTGAACAACGATGCCCGAGAATATGCATTCCAGAGTGATGCCGATATTCTTATCGACACCCGCCCAGTAAGTGATTTCAAGTCAGCCCATGCTGCTCTTGGTATTTACCACGAGGAAAGTCCACAGGATGATATCGAACAAATATTTCAGCCCTATCTGGAAAGGAAAAGTATCGAGGAAGGAAAGCAGAAGATCAAGGTGGAATTACCTTATAAAGGTAAACTTGCTGTTAATACGGGAGATCAAGTTAAACCTGATACCCTGATCGGTGAGAACCGCTACGATCCACCCCGGATCTATGTTATTTCACTCTTCGATAAAAAATACCTGAAACTTGATCCCGATAATCTGGAATCATGCCTGCTAGTTAAAGAGGGTGATGAGATCAAATTCGGGCAGAGGATCGTGGAAGTCGGTTCCAGGAAACTTCTTGATGAGCTCAAATTCAATCATTATTTCTTTGAATCACCCCTGCGGGGGAGGATTGAAAAAATAAACACGGATTCCGGCACATTAATTCTACGGGAAATCCAGGATTATTCCACCCGACCACGCACCATTAACATAGCCCGGAAACTGAATGTTCCCCCCAGAATGATAGCGCGCTATCTGAAGAAGAAACAGGGTGAATTTATTTATGCCGGAGACCCTCTTGCCGGCAAACTGCTGGACGACCATACTCCCAGTCTTATCGCATCCCCGGCAACTGGCACCCTGAAAGAAGTAAACATAGAGAAAGGAACTGTTACGATCCATTACGATAAAAAGCCTTTTCGGCGTCTGGCAGGATTGTGCGGTATCGTTACCGCCACGGAGCCTGGTCAGGAAGCAACCATTGAGTACAGAGGATTTACTCTCCATGGTATCCTGGGTTTGGGCTCGGAAGCCTGGGGAAAACTGAATTACCTGGAAAATCCCAATGCCTTGGATAGATGCTCGGAAGCCGATATCCTTATCTCGCCTCTTCCGATCGACCTGGCGTTTCTACAAAAAGCACAGAAAAGAAAAGTCAGGGGTATTGTGGCTCCAGCGATCAATAATGCGGATATTATTTCTTTTCTTCAGGAGGAGATCGGAGTTGCCCTTACCGGAAATGAGGATATTCCTTTCCCGCTGATCATCACTGAGGGTTTCGGCAGATTCCCGATGGAAGAGAGTTATCGTCAGCTTTTCAGGAGAAGTACCGGAAAATGGATCTTCATCGACGGGCATACTCAGATCAGAGCCGGAGTGATAAGGCCAAGGATAATAATTCAGGAGAGAGTTACTTCCTAGTTCGTTAACAGGTCATTAAGATATTTTTTTCTGATCTGATCCTGAAGTTTTGCGCTTAATTCTTGACATCAGGTAATTGTTTATACTTTCTTAATTTTTATGAAGAGAGCAACTTACGGATTAAATAGTACCTGCCCCCGGTCATTGATACCTTTCCCGGCAGGTTTTAGTATATTTCCTGCCCTGCCTGGACCTCATAATAATTCCGGAAATAAAAACAGCAAAGGCACATTAGGCTAACATTAGAAAAAGGAACTTATGAAAGGAATTGGCTGCAGCATGATCATTGTCAACAGCAGGCAACAGGTGCTGTTACTGCTGCGTGACAGTAAATCCGAAATACCCTATCCTGCCTGCTGGGACCTGCCGGGCGGCAAGGTGGAACCCGGTGAAAGTCCTGAGCAGGCAATCCTGAGAGAAGTGAAGGAAGAACTGGGACTAGAGATAAAGAACTGCAGCCTGTTCAGAATAACTGATTTTCATGATAGAAAAGAATATACCTTCCGTTCCGAACTTGATCTGGAAGTCAATCACATCGATCTGCAGGAGGGTCAGGCAGCGCGCTGGTTTCAGCATAAGGAGATCGCACAGATAGAACTGGCATTCAATTTCAATGTAATCCTGGAAGAATTTTTCAAAAAAAGGATAGAATATGATAGTCGAGACAAGTCTTGCTCAAACCATTGAAAATTTTGAGGAAAAGCTTTTCTACAGGCGTCCCTTAACGACGGCTGCCAAACGGGAATTATGTTACTGGTTGGAAACCCGCCTGGGAAAGAGCGGATCTTATAACGGCATGTTCGCTCCCACCGCAAAGGATTTTCAGGAAGGCATTGTGCTATTCAGTGGTGACAGAGTTTCTTCACGGGCTGCGATCGGACATATTCTGGGTGAGGAGGCATGTCGCCTGCTGCTGATCTTTTCTCCGGACATCCGCGAAACAATTCCCCTGTACAAGAGTGCTGTCAGAGAAATGCTGCTTCTTCTGAGAAAGGGTGATACACGCAGAAGGGCAAGCGGTTTCTACTGCTGCGGCACCTGTACCTGTGCCCTGTGGAGACACCTGCTGGCAGGAGGTTTCGACAATCAGAAGATGAGGCTGTACGATGGCATCAAAATCCTGAAGAAGTCCAGGGATGGTAAAGGGGGCTGGAAAAGGTTCCCCTATTATTATACTCTGATGACATTTCTCGACTTCGACAGGAACATGATCCGGGAAGAGCTTGAATACGGCTTGCCCCGCCTGGAAAGATTGCAGAAAAGAAAAGCTCAGAACATATATCAGGAAAGACGTATTGACCTGATCGAGAGGCTACTGGAACGAAAATGACGCTGTTTATCAAAAAGGCAACTTCAGCTGATATTGACACTTTAACTGCATTCAACCTGCAGATGTCACTGGAAACGGAAAAACTAAAATTGAGTGCAGGAACAGTGAAAGCCGGGGTTGCAGCCGTTATCAATGATCACCACAAAGGTTTCTATCTGCTTGCTGCCCAGGCAGATCAAATTGTCGGCTCTTTACTTGTGACTTATGAATGGAGTGACTGGCGTAACTCATATTTCTGGTGGCTGCAAAGCGTATATGTAGAAGAGGAATACCGGCAAAAGGGTGTATTCCGGTCTCTGTTCCGTGAAGTCACTTTGCTGGCGCAGAGCAAAGCGGTCTGTGGTCTACGGCTTTATGCGATTCGGGAAAATTCCATAGCCTGCCGCAGTTATGAGGCTATGGGAATGGGAGAATCACATTATCTGATGTTCGAGACACTATTTGAGCAGGATAAAAGGGAATATGAACTGCCCCTGTATATTCAACCGCTCTCAATACAGGACAGGGGATGGATTACCACTCTATTAAGGAACAACTGGGGTACGGAATTGATCATTACCCGGGGTAAGCTGCACCGGGCAATAGATTATCCCGGTTTTATAGCATATCAAAACAAGAATAAGGTAGGGCTGGTGATCTATCACATAGCAGGTGACGAATGCGAACTGGTCTCACTAAACAGTCTGCGGGAAGGCATCGGCGTAGGGGGCGCCCTGGTGGAAGCCGTGAAGAAAAAAGCCCTGCTCTCAGGATGCAAAAGGCTCTGGCTGATCACAACCAATGACAACCTGAAGGCAATGGCATTTTATCAGAAAAGAGGATTCCGGCTGGTAGTAGTTTATCCGGATGCTATAAGGGAATCGAGAAGAATAAAGCCCGAAATCCCTGAAATCGGTTCTCACAATATTCCTATTCGAGACGAAATCGAGCTGGAGATTTTACTTGAGAAAATTTAAACCGGGATGGTTACGACTTCCCCGGAAGCGATGATTCATTTTATTTTATAGAGGTAAAGGGCACCATCATTGTTGCCATCGTTCAGTACAGTAAAAAAGTTTTCATCCATCTCCAGGCTAAAATCTTCTGTGCTGGCATACTGTGCGGTTACTTTGACTTCACCGTTTTCATAGATCCTGAACTTGACGTAATCGTAGATAAAGCCGCCATAATTGATGAGACTGCTGTGGGAAAAAATAACACAAGCAAGCTGATTGCCGATGGAGAGGGGAGCAAAATATTCATAAACATCGATCGTCATACCACCAATGGCATCTGGTGCCTGTTTTTCCTCATTACCGGAGATAAGCTGACATTGTCCGTAATGGATAACCACTCTAACCAGTTCTCCGTTATTGAGAGCTGCCATGAGTTCAGTGAAACTTATCAGCTGCCTGGTTTCAGCCGTCAGCAGAGCCCATGATAAGAGAAGCAATAGAAGAGCGCCAGATTTTTTCATTACAACTCCCTTGTTTTATATTTCCTTACGCCAGCGCTTGATCACATCTTCGAATTCGATCTCCTTCCATTTCTTGCGCCACTCGTCATAGAATTTTACACTCTGGGATTGGGGTTCGGGATCAGGTTTGGCAATACGGGCTATACAGGGCATCAATACTGCATCGCCGGTGATCATGAATTCTCCCGGTGCCAGATTGGGCAAGGCATCGGCTATCCCGCGGGATATATCGGAAACCAGGTTCTTGATATAATTCTGATCATCGATATTGGTAAGTCGAAGTGCAATAAAATTATTACACTGGGCAAAAATTGTTTCCGACACCTCAGAGGGCCGCTGGCTGACCACCATCAGGCTCAATCCGTACTTTCTGCCTTCCTTGACCACCTTTTCCAGTGATTTCTTGGAAGCTCGGTGTTTTTCCTCATCCAGCCTGGGAGCATAATTATGAGCTTCCTCGCAGACAATAAGCACTGGCACATCATTCAACAGATCACGGAAATGTTTGAGTTTGGAAATATGGAAACAGAAATCAAAGACCAGCCGGGAAACCAGACTGACTGTGATGTTCAGCACTTCCGAAGGAATCCCGCTGAGATCGACAATAGTCACATTGGACTGATTGTAATAACCGAGAAATTGTTTGATAATATCCTCGAAATCCTCAGATTGATAAACTGTGCCATTTTTCTTGAGGGGATTGAAGAGAAAGTTCAACCTTTTATCCTTGAGCTTGGTATCCACATTGAGAATGAACTTGTCAAATTCTCCGTGAAAGGGACCCGGGACTGCCTTGTTGGCTTCCGTGGTTGATGTATGAGCAAAAATATGAACTTTATCAAAATATATCTTCTTGCGGTCCATAACCAGCGTGCCATCTTCCAGTTTAGGTTGATTTTCCCAGTCCAGCTTACCGATGACTTCGTTATTAAGGTTCTCAATATAATGTCTGACCTCGCTGATATCGAAATAGATGGGGGTATCATAGGTAACATCGCGGACGGAAGGGTTATGTCTCTCCTTGTTCATGATAACGGCATTACGGAATTGAGAACGCTGGTCATGGGCATTTTCATCATTGGGATCAATGAACATCGATTCCAGTTCATCGGCATTCATCAACCAGTAGGGCAGGCAGAGATTGGCTTCACTGAGAATATTGAGATTGAATCCACTATCTTCGCCCAGATCGAATGCCGACCTGTATTCGGAATGAATATCAAAAATAATGACATGGCTGTTATTCTGCTGAACTTTATTGGTGTTCTTCCCGTTTTCAATGCCCAGGATATTCTGCAATATCTTTGCCACAGTGCAGGATTTTCCGGAGCCGGTGGACCCCACAATGGCGATATGTTTGCTGAAAAGGTTATTCGCGTCGATATGCAGTTGGATATCGGTGCTTTGCGCCAGTCTGCCAAAGGGCATATTATAATTGGCGCTGGCGGAAAAGATATGCTGCAGGGTTTCATCACTTAGAACATAAGCTTCTTCCATGGGAGTGGGCAGATTCGTTACTCCCCTGATGAAATGCTCATCCTTGATCAAGGTGCCTAATGGTTGGGTTATAATCAAAAATCTGCTGTTTTCTTCATCGGAAAAGTTCTTTGCCGCTTCCTGACTTACTTTCTGAATATTGACGATCACGTGGAGATCATCTCCACATTTTACCTTGAGATATTTTCCTACCTGAAGGTTGTTCTTATGAGTCTCGAATTTCTGCTGTGTCGTCACTGCTATAGTAATCTGATTCTGGGTACTTTCAACGACACTGCCCACTATTATGTCACGGAAATTCGTCATTGCTCCTCCCCGTTGTCTCCCTGAAATATATATGTCAGGGTTTTCAGCATCTCAGCTGTATGCGTTCCCTGCCAGAAAATACGACCACACTGACGACAAATCTTGAAAAGCTGCTGGTTTCTGTAAATAAATTCCGGGATTCTGCTCTTTATTTTTTCTCTGGTAATGGGCACCAGTTTCCGGTTGCACAGTAGGCAACGAGAAAATATCAATTCTTCGTCATAAACCAGCAGATCTTTTATTTCCCGTAGCTGTTGCAGGTGATTTTCTGATTTCAGCAGACGTCGGGCAAAATGCTGTCTGGAACCAGCCTGTTCCGAACTCCGGGTCAGTAAAGTTCTTTTATCCTTTCGAGCCAGACGGATCAGGTTGGGAAAGCTGATGGCTTTATACAGGGCGGCATCGTAACCAAGCAGGCGTAGCCATTTTGCCAGACGGTTAAGATTTTCGGTCAGGATGAATTTTATCCTCTCTGGCATTAATCAAACCTGCCCACCCGGAAGAAAGTCTCTACTTCCGGAATGGTGGATTGTTTTGCTTCCTGCAGAGTTCCCATGAAGATAATCTGGTTATTATCCAGGAATATCAGTCTGTCGGCAATGCGGTGAATACTGGCCAGTTCGTGGGTAACTATTATGATTGTCATCTTGAGCAATGCCTTCAGTTTGAGGATCAGTTCATCAAGAGAGGCACTGGTGAGTGGATCCAGACCGGCAGAAGGTTCATCGCAGACCAGGATTTCGGGATCAAGGGCAATTGCCCGGGCCAGAGCAGCTCGCTTTCTCATACCTCCCGAAAGTTCAGAAGGAGTGAGGTAGATGGCTTCGCTCAGGTTAACCAGGCTCAATTTGACTTTTATGATTCTCTCGATAATAGCTGCGGAAAGTTCTGTGTGTTGCTCCAGAGGAATGGATATATTTTCGAATATGTCGAGAGAATTCAGCAGGGCTCCATTCTGGAACAGCATACCGATTCTTTTGAGAATCTTCTTGAATTCGGTATCATCCATTTCTGTTATTTCTTCACCAAAAATAGTTACTGAGCCAGAATAAGGCTGGTGCAGGCGCAGTATATTCTTGATGAGGGTTGTCTTGCCACAACCGCTGCCTCCCAGGATTACAGTCACTTCCTGTGGATAAATATCCAGAGAGACATTGTCCAGAACAACCTTGTCACCATAACGGGCAACCAGATTACGGACTGTTATAATAGGATCTTTCATCGTCCTAAAAGTAAAAGATCAGGCTGTTGATAGCGTCCAGCACAATGACCCAGAAAATAGAGGCGACCACCGCCAGAGTGGTTACCTTGCCCACTCCTTCCGCACCACCTTTCACGCTGAGGCCATAGTAACTGCCAATGATGACTATGACCCAGGCAAAGAAAAGGCTTTTCATCAGGCCGATTATCACATCCTTGAAGGTGAGAATATTAAAGGCTTCATTAAAATAGGAAACCGGGCTGAGATCAAGATATGTAATACCTATGATCAAACCTCCCACAATGCCAACAAGAGTGGATACAGTTACCAGAAGTGGCATGCAAATGGTGATGGCATGAAACTTCGGTACAACCACGTAGCGGATTGGATCAATAGCCATCATACGCAGAGCATCGATTTCCTCGGTAACTTTCATGGTGGCGATTTCGGAAGCTATTGCAGATCCGCTGCGCCCTGCCACCAGGATAGCTGTCATCATCGGTCCCATTTCCCGCACCATGGAAATCGCAATTAGATCCGCCACGTAGATATTTGCGCCAAACTGGCGCAGTTGAGCTGCTGATTGCAGAGCCAGGATCAATCCCAGGATCAGTGACAACAACCCGATTATACCCAGTGCGTCCACACCGATCAGTATGCTCTGGCTGATGACCGAACCCTTGCGCTGTCCCTTGCGGTCGAATATACCAATAATTGACCAGAAAATTATGTCCGCTGCCAGAATAAAACTTCTTACAACGGAATCCTTCCAGAGCAGAAGCCCTGACCCGATTTTAACCAGAACATTTTCAGGTTGAACTGCTTTTATCTCCGGTCCCACGCGTCTGGTAAATACTTTAATCGTATCCCGTACTGCCGGGGATAGGTTGACCACCCGGGGTCGGTACTGCTGCAACCTTTCCTGCAAATCGTCGAGAAAAGCCACGCCTGCACTGTCGATGGCAGTGACTTCATTAAGATCGATAAACCTTATTTCCCTGCCCAGAAATTCATGCACTTGACCTGAAAGGACTGGTACGGTGCTTTTAGTGAGTGCACCCTGCAGAAAGAGCTTTTTATCACTGTAGTTCATATCAGCGCAATATATAGGTGATTCTCAAGAAAAGACTGTGTTTTTTCACTATATACTCATCACCCACTTCCGGTTTCTTGTTCTCCAGCTTGAGCTTGTAATCCAGCGAGATATATTTGAATAGCCTGAGATTAACTATGTTTTCCCATTCCAGGGTGGTTATGTCTTCCTTCTTGAAGGGAAAAAGGAAATCTGCATTAGTGGTATAGGTGATACCAAAGGGTAACTGGAAATTACCCACCAGCGAAACCTCAGTTCCCCTGGTGTCGGTTGATTCCTCCTCCATATATGTTCTATACTCGATATCTTCTTCCTCATCGATCTCTATACCTGTAAGTACAAAGACATCACGATTGAAATCCTGCCTCAAACCAAATCCGGCTCTCAGGCTCAATGTAGCCCGAGAAAAATTGAGAAGCCGATAGTTCACTCCAAAACCTTCCTTCAACACCAGCGGATATATGGAGGGTTTAATAATGACTTCATCATCAAGTTGGTCCTCCTCGATTATTTCCCCGTCAGTATTGATCTTGGTATAATAGAAATTGCTGGCACTGTGGTACTTTTCCTCGAAGAAATGGGAGTTGGCATCGAAACGGCAGTAAAATCCGAGATTCCTGATGAAATAATATATCAATGTATTCTTGATATCGAATTCATCGGAGGAGACTCTGAAATCGGTATCCTCACTTTTGCTGGTACCGACTTCGATCAGGTTTTTCATGGAATAATGCAGGGGATCGGCATCGTACATCAAATGATTATCAAGCTGAGAATTCAGGGTTATGGTAGTTTCCGGATTATCTTCATCAGTTTCATTATCACTGTTGATATTGACATTTCCATGAATGGCACTGGACAATTTGAACCGGCCCTGTTCTACATCAAATGATGTTTCCTCCAGAACGCCGGCTCCAGCCAGGCAAGTGGGATTGCCCTCTTCATCGGTCTGAACCACTATCGTCAGATTCTGGACTTTACCTTCTTCGACGTAAACCGTGGTAAAATCTCTATAAGTATTAAAAGGTTCATTATTTATGGTGACTTTGTATAATCCCGGTTTCAATACCCATACCTTTTGCTGCTCACCAACTTCTTCCTCAGCAGGAAATTCACTGCCATAGCTCTCACCATTCTCCGCATCGAAAAGTTCATACCGTACTTTCTTGAAATCACGATTTTCGTCGATAACATCCACCAGCAGGCAACCCCAGTCCGGTTCTACGATCCTTTTATAGCGCGGCACTATTTCAATACCGCTTTTTTTTATTTTCTGGTCGTCATCACCAGAACCGTAATGAATGGAGTAAGTTCCCGGTAACAGCGGTATTGGGGTGCCTATTTTCCCCGACATCTCATAACCGTATTTGTCTATAATTGTGTAATATGGTTCATTATCGCTCCTGGTGAGAGCAGGCAGAAGCAATAATCCTTTTCCTTCAGAAACCAGGGCTTCGTCAAATACCTCGGTAAGGGTGGAGTCATAACGCTCCTCCATGTCATGCAGATATTCAATGCTGATCCTGTCTTCAATGAAGTAATTCAGAATCTTCCGGACGAAATTGTCTGTTTCAGCAAAAATCATATCGTTGATTGATTGCACAAAGGTTTCCACATTGATGTCCGGCAGTGTTTTTTCGATATTGTTGGCCACGCTTACCAGGATCTCCTCCTCACCGCTGCGGGAAAGAGTAAGTTCGATGTTAAGCCTGGCTTGACGAATAAATTCCGATTCGTACAATTCTATATTAATCACCGAAATATTGACCTCATACTCAGGTATTTCCTTGAGGAATTCCCTTTGGGTCTGCTTGAAAAGATTGTACCGATTAAACCTTTTCGCAACCAGATTGGCGATGATCTCCGGAAGTCTTACACCCCAGAGGTTTTCTTCTGAATAGGTGATCTTGGGACCAAAATGCCTGATGACAATCTGACGGCGGTTATAAGTCTGGGGTATCTTGGCATCGTTGATGAGAACTGTTACCGGTAGAGGTTCTTCCTGAAAGAGGCTCTTTTTTTCGCTATGCTGAAAATATTCCAGAACGTAATAATTCCGGGATAAAATTTCTCCTGCTGTACATCCCCAAAGCAGGATCACCAGCAATGGAAGTAGGTATAATATTTTTTTCATGATCAGCCCCGTTATTTCCTTTTTGTCCGGATCAGCATGGATGGTTCTTCACTGATCTGACGGGAAAATTCATTAAGATAATCCATGGTTTCCCGCAGGGTTTCAATGGTTTGAATGATGTCCTGACGGGTTTTCAGATGGGTAAGATCAAGATGAGCGAAGGTGTCGTTCACTTGATTTACAGCTTTGTTGACATCCTTGAGCAATTTTTTGATATCCGTCTCTGCCAGGTCGCTGGAGAATTTTTCGGAATTATCCAGTATATTCTGCATCTGCTCGGATTGCACAATCTGGTTCAGTCTCTCCACAGCTTCACTGGAAGATCTGGTCAGACTGGCTAAATGAAAAGAAATCGAATCCATATTGGTAAGAATATTATTCACGGATTCCTTATTCTCGTCCAGTATGCCATCCACGTTGCCCAGGATATTGTTGATCTTTTCCCGGTTTTCTGCGCTGGTGATCTCAGCCAGATTATTAAGCAGTATCTCAATTTTGTTGGAGAGAACCTCCGCTTTACTGGTTATACTTTCAAAGGTTGACGTGCCGGCGTTTATTTCCGATCCCGGAAGCAGGGTTCTGGCTTCATTGCTCCCCCCCCGCAACTCAACTTGCAATAATCCTGTGATCCCTACCGGTATCAGGGAAGCTTCCACATCCTCCTTGACGGGCGTACCCCGCTTGATACTTATCGCAACTATTACATTACGTACATCCTTAGTATCTATGCTGATGTCTTCCACACGTCCTATATTGATACCGTAATATTTCACCGTTCCACCTATCTGCAACCCGCTTACAGAAACATCCTTATAAATTATGTGGTAATAATCTCTTTTTTCCATCAGGCTCTTACCAGCCACCATGATAATAAAAAATAACATCAGGGCAGATATGATGACTATGAACACACCCAATCTGAGTTTCTGCGTTTTACTGACCATCGCTTCTCCTTACTGGCTGCGGAAATTAGGTATAAAATAGGAAGTGTCAAGAAAAATGAAATGATCTCACTATACTATATCAGTTTTATGATAAAAAAACACGTTCTTTTTAAATCTCCTTCCCTATGGTGTTTTCATGGATTTCATTAAAATTGTCCCGGAAATGAAATGATTAACAAAGCATATAAAATAAATTGAAGGGCTCGAAACCATTGCAATTGGGAATACGCAGTTAACATTTTTTTCCTGTGAAATCAGAAAGTACTGCTATTCACTTCATTCCCAGTTTTTCACCCCTTTCCAGAAGTGCAACCGCTTCCCCGATGCGCCTTGCCCTGGTATCCTGCCGTTTAGCAGCCACAATCCAGCCGATATATTGCTTTTGATAGCTGCATGACAACCGCTTAAAATTTTTAACTGCTTTTTTATTGTCATGCAATGCTGATTTAAAATCGTCCGGAATATCAAAACAGAGGTCGGCTCTGCTCTTATTATCCCAGCTGCCATTTTTTTTTGCTGTTTCGACCTTTGCCAAACCTATTGCTGTCATGCGGTGATTTTTGATCAATCTGGCTACGCGCTGTTTGTTAAGTTCCGACCAGCGGCTTCTGTCTTTCCTTGGTGTGAACTTACGGGCATATTTCATATCATCGATTTTTTTTATTATGCTGTCGATCCAACCGAAACAAAGTGCTTCCTCGACGGCTGATTCATAGTCCAGCAATGATTTTTCTGTCCCCTTTTTAAAGAAAATCAACCATATTTCATTTTCCTTAGTATGATTTTCCTGCAACCAATTTCTCCAGTCATCTACATTGCTGCAATGCAGTTGTTTTGTCAAATCAATGCCCCCGCGCCTGGAAAATTGCACTGTTTATAATCTTTCATTGATACATACCATTCTACCTCAGTCCAGAAAAAGAAAGGAATTACCATAACTATCTGAACTGATCAATGAATCAATATCCAACCGTACAAGGTTCATATCAAGACATTTCCCATATATTTTCATCAGTTCCAGTATCTGCCGCTTTTTTTCCCTCCTTATGGCGGGATCAAGATAAAAAGGGTGTATGGAAAGGTAGATAACAGGTTTATAACTGACAAGATATTTTTTCATTGCTGGCAGCAACTGGAATTCGCCACCCTCGATATCGATTTTAATGAAATCTATTTTATCAATATGGGACAATTCGATAAATTTCTCCCATGTCATTGTTATTACATCAATCCCGTTTCCCCCTTTGTCCGCAGCAAGAAGACTGGTCATGCTGTCGCCCAGGCATTTCCCCAGGCTGGACATTTTGAGTATTGCATTGCAATCAGCCAGTGCACCATTGAATGCCCTTATATTGCTAAGTCCATTGAGTTCTATATTCCAGTACAGGTAACGAAAAGCAACCGGATCCGGTTCGAAACAGACAACCTCCCGACATTTTCTGGCAGCATAGAGTACGGTAGGACCTATCCAGGCACCCAGATCGCAGTAAATTGTATCAGAACCGATTAATTCTGACAGGATTTTAAAGGTGTGAGGTTCCCATCTGCCCTTTTCCACATTTCTCCAGAATCCGATATGATAAGGGTCCAGTTTGAATTTCAAACCACCGATGCTTCCCGGATAATAACCAAGAGCTTTATAGTATGCTTTCCCCATCGATTTTAATATCCTATTCATGGTTTTCTCCGAACAGGTTCATAATTATTAAACTTCACTTTAATTCCAGTGTAAAGGCAAAACCCGACTTGTCGGTACCGGGATGGCCCGGATCAGCATTTGACAGCCAAGGTGATCAAGGCGCTATCCTGATCTTCACCTACAGGATAATCCTTACCCATTGACCTAATCAACACCGGCAATCAATCCCCAATAATGGTTTCTGGTTTCATCCCGCCCCGCCTTTTAAAAGCTTTCAATAACCTGATAAGTTCTCTGTAAAGATCAAATCAGCCTGTTTTTAAAGCAATCCTGGTTAGTCAGGTTCACGTTTATGAAAGTACAGATTTCATCCAGAGCCCGGGTCGCTTCCGGGAAAAGGGGAGCACACACAGGATAACAGTGAAACAATCCCTTTCCGACTCTTAAGGTAACCTTCACACCACATTCTTGTGCCTTGCTGGCAAAAGATACCGCATCATCGTACAGAATTTCGTTTTCTCCCGTAAAAATCAGCAGGGGAGGTAAATCGTGAAGATCCCCATAAAGGGGAGAAATCAAGGGCAGACCAGGATCGTGACCACCGGCGTAAAAACTGCTGAAGGCAGTCCATGACCCCTGCGGTGAAAGGCATTTTTTGGCATTGCGGTGATAGGATTTACCACTGCATCTAAGATCTGTCCAGGGAGAGAGAACCACTGCCGCTGCAGGAAGAGGAATACTCCTTTTTTTCAGGGCAAGCAGGGTAGCCAGACATAAACCTCCTCCAGCGGAAACTCCCGCAAATACTATATTGTGAGGTAAAATACCCTGTTCCAGAAGCCATTGATATACTTCTAGAGCATCATCGAGCGCTGCCGGAAAAGGATGTTCGGGAGCTAACCGGTATTCAAACAACAAAGCTCCTACACCAGCACCCCGGACAAATTTGGAGACATGGACGCGATGATCAGAACACGAGCCGGAAACATAGCCCCCACCATGAAAGAATAAAATGACTTTTTCACTTTTTACCCGGGAAGGCATGATCCACTCTGCAGTTATGCCAGCGATCCTTTCAGGAATAATGCCAATTCCGGCAGGCAGCTTGCCGAATCTTCTGACACCTTCCTCACATTGTTCGCGAAATCGGAGAATCGCTTGATGAGTATGCCAGTCATGATTTTCCTTTTTAAACCGGAATCGGAACAGGTGGCTGTTTTTCATTATGAGATAGAATAGACGGCTTCTTAAACTTGGCACTCAAGATCTCCTGTCAAATTACAGCATAATAAGTTATGCAAACCTGTAATATACTTCCCGGTGTTAAATAGCCCTTTCCTAAGATAATTTTTCTGAATATGACTAAGGTATTACTTAACATTGACTTATCCATTGCCTGGATTCATGTGAGTTTAAGCTTTTCTCCACAAAAATCTCTTGGGTTAATTAGAGATAATTATACTGTTGTAAAATATGTTAAGGGCTTCACTTCCTCTCTTTCAGTAAATCACGTATTTCGGTAAGCAATACTTCTTGAGCCGGAGGTGCTGGCGGGGCTGCAGGGGCAACTTTTTCCCTGCGCTTGAGTGAGTTGATTGCCTTGACGAACAGGAAAATAGCAAAAGCGATGATGGCAAAATCGATAACTGTCTGGATAAACCTTCCGTAACCTATTACTACTGCTGGAGATTCTCCCACAGCTCCTTTAACGGTAAGTGCCAGATTGGTGAAATCGACTCCACCCAGCAACACTCCCAGCGGAGGCATAATCACGTCTCCTACGAAGGAGGAGACGATCTTCCCGAAAGCAGCACCAATGATGATACCAACCGCCATATCGATAACATTACCTTTTACTGCGAATTCCTTGAATTCTTTAATCATTCCCATTTTAATTTCCTCCTGATTAATCTGATTTCTGGATGAATTTCTTCACCTCTTTTTTATCCTTTGCTTTTCTTCCTCTACTGTTGCTGCCTGCATTGAGCCTGATTTTCCTCTGATTCTCCGGCGCTGGGAGAAAACTTATCATATTATGTAATATACAATTTTTTCACTCTGGGGAAGCACATGAACAATTGCCAATCACCCAGTTAATATCAGTCCTATCCTTGTTCTATGTAAAACCTAGGCAAGGATTTTATTCAAAAGGAGTGTCAAGATCACCGTTGGGTTCTATATAAAGTGCATTATTAAAATAATCAAAGATAACATTGAATTTTCGGAACAGAGGTAATCCAATTACTCCAAGATTATCGGGATGAATTCTTGATGTTCTTTCATCTCCAAAGATCACGGTTGGATCAGCAAACTCATAATCGCCAATGGTCATGCTTTTTATTTTCCCCCTGTATTCCGAAGCTCTTCCCTGCACCCCGTAACTTAATGTCTCCTGCACACCGGAGGGCAACTGGATATTATGCCTGTTATTTAAAGCGATTTTCAGGGGATAAATCCCCCCAAGATCGATATCCACCCTGTCATCATAGGTTCTCCCATCCGGCATGGTGATACCGAAAGGTATGCAGTACGTACCCGATGCATTGGCGACCATGGGTAATCTACTGCCATTACCCTGGTATTGATACAGATCCGGGTTGTGCAAAACGACAGTATTATTAATGAAATTGAATTCAACGATAAAATGCTTGAAGAAGGTGTTACAGAGTTGTCCATCCGCGCCGGGAAACATTGCAGCGAATCCAGCAGCAGGAGGAGAAACCAGGACGGGCTGTTCATAAAAAATTATGTCCGGGAATCTTAAGGTCAGATTGCTGGAAGTATAGGCCTGGGTCGGATCGCCTTCACCCACACCGCCAATCATTGATTCTTCGACTGGTCTTAATTTGAGTTCATCAACCAGGGGAGAGCCAAATAACCAGACCTGATCCCACAAAACGCCATTATCAATCATCAGGGTCGCTGGGCTGCCATTGATTTCCAGTTCCATTAAAGGCTTTCCATCATGGAAGTGAAAAGGTATTTTCACGGTGTAAATATTATCATTCAGAATTCTGTAAAAACCTGGACCACCTGCATTCACTATGTCATTATCCCCCATGATTTGTGCAGAAAGGATAATTGTGGATGCCAGTGCTGCAGCAAGCATAAAAGCAAATCCTGTCTTCATCTAACCTCCTTTGTATGTAATCAGATGATGTGAATACTACTGTCATTTCTTCCATTGCATTAACAAGACCGGGTTTACTGAACTTATTCAATCACTCATTGTTCATATTTTAGAGGAGATAACAAATACCTGAGGTTCAGTTCCACTCCATATTGCAGATAAAGCATTACTGAAAGTTATCTGCTGCTGTCATATTAACTCAGGATGATTTTCTGGTATAATTCAATGATAGCGCTGCTGAACAATCCCAGGAATCTTAAGTAATCAGAACATAATCTGAATCCAGATACTGATGCTGAAAGTAGTGATCTCGAAATTACTCTGTTTATCGTGGGAGTAATTATAATTACTATCCAGTCCGGCGGTTATGCTCTGACTGAATTTATAGGAAGCCCCCGGAGAAACAGAATATTTTATCAGATTCTTCTCCACATCCTTACCCGCCGAGGTGGTCTTGGTGTTGAATACCTTCTCATAACTCACACCCAGATTCGTGGTCAGCTCGTTTTTCAGAGCAAGTTTCTTTTTCAGGAAGGGTATTTTCAGACCACGGGCTGCAGTTACCGACCAGGACACATTGCCATTGAGAGAATAGGTTTGCTCGTTACGGATGATGGGATTGGTCTCGGAACTGTAGGTCAGATTCTCACCGGTGCGGTAGTTGAAAGCCAGGCTGCTGGTAACATTCTTTACCCAGTTACCGGTCCAGGAGAGCAGGGGCTGGAAATTCTGGGTGGTTTTCTCAGAATTGGGCTTGTTGGTAACGAGATTTTCATCGTAAATTTTGGTTAACCTGTAGGTTGAAGACAGGCGGGAACTGGTCAGGATCTCTTCAGCCCGGATCAATTTCTCGAAATCAATGAGGGTAACAGTTACATCAGGAAAGTTAGTGGTCCTGGTCAGACGTCCCGAAGTTCCTCCCTGCCCAAAAGTCTTCTCGAATTCTATGGAATAACGCCAGTCCGTAGTAATATTGCTTAACAGTGCCAAGGAAGTATTACCCGATATCTTATCCGTAAACCTCTTCCGGTTCAATTCCTCATCTGTCAATATATCAGGCAGACCAAGCTGGTAGAGAAAGGGAGGACGATTTTCTCTTTGATCATAATCAGTACTGTAACTATTATCATAATTTATATCAATGTTATCCAGCTTTGCCAGATATCCCAGCAGTTTAACCATAACATTGTCACCCTGTTTTTCCTGTGCGGGTGGTGGTTCCGGAGCAATGCTTTCCGGTTCCTGATCCACTTTTTCTCCAGGAAGCTCTTCGCGAGGCAGGATATTCTCTTCCCGTTCTGATTCTTCCCGTCTCTCTTCCGGAATTCTCAGCTCCTCTCCAGGATAATTCTCGAACTTCTCATCAGGAGGTGAAGTTCTCAATGTTTTTTCTGTTTCCGGTTCCTGCCGTTGCACTTCCTGCCGGGGCTGCTGGGTATCCCTGCCCGGAGGTGGAGTTCCTGACCTGGATAACTTCGAAACCAGGCTGTTCAACAGGTCTCGATTCTTGAGAGTCACATCAACACCTATTCTTCTGTCAACATCACCCTCATACTTGTAGAGCGACAGGTCATCGTCATCCCCACTGGAAGAGACTTTTTTATGATCTTCGGCATACGTTATCTTGAGGTCGTTGTTCAGATTGAAAATGTTATCTATGAAATCCGGATTATAATTGAGCGTTACAGTCTGTGTTCTGTTTTTTTCCACGCCCAGTGGTAAGCCGTATAATTTCTGCTTCAGCATCAGATCACGTTTTGTGGTTAATTTATATGATGCATACAGATCACTGAGAATATCATATTTTATGTAGGAGTCCGTATCCAGGGTTTTGGTATCCTTCACATTCGTCTGCGGTACCCAGTGTGGTATAGAGTCGGAATAGGTTTCCCAGCGCCAGCGGTTGGGATATTCAACCTTGTAGTTCAGGGTATTCTCAAAGACATTGGGAAAGAAATAGAAACGGTAATTGGATATAAGGCGCAGGCTCATTTTATCCTTGGGGAGATTGAGCTTGTAGGTATGCTTGACGCTGTAAGAAAGAGTTGTATCAGCCGATGTGGGACTGAGCAGGTACTTTTTCTGGATTGTGGTATTGATGGTTGTATTTTTAATCGTATATTCCAGGATTTTGCTGCGTGGTGTTTTATTCTGGCTGAAATTCAAGGATGCACTGTATATGAGGGACTCGCTCTTCTCTCTTTCCTTTTCCTCCGGACTGAGGTCTTCTCTTAAAATATCAGAATTCGCTTTGAAACGAGGTATACCCAGGCTATAGTTCCGGTTCAGGGTAAGAGGTATATTAAGCCCCCATTCCGCCGGAAAGAATTTATTCAGAAAATATTTGGAAGAGATACCCAGTTCCGTTTTCTGTTCATAAGTCATGCTCTGGGTACGCGAGGCAGAGGTCTGAAAATTGGGTGTACGCCATTTGAAATCTATATCAAGGGTGGAAAAATCCGCAAATTTTGTATGAAAATTGGTCTGGGCACCGAAGCCGATATCCTCGTAAGGATCCGCCACCCTGATATCATTGAAATAAAGCCTGCCACTGAAATTCTCATAAGCCACTATCCCCAGTGATATTTCCTTGATATTGGATAGAGTGGGACGCCCCCTCTTGCTGAATTTAACCAGAATCGAATCCTTGTAAGCAGAATAGGCTGTATCACCAAACTCACTCAGGTTCTTCAGCCAGGTGATCTCGGAAAATGCAAACTCGAGTTCACGCCAGCCGTCTTTATCCATCACCGGCTGTTCCAGTGTTAATTGCGGCTCTGTGGGATATCTGATCTCGTAATAATTGAGTGAATCCGCTCCCAGTCTTATTATCAGTGAATCCGGACCGGTTGTCTCTGCAGTTTCGGTATAAATCCAGAACCTGATCTTATCATAACCCAGAAGATCCAATCCCTTGGTCTGATTCCTGGTATCAGTGAATCTCTGCCGGGCAAATCCCATATGGCCTGTCTGCAGGTTGTTGTAATCGATGATCAGCGACTGCTCAATCTCGGTGGTGCCCTCTTTCTTGATGACAGTGTGCGGCGCTGATTCATAATGTTCGTTCTTCTGATTATCGATAACTCCCACCAGCATGTTTTCATCCTCAGCAGGATCGGAGACCAGATTGATACCATCAGCAGTTCGGAAGGGCGCCTCTTCCCACTTGTTACCTACGAGGTCGATGTTTACTATCTTGATCCTGGTTCTATCCTGAACTTCAAACCAGACCCTGGCATAACTGATCTTCTTCAGATCCGGTTCCAGGGCCGGGTCCTCTGTGACAATATGATATAATTCGGGATCGGGATTGTGAAGGGGGATACGGTAGAGTTCCCATCCGTTGTATTCACTTATGAAATAGGGAGATTCATTTCCCAGCAAAGGCGCGGAATATTCAAAGTAAATATCTGTTTCATTCAGATAACCGTTACCGTCGAGATCCTCGGTATCAAGCGCACCATTGTTTTCGGTGCCATTCAGAAAGGGCCATTCTTCTTCACCATCTATGATGGGAGAGGAATCATCCTGATTATCGTTAGGATCGTCACCGGGATCACCGTCAGCTATCCCATCCAGACCCACATCTTCCTGATACTGGAAATTACCGTCCGAATTTCCACCATATTTTCCATCCTCGGTATTCAGTAAACCTTCACCGCCAAAATTAGTGTAAAAGTCCTCGTTGATGTCGCCCAGATCCACATGCATTATCACCGGATCTGGATTGGGAATGGTGGGTATGCTGTCCACCTTCACCAATACCTCGATATATTTCTTCTTGGAATAATCAATCTGGTTACCCACGTATTTCATGATACCAGCCCAGGATTTAGGCGAAGTACCGGGATTACCGATCTCCGGTGGAATTATCTTGCAGGCAAGCACCGTGATCTCTTCCCTTTCCTCCTTGTTGGTGAGTGTTTCCTCATCATAAACATCACGGGCATAGATATTATCGGGCTGATACCAGTAAATATCGGCTTTACCGTAATCGATATCCAGAGGGTGGCTGGCAGCGGACCAGCTGGGACGGGTTACGCCCAGAGGATAGGAATCCAGGATAGACTCCATGTCATCAACATAGGCTTCCTTCTTGTCATGCTGCTCGGGACTGCCGTAAATTCGGGGCAGGCTCATGGCAACTTCCCCGAAAATGCTGATGTTTGACTCCTCATCGGTACGGATTAAAGGCAGCCAGTCAATAAACCTCGTAAGAAAGGGAGTGTCATATTCCATGGAACCATCCAGATCTGCCAGGATGATACTCCTGTTCTCACTACCGATCTTGGGATGATCCTCGGACACTTTCTCCGATTGATAGATGAAAGTCCCCCCCATCTTGATCCTGTCCGTGAATGCCATGTCCGCCCGGATCCCCATTAGGGTCTTGCTCTCGATGGCAAAGAGGGGTTTAAACTGATAGGTTATGTCCAGTTCGTTGTCATTATCCTTGGCATCGCTGTTCAAAATCGAAATGATCCCGAAATCGTAATCAACCACAAAATCCACATTTTCTTTCAGATCAACTGTCCTGCCATCCTGGTATTTCAGACTGATGTCAACACTGCCGGGAAGAACGTTCAGCTGTCCCAGGCTGATCTGATCTCTGCCCACACTGCCTTTTACGGCTATATAATGTTTCCAGTCTTCATTATAGACATTATCCTCATTGATGTACATCAACGAATCCCCCAGTGGCAGGAAGGGTTCCAGGAAGGGGAATATGACATAACCCCCTCTCAGATCCACAGTCTCATCATCATTGTTGATAATATCATCATTACTGGTGTCCAGACGGAGATAATCGTTCAGAAGCCACCCGTCCGGGGTATAGAAGTTTTTGCTATTATCGGAATTGAAGTAAAATACATCCAGTTTGAAACCTTCGTTCTTGATGTTCTCTATGCCCAGGCTGTAAAAGTTACGGGCTGATTGCAACCAGGTATCAGTGGAAGAACTCTGGTTGGACCTTTTAATCATTTTCACCACAACCGGATCGGAATTGGGATCACCGATCGGTTCCCCACCGTTCCGGGTATAGGTTACACCAATCATGTATTCTCTGTTGATTATATTGTTAAAATAGATTATGCCCAGTTCAGGATCGACTGTGAAGTTCGAACCTTCGATCAGCCGTTCAAAAATGTAGCTGTTCCCCTGCAGGTCTACACCATTGAGCAGACCCTCATCGTTACTGGCGTTATTATCATCCACAAAAACCTGCACTGTTCCGGGATCAGGAAGGAACTGCGGATTGGGAATGATCCAGGCGCCATTGTCATCTGTCTTGATAGCATTATCTATCCAGGATGCGGGTAGTGGAGAACCATCCTTCATGGTATCTTCAGGACCATACAGGTCATAAAGCAACTGGGGATCATCAATGTAGAAGATCTGTCTTTTAATGAAATTCTTACTGGGTACATTAACCGAGTCCGCCTGAGTATTACCGCGGTATTTCTGCTTACTTTTCTTTGCTTCGTCCTTACCGATGATCGTGGTCAACTTCAGGTTACCCACTTCCATTTCACTCTTAATCCCGAAGAGTCCTTCCGAAGAAGCTGAATAGCTGATAAACTTGGAACCACTGAGAGCAAGGTTGATATTACCACCCTCAATGGTATGGACTACTTCATCCTCAAAGCCCTGGTAACTTATATTAATATCATTGGGCTGGGTTAGCATATTGTCATCGGAGGAGGAATTATGGGTAACATCAACATGGATCTTTTCCCCAATTGTACCACGCAGACGCAGATTCAGGTCCTGCCGCATCTCCAGATTGAAATCAGCCCTTTGATCCTCTTCACTTTTAGCAGGAGTTTTCCTTACTGTGCTGCCACCACTGAAGGTCAATTTCTGACTTCCATCAAGATTCAATCGTCCAGCTTTATTACCCATTAATTTACGCACTGCCTTGGGCAGGGCTATTTTGGGTAGATCTATCACTATTTCCGGAATAAGACCGCTGTCACTCACCCGTTCCTTGTCTTCCAGAAGCTGCCTGATAATCGCGGTTATGGATTGTTTAAATTCGCTGCGGAAGTTTTCCTCGATATAAAGGTCAAGAGGAATGTAGATCGGGGGATGGATGGTGGTACGACCAATTTTCAAGGTCAGTGTCACCATGCGGTCCTCATAATTCACTTCTGCTTCCGTCTTTATTTCCACCGCACTCAGGAAATCTAGGGAATTCATGAAGTAGGTTGATCCCCTGCTGAACTTGTAAATGTCTATCTGATTGTTCACCAGTGGTTTTACGCCAGTCAGATATATCTCAGGCAGGAAAACTTCCGGACTCAGGATTGTACTGACCAGAAGAAGGGGAATCAGCAGGAGAACTTTACCATTCATTAATCTATATTCGTTCCAGTATCAGGTTCAAGCCGTCCAGAGTCAGAGTTTTATCAATTATATCGATCAGGGATGAATCCTGGCAGACAAGATGGGAAATACCGCCGGTTGCTATAGTCCTTATCTCCCCCAGATCACTGCATTCTTTCCTGATTCTGGTGATGAGGCCCTCCATCATCAGTTTATTTCCGTTGATGATGCCGCTCAGGAGAGCATCCCTGGTAGTTGTACCCAGAAGGCAACGAGGTGATTCCAGTTTGATGGGAGCCAGTTGGGCAGCTTTTGCAAAAAGGCTGGCTGCAGAAGTCTGGATTCCAGGTGCAATAATGGTCCCGTAAAAGAATCCGTCCCTCCCCACCAGTTGCAGGGTGGTGGCGGTTCCGAAATCGACGATGATGCAGCTTGTCTTATATTTTTCCCGGGCAGCAAAAGCATTAACCACCAGGTCTGATCCAATGAAACCGGGATCTGGCATGGGAAATCTCAGACCAAGATCGCTGCAGGCATCTACTATATGCAGGGGACAGGGAAGATATTTCTCCACCATATGATCGATCACCCTCGTGAGAACAGGGACCACCGAGGATAAAGCAGCTTTATCAAACTGGGAAACCTCTACCGGGACGATATCAAGCAATGATCTGAGAATCACATAATATTCGTCTTCCGTTTTGGTATGAACCGTCTCCAATCGCCAGGAGTGTTCCAGATGATCCTTTCTGTATATACCGATAACAATATGGGAATTACCTACATCAAATACTATATTATACATTTTTCTCCAGATTTTCTGATTTTTTCCGACAGGTAAATATAAAAATTTATCAGTGAAAATGATACATCGGTAAATAAATTTCTACCCAAAGTAATCTTGTCAATATTTCTTTGTTTAACCAACTCTCCACTGATTCCTGCCAGATTCAGTCTCCTCTTTTTGACCGAAGCGAGATTTTACAGTTGAGAAATCAGCGTCAAGAAAACTTTAGTTGTTCCTTATACACAAAGCCGGTCATGAAAGACCGGCTTTGTGTATTTCTGAATAAGTAAAAAATCAGCCTATAGCGAAATAGCTCCTACGGGACATTCATC